>DATNQH010000181.1:0-23187 GCA_036704105.1 Leptolyngbyaceae cyanobacterium | reverse complement strand
GCAATTGCAACGATCGCCCAGGTAAGACCGCAAAGGCGAATTTATATCTGGACGGTGACACACGGGATTGTAGAACACGGACAACCCCGGCACGTAACGCAGCACAACACTGTCTCACCAGAGGCGGCGATCGAATGGGTAATTAGGCAAAAAGAACCAAGCATATTCATATTTAAAGATTTACACCCATTTATCGACGCGCCAGTGACAACAAGATGGTTGCGAGATGCGATTGCCAGTTTTAAAGGCACGCAAAAAACCATCATTATGATGTCGCCAGTGCAGCAGGTTCCGATTGAACTGGAGAAGGAAGTAGTAGTACTGGACTTCCCGCTACCAGACATGACAGAACTCAATCAAGTGCTAGATCGGCAGTTGGAGCAAAATCGTAGTCGTCGACTTACCACTGATGGGCGAGAAAAGCTATTAAAAGCAGCTTTGGGCTTAACAAGGGACGAAGCGGAAAAAGTATATCGTAAGGCGCAGGTTACTGCTGGGCATCTATCTGAAAATGAAGTAGATGTAGTCTTATCCGAGAAAAAGCAGCTAATTCGGCGTAACGGTATTCTTGAGTACATCGAAGAAGATGAAACAATTGATTCGGTAGGTGGATTAGAAGAACTGAAGCGTTGGTTAAAGCAGCGTTCCAATGCCTTTACCGAAAGAGCAAGGGAATATGGTTTGCCTCAACCGAAGGGGATGCTAATTTTAGGAGTACCTGGTTGTGGTAAGTCCCTGATTGCCAAAACTACATCCCGACTGTGGGGTCTACCACTGTTGCGGTTAGATATGGGGCGAGTTTATGATGGTTCGATGGTGGGACGCTCGGAGCAAAACCTCCGCAATGCGCTCAAAACAGCCGAATCGATTTCTCCCGCTATTCTCTTCATCGATGAGTTAGACAAATCCTTTGCTGGTACTGCTGGTTCGGGTGACTCAGATGGCGGTACATCCAGCCGGATATTTGGTTCTTTCCTTACCTGGATGCAAGAAAAGAAATCTCCAGTATTTGTCATGGCAACTGCAAACAGGGTTGAAAGATTGCCAGGAGAATTCTTAAGAAAAGGGCGTTTCGATGAAATTTTCTTTGTCGATTTACCGACAGCAGAAGAACGTAAGGAGATCTTCAAGATCCACCTGCTTAAGCGTAAACGGGACATCACCCGCTTCGATCTCGATCAACTAGCTAAAATTGGCGATGGCTTTTCCGGGGCTGAAATTGAGCAAGCACTAATTGCAGCTATGTATGATGCCTTTGCTCAAGATCGAGAGTTTACGCAACTAGATATTATTGCTGCTATCAAAGCGACGCTGCCTTTGTCACGGACAATGACAGAACAAGTGACAGCCTTGAGAGATTGGGCAAGACAGCGCGCCAGACCCGCAGCAGCCTCCGTTGCTGAATATCAGCGAATGGAGTTTTAAAAAGCTTTCTCCTAACTACCACAGGGGGAAAGGCTAGCAAATGTGCTAGCAGATAGCTAAGTGCCGCGCTCGTAATCCCATCCCAAAACTAACGCGGCTAAATCTAAACTAAACCGTTGTCGTTTATCTTTATTTTCCTTTAGGAGGAATCCCAAATGTCTCATTTTAGCACTCTACGCACCAAAATCACCGACGTCGAAATCCTCAAGGCTTCCCTGCGTGACCTAGGAATCAACACCAAGACCGAAGCTGATGTTCGTGGATACAACGGTCAGCGCCTTCGTGCTGACTTGGTAGCAGTTTTGGAAGGTGAATACGATTTGGGTTGGTCTCGCAACAGCGACGGTTCATTCGACTTGATCGCTGACCTATGGGGCGTTGCTAAGAAGCACAATCAAACTGAATTGATCAACTCGATCAACCAGAAGTATGCAGTTAACAAGACCTTGACTGAAGTCAAGCAGCGCGGTTTGCAAAACGCCAACGTCAAGTTGGTTGTGCAAAAGTAAGTTATCTGCGCGTTCCCAAGCTTGCGGGTTAACCAGAATTAGAAGGGGTTAACCCCTTTTTTTTAGCCATTAGCTTTTAGCTAGTGGCTAATTTATTAAATTTATTATTAGTTAGGTAATTACATATAATGGGGTCAGCAATCAAAGGTAGTTGCTTGTGCAGGGCTGTTGTATATGAAGTTGACAGCTTAGATATGCCGATTCTTCATTGCCACTGCGCTTTAGGACGAGTGATCGCTTGGGTTATGATGTGAAACTGAAACGAGAACGACAGAGGTGCGATCGCACCATGACCGTAACTATAGCCAATTGACATCCTCCCCAATCCGGCTACGCCTGAGATTAGGGATTCCTAAACCTCACGATTTAAGTTTCTGCTTCATTGCAACTGCCTCTACCCACAAGGAGTTTTACGGTCTTACGTTCGCTCCACAGACTATCCCCGCAAGCCCTGCGGTTCTTATGTGTCGAAATCCAAAAACGAATTCTATGTATTTTCGCAACTTAAGGATGGACTACCATTGCCTCTCGTTTATTCCCCAATCTGCCGTTTATCTGCGGCGACGTTCTAGTGAACGTTCTTTGTCGTTAGCCTGTCCGTGTCAAGGGCTGGGTGGGTCGACGACCATGTATATTATAGCACAATTATTGGTGGCAAAGATCCTGCCCTCCTTTCCTCCCCATCTGCTTCGCTGAGGATGGGGAGGAAAGGAGGAACCCGATGAACAATTGATGAGTATCACCGCATGATTGAGGCGGGGATATTAGACAATCGGCGTGTGGAACTACTGAACAGAGAAATAGTAGAAATGCCACCTGAAGGGGAACCCCACGCCTATTTTAGTAGTGAAGCAGAGGAATATTTGATGCGACTGTTGGCCGATGGAGGACAAGCTCCCGCTTGCGCTAACGCGCAACAGTTCGCGGGGCTAAGCCGATTACGCTTCCTAACAACTCCGAACCCGAACCCGATCTTGCGACCATACAATGGTTGGGGCATGAATACCTGGAGCATCACCCTTATCCTGAAAATGTTTTCTGGTTAATTGAATATTCAGATTCCAGTTTAGACAAGGATATTCAGACGAAAAGTAAAATCTATACTGAAGTCAGAATTCTTGAGTACTGGGTCGTCAACCTCAAGAAGAGACAGCTTATTATATTTTGAGACCCCCAAGATGGGGAGTATGCTTCAAAGTCCACATTAACTGAAGGAACGATTTATTCATCAGCTTTTCCAGATGTGGCTGTATCGGTAGATTCGATCATCAGCACTTAGAGGCTTAGAGGTTGGGCGGATTTCACCAAATTCATTCCGGCTGCTGCAAACCTCTCAAACGCTGCATCAGCTTGTTCCGTATAGTCTATAACCCCTGTAACGACTACAGGTGAAGTGCAATCTTCCAGAAGATAGATCTTTTTAGCAAGGTTGGGATCTACTTGCTGAATTTCGCTTAATAAATCGTCAACTGTCCAAGCGACACAGTGACTTTTGGCTTGACCTGCAATAATAACAGCATCAAATTCTAGCAGTTGTTGAATCAAGCGCGTGTTTTTTTCGGCAATCGGTTGTCCCTCTGCACCTTCTAAAACTTCCGGACGCAGGACAGAATAGTTTTCAGTTAAGGGATTGTTACCTTTGATTTCAAAAGAAGTTTGACTTTCACGCGCTATGCAATGAAAAAACATTGCTTCTTCAACAGCTGAAACCAAAGCATGACCAATACCACCAAGCATAGAATGGTAGAACCACACAGTCAAAGGATATTTGCCATGTTTACTCAGTTGATTGACATAATGCAGGGCGTATTTTTGTAGAGTTTCGTAGTCGCACTTGAGACTGTAAGCAACAGCAGGGTTAACTTTCCAAATTCCTTGCTCGATGTCTTTGGGTGTAATATTGGTAGCAGCAGGAGTAGGGTGTTCTCCAGCCTCGTTAATCCAAAATATTGGGTGGAAAATTTGCATTGCTGTGTGAGTGTCAAGGGTGGGTGCGATCGCGCTGATTACCCCCAAATTGCGATAGATAAACTCACACAGCCGCCGATTATCCTCTACTGCACTATTACCAGATTTTCCGCCAACAAATAGTTCAAAGCCAGGTATGCAAAAGGTATTTTGGACATCAATTAATAGTAGACAAATGCGAGTTTTGTCTTCTGATGCAGGTTTGATGTTGTGTTTTTTCGCCCATTCTCTCGCTTCATCCGCCCGCTGTTGATAGGGTACGCGCCAGACTTCGCCTACTTTTTCGGGTTGAAAATGTGGGGGAATGGCTAGTTGGGTTGTTTGCCTATTCATAGGTAAATATAAAGAGCGATCGCATAACTATGGAGGAAATTTTTAACCGTAGAGAATAACTACTATGTTTGTATTTGAGTTGCGATCGCTTGGGCAAGTTCAGCTAGTTATATTTTTCTTTTGATATTAATTATCATTATCTAAATTTTTCAACTTGACGTGGATTAGACGTAAACCAAGTTTTGAAGAAAAAGCTAAAAATAAAGTGATCGCTCTTCCTATCATTCCCCTGGTAGGGGGAAAAAGGGGGGAGCGGCTCCCCAATAATTAAGGATAAAGGCCTCTGTCAGCCAGTGCCTGAGCAACACGACCTACACCCAGCGTATAAGCCGCCAGTCGCAGCGGTATCTGCCGCGCTTTAGACTGCTGAACCACCTGCTGATATGCCTGCACCATCAACTGTTCCATTTCCCGGTTGACGCGCTCCTCATCCCAAAATACGTAGGAAAGTCCCTGTACCCATTCCAAATAACTCACTACCACACCCCCGGCATTGGCCAAGATATCCGGTAACACTGTTACCCCCCGCGCTTCTAGCATCCGATCTGCTTTGAGGGTAACGGGGCCATTAGCTGCTTCTGCGACAATGGTAGCTTGCACCCGATCTACATTTGACTCAGTAATTTGGTTTTCCAAAGCTGCTGGAATCAGAACATCACAAGGTAGTGCTAACAATTCGGCATTGGTAATTGCTACAGCTTGGGGGAAACCTTTCAGACTCCTACGATTTTGAGCATAATAGCTTTTCAATGCTGGAATATCTAAACCTGCTTCGGAAAATATCCCACCCGATCCAGTCGAAACAGCTAAAATCTTTGCCCCAGCCTGATGTAGTAATAAAGCTGCTGCACTACCGACATTCCCGAAACCTTGAATTACTACCCTCGCTCCCGCCAGAGACTTTCCTCGCTCTGCCAGCGCCTCACGAACGGCGATCGTCACACCTCTTCCTGTCGCCATTTCCCGACCGAGCGATCCACCAATCGAAATCGGCTTACCAGTTACAACCCCTGGTACGGCATGACCCACATTGACTGAGTACGTATCCATCATCCACGCCATTTCACGCGCAGAAGTACCCATGTCAGGTGCTGGAATATCCACTGCAGGGCCAATATCTTTAATTAACTCGCTGGTGTAACGCCGGGTTATCCTTTCTAATTCCCCAACGCTGTAACGTGCCGGATCTATGGCAATACCGCCTTTTGCACCACCATAGGGAATTCCCAGCAATGCACATTTCCAAGTCATCAGCATTGCTAAAGCAGACACTTCTCGCAGTGTCACGGCAGGATGGTATCGTATTCCACCCTTATAGGGCCCCAAGACATCACAGTGCTGTACTCGATGCCCAGCCAACACCTGCACTTCCCCACTATCCAATTTCACCGGAATAGATACAGTAACTACCTTACGCGGGTTGCTGAGAACCACGAGCAAACCCGTATCCATCTTTAACTCTTTGGCTGCCTGTTCTAGGTAACTACAGGCTTGATCGTAGGGACAGATATAGGCTGGGGAAGATGCTTCTAGTGGCGGCAGCGATGGTGAAATCATATTCTTTTCTCTAGTAGCTTTAGCGCAGCGTCTCCAAAGGAGATTTGCCCAACAATAAGCAAAATGATTGTTTATCCTTAGACTATCCTCCAGATCTAGGACAAACCAGAAGAATTGTAAAATTCGTTACATTTGTTGTTTGTCATTTGTCCTTTGTTGTTTCTCAAATGTCTGCGCGCCTGCGGTAATGGCGCTTTGCGTCTATGTTCAAAGCCAATGACAAATGACTAATAACTAATGACTGCTAATTGCTACAGCACTATAGTCTAAAAAATGTTCGCGCTGCATAATCTCATAGAGATTGATATCTGCTTCTAACAAACAGGCATGACCGCTATGAGGCAACACTTCCATCCTGGCATCGGGTAAAATTTTGACTAAGCGTTGAACTTCACTTAGAGAAGGTAACAGCCGATCCATCGCACTGGCAATTAATAGTACTGGTTGAGTTAGCTGACGCAACTGCGTTTCATCTAGCTCAAACTCTCTAATTAAAGACAACCGCCAGAGAACAGTTTCTGGCGGCACTGAGCGCATAGTTTTCAGCATCTCGTGGCGATCGCTCTGATGAATTCGTCCTAAAGATGCCAAAAACGGCAACAACCCCACAGCACCAAATTGATAGACACACTGCGGCACGAATTGAGCCAGTTGAGATCCCCATACCAGCAAAGGACGAAGACGCAATGAAGAAGCTGGATTAACCAAAATAACCCGCTTAAATAACTGCGGCGATGCTACGGCTACTTTCATCGCCAAACAACCACCAAAAGACTCACCAGATAAATAAACTGAGCGGTGGGGATTTTTTTCTAGTTCAGCATGGATCAGCTTAATAACTTGTTCGCTCAGCACATCCCAATTAGTCATATCATCCGGTGGGATCGCCAAACAGCGTACATCAAAGGCGGCTTCTAAACCAACGGTTTGCGATCGCAACAATTGGCCCGTGCCATCCATCCCCGGCAAAAACACGAACAACGGGTACTCTGGCTGGAGCTTCCTAGGAGCGAGAAAACAAGGACGGCTTTTAAGTACTGGCATTGTTAAATTTAGATTTAAACTGCAAATTTTAATAAACTTGTAAATAAATTTAACAGTTATACAGGAAGAGAGTGCTGCTTTGCTGAGAAACTCAGTAGTAGTTGGGAATGCAGGAACGCGGTAGTTAGGAAAAAATTATAAATTATGAATTTAAAGATCTCAGCATTCAGCATTGCTGCATTCATCATTACCCATTACCTAATAACAACCTTGTCGCAATAGCTCGGCGATTTCTGAGTGACAATGATGCGTCAGTTCCGACACCACTGTTTTCGCTTGCTTACCTTGATATTGTTTCCGCTGTTCGGGCGTAATCCACAATGGACGACCAATTAGAACAGCGACACGACGGTAGATCACCAGGGGATGCCAATCAGGTCGATCAAACAAAGGTTCAGAAGGATCGAATAAGCTCAACAGCTTTAAGGGTACGGCTTTTGTGTTGACTTCTTCCATTGAAGCGATCGCAAGCGGCAAAACTGCCACATCCTCCACTGGTTTGTGCATTTCTCCACCACAAGCAGCCCGCAAAGCCAAATGAGCAAATCCCCGTTGGAATTCTTGCATTTGATTAGGCTGACTGAATTGCACCATCGACTGCGTACCTTCTGGAAACACCCCCACCATCTGCCGATTCTGCAATAACTCAATTGCCTGTTTAAAAAAGCTTTGCTGACGATTCTCAGGGGCTTCTAATGGAAAACATCCCAACTGTCCTGTGACAATCTCCCGCATGACTGGCACTTGTCCCATATAGTGATGACAAACAAAACGAATCGGACGTGACGCTGCACTCATCAGGATTGGTGCATCCATAAAGCTACGATGATTGCTCACTACTAACACAGCACCATCGGTGGGAACGCGATCCGCATAATAACGGAACAGTTTAGTTCCCATCGCTGCCAGGAACCCATGAGAAATTTGCAGGGGGCTATTTGCAATCATGCACTGCTTATATCAGTTTTTCTTCTTAAGAAATTCAGTCTTGCCTATAATTTGACAAGCTAATGTGTTTATATATGTTAATCGACTTTTACATTTATTTATTAAGCAGTGTGAGTGTCTAAAGGTAGAAATATTTAACTAAGCTAATCGTCCGAAGCGCTTTGCATATCTGTAATGTGAGGGAGACGGGAGACAAGAGACTGTTTTCCCTTCTGAATTCTGACGACTGACATCAAGACTCATAAAACGACTATCTTTTATGCACTACCCGTGAACATTAGCTTACTACAACTGCTTACTGCGGGGCAAAAGGATAGAATTGGTGTTTTCTCGTCGATTGCGAAGATAAAAGCTGATCGCCCGACTGTGTTAACGTTTGTTTAAATTTTTGTCAGTTCTTGTTTCAATTTCACTTTTTTTTGTTATTCAAGCGATATTTTCAAAAGTGCTACTTAACGCTCAAGCTACTAAGTGTATAGTTGGATGAAAGATTAATAAAAATATATAAATGGCATCACTGATATATGATAGAGACAGCTTTTAATAATCTGTTTAACATTCTATGAATATTGCTGATAACAATGAAACATTCGCTGTTACAACGCCACTATATTATGTAAATGATATACCTCACATAGGAAGTGCTTATCCAACTATTGCGGCGGATGTGCTAGCACGGTTTGAGAGGCTGCAAGGCTTGTCTGTGCTAATGATTACAGGTACAGACGAGCATGGACAAAAAATTCAGCGGGCGGCAGAGAGTAATGGGCGATCGCCTCAAGAATACTGCGATCGAATTGTGCCTGAATTTACCTCGCTTTGGCAACAACTAAACATTCAATATGATCGCTTTAGCCGCACCACAACTGTTAAGCACGAAGCAATTGTCAAAGAATTTTTTGGGCGTGTATGGGACAAAGGCGACATTTATCTAGATCGTCAGCAAGGCTGGTATTGCGTTTCCTGCGAAGAATTTAAAGAAGAACGAGAACTCCTAGAGTCACACCATTGTCCTCTCCACCCCAACAAAGAAGCTGAGTGGCGAGACGAACAGAATTATTTTTTTCGGTTGTCACGCTACCAAAGCGCGTTGGAAGAACTATATAAACAGCAACCAGACTTTATCCAGCCAGAAAGCCGCCGAAATGAAGTTCTCAACTTTGTCAGTCAAGGACTGCGAGACTTTTCAATTTCGCGGGTAAATATAGATTGGGGTATCCCAGTACCTGTTGATCCCAGTCATAAAATATATGTTTGGTTTGATGCGCTACTGGGTTATATAACTGCACTACTCGATCCAGATAGCGAACCCACTCTAGAAAATGCTTTATCTAAATGGTGGCCGATTAACTTACATTTAATCGGCAAAGATATTTTAAGGTTTCACGCCGTTTACTGGCCAGCAATGCTAATGTCAGCCGGACTACCGCTACCTGGACGGGTGTTTGGACATGGCTTTTTGACCAAGGATGGTCAGAAGATGGGGAAAACGTTGGGTAATACTATCGATCCCGTCGCTTTAGTTAAGCAATATGGTGCAGATGCTGTCCGCTACTACTTTTTAAAAGAAATTGAATTTGGTAAAGACGGCGACTTTAATGAAACTCGGTTTATTAACACTCTTAATGCAGATTTAGCAAATGACTTGGGTAACTTGCTAAATCGCACATTGGGGATGGTGCGCAAGTATTGCAACTACAATGTGCCTAATTGTACAAGTGAAAATCTACCTGACGACCAGCCCTTGAAAGCGATCGCTTTATCTCTTGGGGAACAGGTAAGAAAAAACTACCAAGCGCTAGCCTTCAGTCAAGCCTGTGAGGCTATTCTCAACCTCGTTCGAGCCAGCAATAAGTTTATCGACGCACAAGCCCCTTGGACGTTGTATAAGCAAGGGCGGCAACAAGAAGTTGAAACAGTGTTGTATGCTGTCTTAGAATCAGTCAGACTAGCAGCATATCTGCTATCGCCGATTATTCCCAATATCTCTACGGAGATTTACAAGCAGTTAGGCTTTGCAATCGATTTTAACAATAAAACTGATATTTCTATTGCCGCGCCGTTTCGTATTCATGCTACTTGGGGAATACTGAGTGAAAAGCAGCAGTTGGGCGATCCCCGACCTGTTTTTCAAAGACTAGAATTACTAGAAACTGTTTGAGCAAGCGCAAACACAGGAATTATTCAATTGCTACGGGCTTGAAAAATCAAGCCTAACCTTTGTTTTAAAAGCGTTTCGTCTGCTTGTAAGCTAAAAATCATTCAATTTTCAATTTTTTCCAAATTTTCCTTTTTAATAAAAACTGAGGCATAACAATCATGTTGAGTAATAGAGAATTTGAAAACAACTCAATCTTTACCCCTGAACAAGTTTTAGAGAATAGGGGGCGTGTAGCCATTTTTATTGATGGCTCGAATTTATTCTATGCTGCCCTACAACTGGGAGTTGAAATTGATTACACTAAGCTGCTGTGTCGGTTAACGGCGGGATCGCGGTTGTTGCGTTCTTTCTTCTACACTGGCGTAGATCGCACCAATGATAAGCAACAAGGATTTCTGTTGTGGATGCGTCGCAATGGCTATCGGGTAATAGCCAAGGACTTGGTACAGCTACCAGATGGCTCGAAAAAAGCTAACTTAGACGTTGAAATTGCCGTTGATATGATGGCTTTGGTTGACTCCTACGATACGGCTGTGTTAGTCAGTGGTGACGGCGATCTAGCTTATGCAGTAAATGCAGTTAGTTATCGTGGCGCTCGTGTAGAGGTAGTAAGTTTACGCTCGATGACCAGCGATAGTTTAATTAATGTAAGCGATCGCTATATCGATCTAGAGATGATTAAAGAAGATATTCAAAAAACGCCGCGCTCAAGCTACACTTACCGTCCGCTGTCGAGTTTAGATTTGATGGAACCATCGCCGAGTGATGGATCGGACATGATGGGAGCCTAGTAACGATGAAAGGAGCGAGGAGTGAGTGAAAAAAGATGCTCCTGAAGCCTAAATTGTTCTTTGTCAAGATGGAAGTATGAATAAAATCTTCCATCTTCTCACTTCATTCTACCGCTGCTTAGCAGCACCAGTAGTTAGCTTAATGCTAACACTTTTACTGTTTGCTTGTGGGGATCAAACTAAAACAGTAGAAAAACCAGTTCCAGAAAAACCAGTTGAAGAGATTTCATCCGCACAGGCGGTAGAACGTAACTTAACTTTTAACGATGTCACCCTAGAGCAGTCAGATGAGCAGGGAGGACTAATTTGGAAAGTTTTGGCAAAGCAAGCTACATACAGTAAAGATCGAAAGATTGCCCAACTTAAGAGTCCCAACGGTCAACTGTTTCAGGATGGCAAGCCACTATATTACATTACTGCCCAAACAGGAGAAATCCAGCAAGATGGTAAGAAGCTATTTCTTAAAGGAAATATTGTAGCCAAAGACCCTAGCCGCAATTTGGTGTTGCGTGGAAATGAATTAGAGTGGCTACCAAAGCAGGCTCTTTTAATTGTCCGCAATCGCTTGACGGGTAACAACCCCCAAGTGCAGGTAGTGGCACGGGAAGCTCAGGTTTTCAGCCGCGCACAACGGATAGAATTGTATGGTGGAGTGCAAGCGACTTCTATCGATCCCAGCTTGCAAATGCGAACTGAACGCGCGACTTGGCTGATCGAAGAGCAAAAATTGATTGGCGATCGCCCACTTCAAATTGACCGTTACAAAGATAAGAAAATTACAGATCGAGCAACTGCAAATTCTGGCGAAGTCAACTTAAAAACTAAGATTGCCACTTTCAGGCAAAATGCCCAAATTAACCTAGTCGAACCGCCAACGCAAGTAACCAGCAACTCTTTAAGCTGGAACATGAATACAGAAATTGTTACAGCCGACCAGCCTGTGCGGATAGTAAACCGCCAACAGCAAATTACAGTGACTGCAAATCAAGGTAGATTGGATACGCAGAAAGAGGTTGCATATTTGAGCGGAAATGTCAATAGTGTGGGTCAGCGAGGTCAATCGCTTAAAGCTAATACCTTAACTTGGTATCTTCCGACTCAAAATATGGAAGCAAATGGCGATGTGTTTTACACTCAAGCAAACCCACCTGCCAATTTTAGGGGGCAACAAGCTGTTGGCAACCTCAAAGATCAGAACATTGCTGTTAGTGGGGGTAATGTAGTGACTGAGATTGTGCCGCAAGAAAATGCTAAATGATGAATTATGAATGATGAATTTTTTCATTCAGCATTCAGCATTCATAATTTAACTAAGACTCCGGGTTCTCGCTGAATCGGTACTACATCCAAAATATCTGTTTGAGAACAATATTTCAGGTCTTCGTGACAGTTAAGGCGTAAAAGTCTTTTACCGTGACTGGCTTGGGCGAACAAGTCTAGTAACTTGTCTTGCCACTGAGTGTATAGCGCGATCGCGGCAATAACTTCATCGTTACCAGCCAGTTCCTCTAAAGGTGAATTGGTTTGTGTTAACAAACTGTGGGCTAAAGCACCAGCGCAAGCGGTATCTTCCAAGGAAAAACTGCCTTCCCAGCCAGAACCGACAATCCATACTGTTTCTGGCTGTTTTTTCATCACGTATTCCACTACTGCCGCACGGTTGACGAAAGCAGCCGCCATCACAATTGAGGCTGCTTCTATTCTTTGTAAGGCACGAGTGCCATTTGTGGTGCTGATAAATAATCGTTTTCCCTGCACTCGTTCTCTTGTGCAGTCGAGAGGAGAGTTTCCCAGATCGAAGCCATCCACCTTCGCCCCACCACGTTCTCCTGCCCGCAGACGTTTTTCAGCTTGCCAGTCTTCGCTTACCTGCATCAATCGATCTAAATCGCTGAATACTTGAACAGCTTCACCTCCTGCGGCTAAAACTGTTGCCATTGTGGTGGTGGCGCGCAGGACATCAACAGCTATCGCGCACTCTGGCATCGCAACAGATGGAGTTAATTCGGGGGTGTGGTAAACAAATAGCTTCACAGCGATCGCAGTAATTATAATTAAAACTTCCGCAATCTTACCAAAAATTGCGCGTCTATTCCTGTAAGTTATGTCGGATAGAGTTGCGATCGCTCTTTAGAATCAAATTAAAACACCATCACAACTAGGATTATTAATATGACTGAATCAATGCCAAAACCACCCATACGCCGAGGCAGAATATTTCCAGGACGTACTTTACCACCGGAAGAACTAGCCAGACGCAAAGCTGAAGATGAAGACTTTTTTCAGCGGTGTCAAGCAATTTTTGAGCAAGTGCGTCCTGAATTTATTGATAAACACTATGGCTGGTATATTGCAATTGAGCCAGATAGTGGAGATTATTTTATTGACGCAGATAGAATGCAAGCTCACAAAACAGCCCTTCATAAGTACCCAAATCTTGACCATTGTGTATTTTGCCTGAATGAAACTGGAACTACTGGCAGAATATGATTTACGGTACTTTTGGTGAGAGAGGACAGCTATTTTTTGAAATAGAATTGATTAGTTCTGATGGATTAAATCTCCCTGTTGATGTCATGCTAGATACAGGCTTTACAGAGTTTCTAGCAATTAACAAACAAGATGTTGACGATCTTGATTGGACTTATATCGGTAAGGAACGTCTACGGACTGCACAAGGAGAAGCAAGATTTAACCTTTATTCAGGCACAGTGCTATTAGATGGACAAGAGTATAAAATTCCTATTTTTGCTGGAGATGCAATTACAGAAATATTGTTAGGTTCAGAGTGGTTGAAGATTCTGCCGTTGGTAGTAAACTATCAAACTGGTTTACTAACATTGGGATGAAAGGAGGCTGCTTTTATGTGTTAATTCCCGCAGACAGTAAAAGCGATCGCACTTCTGGTTGCCTTTGATTCGTTTCAAATAGCCAATTGGGGTGATGAAAGCTTAATCAAAATTTTATATGGATTAATTATATAGAAAGTATTAAATCACCCCGCGCAGAGGATACAGAGGAAAAAATAAAGAGGGAAATCGGTGTCCTAGTTTGTTACGATCCCTCCTTTCATTTTCTTCATTTTTAAGGGGAGTTGGCGAATTGGTTAGTTTTTATATGTTTAACTACTAACTTATTTATTACTTTGAAAATATCTCGATTAACTGAGTGGGGTTCAATCCATAAAACTCATCTCGGTGCTTTATTCCTGCAAGTTCCCAAAGGAAAACACCCCTAGCACCTAAAGCAAAAGCCTGTTCTGTCCAATTTCGATAAATCTTGATTCTCTCCGTCTGCAATGCAGTGGCTGGTAGGGGCGATCGCAGCTCTTGTGACTGACTCCGACACCAACCCATTTCCCCAACATACCAAGGCTTTTTATCGAATACTGAAGCACGGGATTTTAACCATTCTTCTCCCATTTTGATGTAGCTTTCTGAGCTTTGGGGTTGCTTTGGTTGCAATAAATAATCCCATCCTCGGCGATCGCTATATTTATCGCCACAATCTTTCTGCCTTGGTAGCTCTACTCCAGCGTGAGTATACATATGAATACTCCCCATTGTGAAGGCGCTACTCTCCTCAAACAAATTCGTTCTCAGATCGATTCCTTCATAGTGCTGACTTTCATTTTTTAGGTATTTCAAATCGAGATTAACAGGAGACATTAACCAGCCTTCTTCTCCTGGGGTAATATTGACTGTTGCAGGTAATTTTTTACTTAAAAACTGTGCCTGACGATTCAACCATTGAGCTACAATTTGATGGGAATATAAACCATCCTTGACAGCCTGATTACTCTCACTATAACGATTCTTCCCTCGTGGTTCATTCATAACATCAATAATTACCACTTTTGGGTTATTCTTTAACAGATTGACCACAGGAGTTACATGAGATTGAAATAATTTTTCAATTTCTGGAATAGTATAAAAATCAATTGCATATTTTTCATATAAATTTTCATCTTTTTTATTACAGTAAGCATCAAACCAGTCTGATAATTTAATCCGACCAGCCCACTCTAGATAACGCAGAATCCCGCCATACTCGATCCAGTAGTTAGTCAGAACTGGAACTTGGTAAAACCCTATGTCACCTAGGGACTGCATGAGAATTTCTAAAATATCTAGTACCTGTTTATCCAAGCGATCGGCTGTTGTCCAAAGAGCAGCATCAAATATATTCTTACCTAGTACTTTATTATCTATAGGATAATTGTTGCCAGCCAAAAAACGGATAGCATTAATCTTACTTTTTTCTCTTAAAGTAGCTAGTTTTAAGTCATCTTGGAGATATTTAGTAATGATTTTATGAGGATTTACTTTAGGATTTTCTTTTGCCTTACGGTAACTTTCAGTTAAAAGATAGAAAGCATTGATACCATAAAGAGGCTCTCCAGAAGCTGCCATAGCAGGAATCATTTGCTCAACAAAGGGTGAAGCTAATACCGCTCCAGACATTTGTGCTAAAAATTTAATTGTTTTTCTTCTGGATAAAGTCATAAGTATAATTAATATGATAATTAAGTAGTCACAAACAAAGTTAATAAACTTAGGATAAATACACTTGTTTTAATTCCAACCCGTTTTCTAAATGAGCTTTTAGCAACGAGAGGAAGAATAGCTGTTAAGAGATGCAGACAAAACGCCTGCACTCTTTCTAACTTAAAATATCTAAAAAATACCTGTTTTTTAGTAAAGTTAGGGTGAGCAACAGGTAGCAAATATTAAAGTTTTGATTAATGCGTTTTGCGCTTGTGCGGCATCAGGTGATCGCACAAGCGCAAAATTACCGCTCCCTTGGTCGAATTATAATGAGTTGCTTTTAAGTGGGATAGAAACAGGATACCTTTCGATTTTCACAATCGGATCTGGGGAAAGCAAAGCAAAATAAATGCCGATTAACAGTGCTGTAGCGGCGGCTAAACCTATTCCTATGTCAAGTAGCGATACAGATTTCTTACGAGGACTAACAGGTAAAGTATCGCTAGACTCGGTATCTGATATTAGTTCGCCGCGATCGCCCCATACAAATGATACGGTTTCTTGCTCCTGGTCTGATAGCCCAAAGTGATCAGCATCAAACACCTCTGGTTGCTGTGTTGGCTGGTAGAAAATAGCTAATGGTTGCAGTGCTTCGAGTACTTCTGTTGCAGACTGATAGCGATCTTTAAAACTGTAGCGTACCATTTTATCGACGACACTCGCAAGTCCAGCACTGACGCGGCAATGCGGTTGCCATACAATTTCACAAGTATCTGGATCTTCTGCTAATTGTGTAGGATGCAAACCCGTTAAGGCTTGAATGCACATTATCCCCAAAGCATAAATATCGCTGTTAGGGCGTGGCTTGCCTCGCTCCTGCTCGGTAGGCATATAACCTGGAGTACCAATGGTAATGGTGGCGGGTAAACCAATAGCAAAGGTACTAATTCTCTGCCCTTGCAATGTGATAACTTGCGTCCAAGCTTGCTTGACTGAGCCAAAGTCAATCAGAACAAAGCGGCGATCGCGTTCTCTTCTGAGCAGATTGTTCGGCTTGATATCTCGATGAATTAGCCCCTGAGAGTGAATAAATTGCAGGATGTCCAAAACTTCTTGTAAAAATTGAAACACCTGAGTTTCAGTCCAGCGCCTCCCAGGTTGCAATTCTGCACTGAGGGTATGTCCTTGCACGAATTCCTGCACCAAGTAGAATTCTTGGTTTTCTTCAAAATGATCCAATAACTGAGGAATTTGGTCATGGCTACCCAGTTTTTTCAGGGCTTGTGCCTCTCCCGTAAATAACCATCTTAAAGTCTGTAGTGAGTTAGGGGAGTTGCTAGCAGGTTTAAGATGTTTGACTACGCAAGTGGGATGACCAGTAGTATGGGTATCTTCAGCAAGGTAGGTTTGACAAAACCCTCCTGAGCTTAAGACTTGCACGACATTGTAACGCCCCTCTAATAACTTACCTAACATGGTATTCACCAAACGTTGTCTGAGAGTGGCAACTTGTTTTTAATTTCCTCCCTCTTGGCAGCATTAGTGTCATGTTTGTAAATTCGAGAAGCCGATGTTCTGACTAGATTTATACGAATAGGCAATAAGAAAGTCAAAAGTCAAAAAATGATAAACATATATAACTACGTTTCTGGTGATTGACTATATGCGATCCTTAAATGTAAAACAGCTTATTGCTGAGTGTACGAACAGCGAACAACAGTCTGGTAGGGGTGGCTTTAACAAAAAACTCGCGCTGACAACAAATATTTTGAGTAAAACCGCCCCTACTTGCTGATATGTTAACTAATAATAAAACAGAGTGGCGCTGTGTTAAAAGTTACAATTGATTGCTGATGTTACTGTTTTGAACTGTTCCACGTTTAACTTACATAAGGTTATAGCTAGTAGGCTGTTGCACGATTGTTTTTTCTTTTTAACTTTTGTACTAAGGTTTATTATTTTATACCTGATTACGCCAATATCTTAGTTAAGCCCGCCCCTACTAAATGCTTGCTCTTGCAACCTTGCCAGATTGAAAGTTACATTTTTAACCTTGTTTTGTGGCGTGGGGGGTGGAGAAGTTGATTGCTCTAATACGGACTGGAGAGCTAATAGAGCCTCAATCACCGTGTAGAGGCTAAACTCTTCTGTATTTTTTACTACAGCTTCGGCGTGGGTGACAAACGGATTGAGAAAAGCATTAAGGGCTTTGCGATCGCCCAGCTTGACTGCAAGCCGCACTAGACAGGCGTAAGTCGGAACTTCTGCATTTTGCTGGATCGCAGGTTCCCCAGTCCGACCATAATAATAGGTGCTGAGTTTGGGTAGGCGTTGCATTGCAAAGCGAATCACCTTTTGTCCAATTTCAGGCGCTCCCGTAGTGACTCTTTCAGCTACAGTGCAAGTATTAGCCAGCTTCACCACATCGTTAGGAGAAAAGATTACTAAATGTTTGAGATCTGGCATCAGCGTCAGCACTTCTGGTTGGATAATATCGTAGAGTAATCCGGAAGGAGTAACCGCCTGTCGCACGATGGCGTAGGATTTTTGCGCCAAGGGTTGTAGAGTCGGATCGCCTGTCGCTTCAGCTATATTTTCGATTAAATCTGGATCGTAACCCACCAAGAATGAGTTATTAGCGAAAGCGCGAGTTTGCAGGTTGAAGTAGTTGCGGATCAGCCAAACATTATGATCGATTTGCTGGTGTCGCGCATATCCTTGCAGCAACAGCATAGCTCGATCGCGATCGCGACTGTCCCCAAATACCTGGCTACCCAACCACAAACTTTCAGCTAAGCGCAAGGCTTCTGTTGTTCCAGATGCATCTGGAGGGGAACCTGGCTGATAGCGCCAAAGGACGAACCCTTTAGTATAAGGATCTGATGGCTTGTCTACGATCAAGTTGCGGATGGCAAAATCTCGCAAGGGAATATAAAGTCGCAGATCTTTTTTCAGTGCTGCGTACACTAAAATTTGGCTCACGTCAACAGTGTATACATATCCATCTTTACGCGCTCCTTGATTGTTTGCAATTAAGTTTTGCAGCTGTTGATAAAGACGAGAGTCTAGATTTTGCAACGAAGCTGTATCAACAGGTTTGGAACTATTTGCTACTAAATCGGGCTGATATGGTTTTGTTTTTACACTTGGAGCTTGTATAGTGGGAGCTTGGGATTGCTTAGTAGAGGCACAGGCAGATAATAGTGTTAATAAAGTTAAAGATACAGCCCATAAGCTTATTTTATAATTCGTAATTCGTAGTAGCCTTTCGCTAGGTCTTCGCTCTAGGTAATTCGCAATTATTTTATCTTTTATCTCCTGTCTTATAACTAAATAGCTATTTTTTTGACGCGAAGCAAATATTTTTTTTAACTGCAACATATCTCGCTTAGAAATAATAATAGTTATCTTTCCTAAGCGGTTCTACTGGGTTCCTTTTTCTCTGAAAATGGTAAATAAGATTTTGTAAATTTACTGATCCCATGAATAGTTTTTTCCCAATAAAATGGCTTAGAAAAGAGTTGCCACAAAGCCATATAAGCAGCGATTGAGTGCAACTGCCAATACAGCGGATTTAGCAAGGCATAAAGTATAAGTTGATAATAGCGCCGCCGAAATACGGCAATCATATTTAAATATATACCTAAAGCATTGCTAATACTTAGGTTAAACAAGGAAATATATAGTACCCAGCCGGGAATCAGGCTTTCTAACCAGTAGGCGCGGGTGACTATCCAATAAATAAATATCACCCACAAAATTGGACTAGTTAGAAAAATCAGCACAGTACCACCAATCAAAAACTGATAAGCCAGCCAGCTTTTTAGTCCAAGCGTTTTGAGGGATTTCAAAGGGTGACGATTGTGTACTAACCACGTTTGCATATACCCCTTGATCCAGCGCGATCGCTGGCGAATCCAATTTTTCAATTCACAGTTTGCTTCTTCATAGGTAGTTGAATTAATTACTCCCACCGTATAACCGCGTTTGCTGGCGCGAATACCTAAATCTGCGTCCTCAGTCACATTAAACGGATCCCATCCGCCTAATTCCCGCAAGCGATCGGTGCGAAAATGATTGCTAGTGCCCCCTAAAGGAATAGGTAAATCTAAAGTTTCTAATCCAGGTAAAAGGTAGTCAAACCAATAAGAATATTCCAATGTAAACATCCGCGTCAGGAAGTTTTCATTGCGGTTGTAGTAATTTAAGGCTGCTTGGACGCAAACTAAGCTAGGACTCCCCTGTCTAAAAGCGTAAATAGCTTTTTTCAGTTGATCGGGATCGGGAATATCTTCAGCATCGTAGATAGTTAAGTATTCTCCTCTAGCAAATGCTAAGCCATAATTACAAGCTTTCGGCTTGGTTTTAGGATGACTATCTGGAATATATATAAATCGAACATAACGGGGTGGATTGGCCAATCGAGCTGCTGTAATCGTTTCTAAATCTTTTTCTTCTAATAATAGTAATACGTCTAGTTTTTCATGCGGATAATCAAGTTTACTCAGAGCCTCAATTAAGATGGGAGTTACTTCTGGCTCGTTGTAAACTGGAACTAAAACAGAGTAGATAGGTAAAGACTGCTCATCAATAGAGTAAACTTCTGCTTTGGTAATTTGATGAGTCCGGTCTGCAGCACCGATTAAACTTAGAACCATTTTGAACAGTACAGAAACACCAAAAAATAGATTCAGTAGTGTAATTAAAATAGCTAAACTGTGCCACCAATCAAATGTCAGTCCGGCTAAAAATACGGCAAATATTGAGTAGCCAATGAAAATTTGGGCAGGGGTAAAAACTCTTGCAGCCGAGTATGCAGGCGATCGCGCTAGCAATTGGAAAACAGCTTGTTGACTAAATTCCTGGCGGTAAGAAGAATCGATTAGCCGGGTAATATCGTTTTCAGTTCCCAGCACCTTAGTAATTTCTATCCCAGGAAATTTTTCATAAATAGCAGCTTCAACCACCAAATCAAACGGGTCTTGTACCATCACCATCATGGTGTATGGATTCACCCAAGCCAACGGCAAAAAGCGGTGTCTCATCATCAAGTGTGGGTCAAACCGCTGCATCAATTTTCGGTCTATTTGCCTAATTCCCGTACCTTTGAGGCGAGAAAAAATGCTTAAGCCTGTGATCACAGAAAGAACTTCTATATAATCAATCGGTCTGAGATAACCCAAACGGGGAAGAATTTCTCCCAGTGGGGAACCCGTGCGTTGTTGAATAGTTTGAGCTTCTTGCCATTGAGCGATCGAGAGTCTACCCTTGTCTAACAGTTCAGTTGCCAAGTTTTCCTCAAACACCAAGCTGAGAATTTGGTTTTCGGTGGCGAGAACTTCATAAATATTTACATCAGACCAAACGCTGCGGATGGCTTGAATAATGGCTGGATTGGTTGGTTCTTCTACAGCTACAACCAAAGTAGAGCTATCTTGCCAAGCGCAGGGAAAGAAACCTAATTGTCTCAGATAACCAGGTTCAAAGGCTTTGGCGATACTAAAGTCAAGTACGCTGCCAGAGACTATTAACCAATCAGTGAGTAGGATGTGACCAGTTACAGTCCCGATTACGAGCAAAAATTCTGCCTGAGTTAAGAGATTTAAACTCCACAGAGCTTTTCCCAAAGAGCAGGAAATTTTATTTTGTAGTTCTAGAGCTTGTTGTAGTTTTTCAAAGTTGAGATAACCTCTTGCTAAAAGTTGTGCCTCTATCTGGGGTTGGAATTCCCTCATAGTTGTTTTTTAATTTTTTCTACAGGTTTAGAGGCTGAAGCAGGAGTAATTGGCGAACGTCCAACTTGTTGATAGATGCGCCATGCTACAAATCCCCCTAAGATTAGTCCCACGACAATTAAGGGGTTAAGGTAGCGTTGCCAAAAGATTTGCCAGTTTCTGGCAGCGGGGTAATTAACTTGAAGCGTGCGATCGCCTAAGTCCCAAATTTGCACTCGGCGCGCATCTGTTGCTGTAATCACATTGCCATCTAACTGACTTGCCAACAACGTGCGCGGATCGCCCAAAGCCATTCCGAGTTGTTCTGCCATTGCTGGTTCCAGTCCCCACCAAGTCAGCCATAGGGTAGGAGTGTTTTGATTATTGAAATATTGCAGTATGCCAAAAGGATCGGTAGGTTGAGCTTGCAGCAACCGCTTTTGGTTCACTGGGTTGTAGATTTCAAACAAACCTTGATTCAGACGCACAGGTGAAGGTAAAGCAGCTGCTTGGGGAGAAATTGCTAGTAGCCGCCAATTCGGAGATCTATTCATCTGGTCTTTAGGTAAATTAGACCAATCTTGAATCGATGCAGCTTCTACCAGTTGCGGAAAAATCGGTTGTTGACCCAAACGAGCGATCGCTCCTAATAAATAAGCACTAGCAGCCAAGAGCGCTGGTTTTTTTGTATCTACAATCAACTGTCCTGGCTGAAGAAATACATGAGGTAAATCGCTTAAAGTTCCCGTTGGGCCTTGATAGCCATTCCAACTCACAAACGAGTCTCCATCAATTTGGACGATCACTTCTCCTGTTGATTTGTTGTCAGCACCGCTTTCATTTGGAGCATAGGCAAATACAACCTCTAGGGTATTAGTCCGCTGGAGCTGATTAGTGGGCAAAGACAAGTTAGTTTTCAGAACTGTCTTATCCTGAAGGTTATAAGACTGAACCAGCGTGTTGTTTAAGTATACTTGAGCAGTGAGACGCTCACCTTGCTGACCGTAAACAGGTGTGAAGGTAGCATTTAATGACAAATCCAAATTCTCCGGTCGTCCCCCCAGTTGGGATAGATCGAATTTGAGCGGAAAAGCTTGTGTCCCAGCAGAGATGCGGGTGGAACTGTCTCGGAATCCTAATTCCCGAAAAGAACGACTTTGAGCGCTTGGTTTCGCTTTAAAGGAATCTACATCCTCAACTGTCACCCCGCCACCAACTAAAGCAGGCTGATAAAAATCTGTCGCCAGAGACTGAACTGCTCTGGAATTTGCCCGCACCCGCAAAACAGAACCGCGCCTTTCTACGTCTGGACCCCCTGGCTGGTTGTGCAAAACTACCTGGGCTGCATTCGCAACTGTTGGCGCTGTACCCCAGCGCCAAAAAATCGGAATTTGATACTCGCGGAATTGGTAAGCCAGGACGCTATACATCCACAACGCTACTTCAGCTTGCTCTCTGTTGAGGTTGTTAGGTACTACTAGATCCACTTGTTTATAGAAGGATTTGAAGAAGCCATCAATACTGTTGTCAGCAAGTTGAGGCGTTAGTTGAAAGAAACTCTCTTTGTTAATCTTTAAAAACAAGTTGCCAGTAGGCAAATCCTGACGAACATCATTACTAATGAATAAATGAGGTTGTATCCCAACATTAATATATGATTCTCCCTGCGGCAGGGGCGGTAATGGCAGAGTGACAACAGGATTAGCTTGCAGTTGTTTGACCGAAACAACTTTCATTGGTTCGCCATAGACCAACAACCGAACTGTGGCATTGTCATTCAGCACAGATGAGGGTTCTATAATTAGACGAGCAAAACTAGCGCTTGGATTTAAACCTCCTTTAGGGGCTGGAACGCTAACTTCAAATTCAGGATTGACACCCCGCATGACAATTGAACGGTTATAGCCCAAAGTTTTGAGCGAGATGACTTCGGGATTCAAAGCGGATAGTGCTGCTGGGCTAATACCTAAGCTCAAAATAAGGGGTGCGATCGCTCCCGTCCAAATCATCCCAGCAGTACAGCTGATTTTTTTAGTCAAGTCTCTCATGGAAGTAAAAAATTTTGTTTTACTGAAAAAAGTATGGTATTATTCGGCAATTTGTTTATGATTTAATAGCTATTAACTAATAAATACTTACTATTTTTATTTGCTTTTTATGCATCAACTTGGACTAGATAAAAATAGTTCGTTCCCTATAACCTTATTAAATAATTGTATTAATTTTAAAACTTTTTTAAGTGGCGCGATC
>DATNQH010000180.1:0-15931 GCA_036704105.1 Leptolyngbyaceae cyanobacterium | reverse complement strand
TATTGACCAATTGAGCGATACGCAAGCAAGTGGTGGTGAGGATAGCATCTCTCGCCAAAATGCTGAATCGAATGCTCATAGCAGAGGTAGTAACAACCGCATCGAACAAGATATTAGACAAAATATCTTGCGGCGTTAATTTCTAAATGCGGTTCTTGATGCGAACAAACACCTGCATCGCTTTGAATTTTGCATAAAACCAAGAAAGCCAACGTAATAAATTACAACAACGCTTTCAACTAAATCGTCAACTAACAACAACTCTGTTCACAAAGGAAGTAACTGACATGACAACTAACACCATCAAATCTACTGCTAACTTGCTCAAAGCTGGTCTAATCGGTGTAGTAGCTGCTGCTGGATTCGGATTGCTTGCTCTGCCAGCTAAAGCTGATGAAATCAACCAAGATGCCGTACAAACCAACGTGCAAGACGGCTATAACAATACTGGCGTGAATCAGTCCAATCAAAACGCAGAAATCAAAGATTCTGCCAGAAGAGTTGGACGCACTGGAATTGAGCGCTCTGGCTCGGATAAGATTAATCAAAGTGTAGATCAGTTGAACGATCAAGTCGGCGAAGGCAACACTGGTGTGAACACAAGCGTTCAAGACGCTTCTATTAATAAAAACACCCGCGAGGTTAACGTCCGCCGCGAACGCAGACATTACAGCCACTAAATCTTAAAAGTCTAGTCTACCCAATCCATTTTAAATTGGGTAGGTAATCCTACAAAACCTTGACAAATTTGTTAGTTTGTAGCGTTGACAACACCGCTTAGTCTAGTAAAAACAGTTCTTGGCCGGTTGCATGAGTGAAAGCTTCAAAAACCGGCTTTTTTCAATTTGGGAAGGGTTTAACCCATGATTATCAAGCAATCAATTTCTTTGCTAGTTTTGTCTACTTTTCTAGTATTACCAGGAATTGCTCAAGCAGGCAGCGTTGATGTCCAAACTGGCAATATGCGAACAACCATTGATCGAAATAGCGATGTCAAAGTTAAAAATGGCAGTTCGACAGTAATTATTAATCGCGATCGCACATCACCAAACTATCGCCGCGAAAGGCTCAATTCTCGTCTCAAGCGTCATCCTTGGACTGTACGGCGCAATCAAAACACTTGCAAAGGCGGCAGTTATAGCAGTCAAAGCACTCAAACAAGTGTTTCCAACAATGGTGTTACCCGCACTCGCAGTTCTGAATCTACGGTTTGTAATTAACATCCTCACACGCGGATTCTCACCAGGAGGTAAAAGTGATTAAATTTTTGTCTTTAAGCTTATTCTCAGTTTCTACTTTATTAGCCTTGGCTACAACTGCCACCAAACCAGCTTTTGCGGTATGTACAACCACTGATGTCAACGTTCAAGTTGGTATTTCAAAAGATCCAGCAGAACAAAGCAACGATGTCGATGTAGACAGAGATGAAGATTGCTTCGGCAACAATAGCACCAACACCTCAACCCAAGTTGGCAAAGGCGACAGAGTTAGACAAAGCCGCAGAAGCGAACATCGTCAAGGTGGCGGCGCTAACGACAAACTCCGCGAACTAGGAGTAGAAACTCCCAACATTGATACTGGAGTTGATGTGAGAGTAAACGTACCCAATGCCGCAGGCGCTTTACAACGCCGTTAAAATTAAATTTCAGTTCTGTTACAATTTATTACATAATCAGAAAGGCCCCTTTTCTAAAGTGATTTTTAAGAAAAGGGGCTTTTAACGTTAATGCACGTCCTGCATTGCATATTTTTTCGCAATTTTCGTCATGAGTCATTTGTAATTACAAAGGACAATTTATCTCGGATCGATCTTTACTAACACAGGAGTATTTTAAAATCAAGGATGTAGGGGATACGAGTGTTCTTATTTCCCTTTCGATCTGCAAAACTTTCCTCAATCAGTTCAAGTCTACTTCAATTACATTGGTAAAGCGACCATTACTCCAGCCCCTAGCCTGAAAAGGAAGGAGAGTGCAACCCTACTGCTTATAGGGCAATCACACAAGCAAACTTAACTGAACTTAATACAAATTTTAACCATAAATTTTATTTATGGCTATTACAGCAATCGTAGCAATTTTATTGGTAACTTATAATTTTATTAATTCGTTTCAAAACTTTATAGCTATAAATTAAAATAAAATTTGTATTGTATCAACAAACAACAATAAAACAACAATGAATTATTCCAAAAATACTGTTTATTCTAGTAGTACTACTACTGGTCAAAGTCAGACTTCTTATCAGCAGCAAACAACTGGTATTAGTGTTAATTCAAATGCACTGAAATCACCGCATATATTGAGTATTAAAACGACAAGCAATACTCAAATCGATGCAGAAGTAAGTGTAGACGGTGTAGTAATTAAAAAATTGCAAGGCAGTCAAAATTCATTTAATTTATCGCCTTATCTGGAGAAAGAAACAAATAAGGTTGAAATTTTAGGTACATACAAGCCTGCATCATCTGAGGTAAAAATTGAATTTTCAGGTCTTAATACTAATGTTACTCAGCAGATGAGCGGTAATGGCAGATTAAATCAAACTTTGGTTATTACTGTACGCTAGCTATCTTGTTCGTTACCATACATAAAAAGCAAATTTGGCATAAAAACGCTTAAGCAAACGTACTTAAAAGTTAAAGGTAAACACAGTGATGGCTTTGTGAGAATATAACATTCTATTTTTAACAACAAAAGGGGTTGAAATGGCTGGTTCCGAAAGCAATGACTCCAACTTTTTTAAAATTGTCTACACCAAGGTAAAAACTAACGGACAAACAGAACTAGTGCCGTTGAAACTTTATACGGATGTTCCGGTAGATGAAATTACATTACCTGCCTCTGTGATATCAGAAGTAGCCATACCCCTGGGGACATTAATCAGCAACCGCTACCTGATTCAAAAAGTTTTGGGGCAAGGAGGATTTGGTCGTACATATTTAGCCTTTGATCAACATTGTTTTAATAAATATTGTGTTTTAAAAGAATTTTTACCCTGCTTAATTCAGGAAAGCTACCAACAAAAATCGCGTGATTTATTTGCTAGAGAAGCGAGAATATTGTATCAAATAGATCATCCGCAAATACCAAAATTCCTAGCTTGCTTTGAAGAAGAGGGACGACTATTTCTAGTGCAAGAGTATGTCGATGGTAAAACATATTCAACTTTATTGAAAGAACGAGTTTCTCAGCAAAGGCAAGCTTTTTCTGAAGCGGAAATAACTCAGTGGTTGCGGGATTTGCTTCCTGTTATAGATTATATTCATCGACACAACATTATTCACCGCGATATTTCTCCTGATAATATCATCCAAGATAGTGGCAAAAATCTGCCTGTATTGATCGATTTTGGTGTAGGTAAGCAGAGTATAGAGGAGATACAGCATAACTCTCACCAAACTTATGCTAGGAATAAATCAGTTGTGGGAAAAATTGGCTATGCTCCCCACGAACAAATTTGTCTGGGGCAATGTTACCCTAGCAGTGACCTTTATGCATTAGGTGTTACCACTGTTGTACTTTTAACAGGTAAAGCGCCAGAAATTTTGTTAGATCGGTATTCTTTAGAGTGGCAATGGCAAGAGTATACTCGTGTTAGTAGAGATTTTGCCCAAGTTTTGGATAAGATGCTAGAGGATAAGCCGAAGCATCGTTATCAATCTGCGCAAGATGTCCTGACTGCCCTTGGTTGGACATTGCCAGAGGTTTCTATTGTCAGTCAAGCAGCTAAAGTAACTGTTAGTCAAAGTCCCAAAGAAATAGCACCGAAAACAACTAAGCAACGACAATTAGCTAATTCTGCTTTTGTTGAAATTTGTCAGCAGGAATTAGCTAATTGCATTGGCCCAATTGCCGGGTTTTTGATTCAACAAGTATTGCACCAAAATCAGGAAATATCAGCTACAGGATTAGTTGAGGAATTAGTAGCGAAAATTCCTAATCCTCAACAAGCGATCGCATTTCGCCGTCGTGTACTTTAATCAATATTTGAATATCTGCAACAATTCTCAATGAATATTTGCTAATTTTAGCCGCTTCTAAGGAGACATTTTCATTATCAAAGGCTACGCTTAAGCAGTATTTTTCCTTGGGATTAAATTTGGTGTCAATCCACTTATCTTTCATCCCGGATTTAATAAGAGAAAATAGCAATGAAATTACATCGTAGCCTGCAAGTAATAGCGGTTGGCTTGAGCTTTAGCTTGTTAGTAACTGGAGCAGTTCATGCTAAGCCTATCAAGTATAACTTTACGGAAATTGCTGATACCAGTGGTAATTTAAAAGCTTTAGGTATTCCTGTTATTAATAACCTCGGAATTGTGGGCTTTAAGGCTCAGTTAGATGAGGGAGGAGATAGCTTATTCAGCAGTGATGGCAACACAACTACTACTATTGCAGATACTAGTAGTAATTTTAGCTTCATTGGCGATGATGTCTCGATTAATGATGTTGGAACAATAGCATTTATTGCTGGACAGAGCCGCCAGAATCCGCAGGTAGTTGGAGTTTACACCAGTGACGGTAAAACTTTGAAAACTATAATCACCACTCCTACTACTGATGAGAATGGTGTGGGATTTAGAGCTAACTCGTTTGAAGAAGTATCAATTAATAATACCGGAATTGTTGCTTTAATTGAAAGTATTTCATCACGGGCGCAAATTGTTCTCATAGGCGATGGTAGCAATACTAAGCAAATATCACGCTCTGCTAGTCCACTTTTTAGCAGATTGCAGATTAGCGATCGCGGCAACGTGGTTTTCAGTTATTATATCTTGGAGATTTATACTGGAGATATCAGTACTACTACCCTAATAGCCAGTGCTAGGGGTTTTAGTGACGGTAAAGTTGATTTTGTTACTAATCCCTCGTTCAACAACTCTGGTACTTTCGCTTATATTATTGGTAGCGGAGATACCGTCAAAAATGAATTCATACAAAGCGAAGTTGTGACTAAAAAAGGTAATACAACAACTACTGTTGCTGGCACAAGCGGTGATTTTAATAACTTTGGTAGTACCTCGATTAACGATAGAGGAACAGTAGCTTTTATAGCTAACCTTGACGCTGGTGGTGAAGGTATATTTACAGGCAATAATCCAAAAACTGATAAAGTTATTGCTACTGGAGATAGTCTATTTGGCTACACAGTAGTAGATTTGGATTTTGCTTCAGAAGGTCTGAATAATTCTGGTCAGATTACGTTTGTGGCCAAACTTGCTAATAATACTCAAGTTGTTGTCCGCGCTAACCCAAAGCGTAATTTTAGGGGCTTGAGGAACTAGAAAAGGATGAAGGATGAATTATGAAGTATGAATGATGAATTAAGAATTTTCGTCCTTCAGCCTTTCCTCTTGTCCCTTTGTCCCCCTGTTCAGCTCCCTTAGCCTATTTCTACCCTGATTTAAACAAACGAGCAGGCTTCAGTTTCAAATCCCCAGGTGTAACTTCATAGGGAAAAATTGACCTGACTCGATTTACTACAGCAATTATGTAGTCGTAATTAGGTACTCCACCACTGGGAATATAACCTGCCTCTTGCGCCAAAACTGAAGGAGCCTCGCTCATAGCTTGACGAATTTGTTCAGAGCGATTTTGTTCGATCGTAGGTGCAATTAAAACGACTCCAAGAGGAACATTGTGAGGATCGATGTAAAGTACGCGGAAGTCTGTTTGACTGAATTGCGATTTATATAAATCAAATTCTCTTTGTGACAGCGCTCCCGCCACAGCCTTATCTTCAGCTACCCATTCCAATACAGTTTTCGGTGTAGGTGCTAAGAGAATTTCAGCTAAAGTTAAACCGTAAAGGTTGAAAATAGGTAAATAAAATCCTGTGGCGGAACCAGGTTGACCCAACGCCAGTGTTTTACCTTGTAATTCTTTAAAGTTGCGCAAGGGGCTATTCTGCTGCACAACTAGAATAGAGCGTAAGTTGGTTATACCTGCTAAGGGAAACAGGGGTCGATATTGTTCTTGGGAAATGGCGATCGCAGCTAAGCCAGGGGGAGCAAACACTATTGACCATGAGCGATTCCGAATTCGCTCTAAAGCTTTATTCTCATTAAACGTTGGTTCAAACCTCACCAGCGACCCGGTTTTTTCGCCTAAGTAGCTGATAAAGCGATCGTACTGTTTGAGAGTTTGTTGACCTTCGGAGTAGCTGACCGTGCCCAGAATCAACTCATAAACCTGACTGTCGTTCAGTCTACCTCTACAAGCTGCTAGTAAAAGTAGCTGCGTGAGAAAAAAACGCCGTGAAAATCTGGAATACATTACCACCCTGATGAAGACAGTATTGTTGCTTTATGAGTGCAGCTAGATGGATGGTATCGTCTAGGCACTTTTACCCTCAAGTCCAAAGAGCAAAACCGAAGAAGTTAAAACTATTATAAAACTAAGTTGTGAGGTAGTTTTATATACAGTAATCTTCATATATTACTATAAATTTTTCTTGAGGGAAACAAAATGTTAAAAAACCTTAAGCTTACTACTAAATTCAGCATAATACTGATTCTAATATTCATCGCTGCTATTGCAATTAGTGGTGCTGCTTTATCAAAAGCGCTGGAACATAGAGCTGAAAAAGAGATAACTTCTCAGGCACTGCTACTGATTGATTCCATGACCGCTGTGCGAACTTATACTAGCAATCACGTAAATCCACTGTTAGCAGGAAGACTCGAAACCGAACCTGTATTCATCCCAGAAACAGTGCCTGCCTATTCAGCAACAGAGGTGTTTGAAAATTTACGTCGGAACGAAGATTATAAAAATTTCTTTTATAAAGAAGCCACTCTAAATCCGACAAACTTGCGAGATAAAGCCGATGCTTTTGAAACCACAATAGTAGAGCGTTTTCGCAATGAATCACAGACGAAAGAAATCTCAGGTTTTCGCACTGTACCAGGAGGAGATGTATTCTACATTGCCCGACCCCTCACAATCAAGCAAGAAAGCTGTCTCAGATGCCATTCAACTCCAGAAAATGCGCCAAAAAGTCAGCTAGCAACTTATGGCACAGAATGGGGGTTTGGGTGGAAGATGAATGAAATTGTGGCGGCGCAAGTTATTTCTGTACCAGCTGCGGAAGTATTTGCCAGCACCAACCGCTCTTTATCTTTGGTGATGGGAATTCTATTTGGCATCTTTGCCATTATTATTCTCTTGATTAATTTTTTCCTGAAACGCGCTGTAATTCAGCCAATCAAGCAGATGTCTAAGGTAGCTCAAAAAGTGAGTACTGGAGAAATGAGCGCTGATTTTGACTCCTCTTCAAATGATGAAATTGGTGTTTTAGCTGCATCTTTCAACCGGATGAAATCTAGCTTGGAAATTGCGATGAAACTCCTACATCAGCAGCAGACACGGTGAATCAACGAAAAATAATAATACGTGACAACTAATAGCTCATGAAAGTAGTTTATGGCGAAATTCATCAGCTTTAAATGGATCGGAGATTTCTGCCGCTAGGATTTCTACTAGCTCCGTGTGAGAAAGCTGGCGATGGGATTTTAAAGCTCTTTTCAGAGTTTTCTGTACTAAGAAAGTAGCAATAGGGCCAATATAATTAGCTAAAGCTTTCTCACACTGCTGTAAAAAACTTTCTGGAATGGTTAAAGTTTGCTTGTCAGTAGCAATAGATGACTTGGTTTGAGGTTGAGAGGGGGCGGCTGCTAGCAATAGGGATGACTTTTGCTTGAGTTGACTCTGTTGCTGAGGTGGTAAGTGTTCGAGCAATTTGTCCACCCACATCTGAGGATTAGATGCAGGGGAGGCAATTTTTCGTAGTAAGGTAGGAGCAATCGGCCCAACTAGTTCCATGAGAATCTTTTCTAGTTGGCAGTACTGGTGTTGAAAATCGTCGGCGGGAAGACAGGAATTCTGCCCAGTAACACTTGGGAGCAATGAATTAGAAGATTCTGGCTTTTGTTGATGCGCCGAGTCACCCTGATTCGTTCTTACCTTGGTTGGATCAGAAGTTTTGGTGACACTAGGATTAAAGCTAGTTTTAGGCAAAATTTCAATGACACCCTGCACTCCTGATAGCCAAGCATGAAGAGGAATATCGGTGTTTTCTAGCTGCTGCTGTAATCTAGTAATCCATCCAGCAACAGATAATCCGACTTGTTCCTCTTTCGCCTGTAGCGTTGCTAATAAAGCTTGCGTAAATTGCTTCGGTTGGTTATCGGGGGAAGCTGCGGCGATTAAGCACTGTCCCTGCACGGAGCCGAGTTTGAGTTCTTCAATCCAATCGGCGAGTGAAGTAGCTCCAGGGCAATCTAACACAACTATCTGTTGTGCTGTTTCTGTACGGCGCAACTCTTGCCGCAGCCAAGAACGGCTGAGCTTGACGTTATCGCCTAGTACGATCCAAGCCTCGCCGTCTTCGATTTGCTCAATTTTCCCGCGTAAGTATAATAAAACTGTTGTGGTTTCTTTGAGTGATTGAGAACAATTTGGGGATTCTGAGGTGAAAATAGTGTTTTGGGGTTGCGATCGCAAACTCTTTTGAATCGCGTTTCTCACTTCTGTCCATGATTTTCCCGACTGAGGCCAGTACTCCAGCTGAAAATCCCCAGAGCGTAATACTTCACTTATGGCAAAGCTGGTGTCGCTGTCTGATAAACCATCGATCGCAATTGCGCGGCGATGATTTACTACTGTTTTAATGTTATTGGTTTTTAGCCCCAGAACCAGTTCCCCCACTCCTTCTACAATCCGCTTTGGCGTTTGCGGCGGATATTCTGGGTGCAAATCCGATTCACCTCGGTTGCGCTTTTGCTGATTAATCAGACGCAGTTGCTGATTTGTCTTTTCAATGTATTGTAGTGTCTGATGATAAACGTATTTATAAAGCCCATCTGCTTCGATTACGCCTTGAGAATCTGCTGCTTCACCGCGCAGTCCTTGCATCAGGTAGTAGGTAAATAACCCGTGCTTTAGCTCCGGAAACTCCCACGACCGTTGCTTTTGGTCGCAAGATAGCAAGGCATAAAATCCTTTGCTTTGAGCTGCACGTTGTCTTAATACTTGCTCTAATCGATCTGTTGGGTTAAGTACGGCACTTGCTCTAGCTTCTCCCTTGGCTCCTCTAAGAGTTACATCACCGCTATGGCAAGCATCTAGCCATAACATCTGACGGTGAACTTCACTATTATCTAATAGGTGTAATATTTCTGGTAATTTTAGCCCTGTGTTAAGTAGATCGTCTTTATTTGTGTCTGCTAGACATAAAATAACTTGTTCGCTGTCACGGTCTAGCACTCCATGCCCAGAAAAGTAAAGTAGGATAGTATCCTCTGGTTTAGCTGCTGCAACAATCTCCAACAGACTTTCCCGCACTGCTTCTAGAGTGGGTGGGCGAAGGGTAAAATCATGATGCACGATCGCTTCCTTGCGCGGAAACCCCTGAGTTGCTTCTGTCAATGCTTCCCCCAAGCCTTGACAATCGAAAGCTGAGAAGCGCAAAGAAGGCAAATTATCATCCTGATAGGAGTTAACGCCTATCAGCAGACTCCAAAGCTTAGCTTCTCCTGTTTCTAAGGCATGAGTAGAGCGACTTGTACCAACACTTAATGGAGACATTTCTTCAATCGCAAGTTGCTTATCAGCTTTGTTTATCGTCTCACTGCCCGATCCGAAATTGGCGATCGCAGCAGAGCTTTTATTTAAAACCAACGCTTTGGAAGAGCAGTTTTCCCATTGGAGGTTCTTTTTATCTTAAAGGATAAATTTTGTTTGCCCAGGCGGGACGTTTCATGTCACGTTTGTACATAGAGTCCATACCTGTACTTTTAATAACTACACCTCAAACACCCTGTTTCCCAGAAAAAATCAATTTTATTAATAATGTATTCCCTAATACTTATATATTAAGTTTTCCTGATTACAAAACCTGGCAGCTAGCAATGATTTGTAATTGATGGTTGGTAATTGGTAATTGTTAATTCCCAGTTCTGCTTGAGTACTGAGTTTTGGTTAAAATAAAATGCTGAAACTCGGCTAATAGGGAGAATTGGAATTGCCTACATTGGGAGTTAACATCGATCACATTGCTACTATCCGACAAGCTCGACGCACGGTAGAGCCAGATCCTGTGGCTGCTGCCTCTCTAGCAGAACTGGCGGGTGCAGATGGAATTACGGTACATTTGCGCGAAGATCGGCGGCACATTCAAGACAGGGACGTGCGACTGCTACGGCAAACGGTACGCACTCATTTAAATTTGGAGATGGCGGCTACAGATGAAATGGTAGCGATCGCCCTAGATGTCAAACCAGATTACGTTACCCTAGTACCGGAAAAGCGCGAAGAGGTGACGACAGAAGGCGGTTTGGATATTGCAGGTCAAATTGATCGCCTAGCTCTAGTTGTAGATAAGTTACAAACAGCAAACATTCCCGTCAGTCTGTTTATTGATGCTAATAAATCACAAATTGAAGCATCTGTCAAGGTTAAGGCAAAATTTATTGAACTACACACTGGGACTTATGCTGAAGCAGCAGATGAAGCAAGTCGAGAGCAAGAATTAGCCGTTTTAGCTAAAGGATGCGAACAAGCTAAAGCGGCTGGATTACGAGTAAACGCAGGTCATGGTCTGACTTACTGGAATGTTTATCCGGTTGCTTGTCTCCCTGGAATGGAAGAACTCAATATTGGTCATACAATTATCAGTCGAGCAGCTTTAGTAGGTCTAGAGCGGGCTGTCCGCGAGATGAAACAAGCAATACGGGGAGAATTATGAATGATGAATGATAAATTATTAATTCAGCATTCATCATTCATCATTTAATCAACACAACTAATAATAAAAATGAAGACTTATTACTACGTTTTGGCAAGTCAAAAATTTTTACTTGAAGAAGAACCAATTGACGAAGTGCTGCGCGAGCGTACCCGCGATTACCACGAAAAAGAAAAAGAAATTGATTTTTGGTTGGTCAAACAACCTGCCTTTTTGGAAGCACCAGAAATGCAGGCAATTAAAAACCAATGTCCTCAACCATCTGTGGCGATCGTTTCTACTAATTCCCAGTTTATTACTTGGCTGAAATTGCGCTTAGAGTACGTGCTGGCAGGACAATTCCAAGCTCCATCTGATTCTATTTCCGACCCGTTAGCATCATTAACGGCAGTGTGACGAATGGTGAATTATGAATGATGAATTATGAAATTAAAATTTAAACTTTCAGCATTCATCATTCAACATTCATCATTTATTGATAAGCAGGCGCAGCTAGCCAAGAGTTAGCCAACCAAGAAATAGTGATACCAAGCATTGAACCAACAATGACTTGAAAAGGAGTGTGTCCTAACAATTCCTTAAGTCGGTCTTGATTAAATTCATGTTTGTCACTAAACAGTTCGTCAATTATTTGGTTGACGATGCGGGCTTGCTTTCCTGCGGCTTGCCTTACCCCAGCAGCATCGTACATGACAATGATGGCAAAGATGGTGGCGATCGCAAACTCTGAGCTTCCCCAACCAGCTGTTTGACCGATCCCAGTAGCTAAAGCTGTAACTAAAGCTGAATGAGCGCTAGGCATTCCTCCAGTTGTCACTAAAGCACGGATATTTAATTTGCGATTTTTCACCAGTTCGACCACAAGTTTTGATGCTTGAGCAATTAGACAAGCTATGACAGCAACCAGCAGCACGCTGTTGTCTAGGATGTCGCCAATGTCCTGCATGGTGTTTTACGGAAAGGGTAATGGGTAATGGGTAATTCAAAAGTTAAAAGTCAAAACAAATGACAAATGACAAATGAGAATTTCAGTGTTTGCGGTTGGTGATGAAGTCGGCGATCGCCAGTAATGGTTTAGCACTCTCTCCAAAGAAAGCTAGCTCCTCCTTCGCAGCAGCGATCAACTGTTGCGCCTGTCGCCGAGATTCCTCTAACCCCCAAAGGCTAGGATACGTTACTTTTTGCGCTTGTAAATCTTTACCTGCTGTTTTGCCTAGTTCCGCTTGAGTGGCAGTTAGATCTAAGATATCGTCCACAATTTGAAACGCTAGCCCAATGTTTTGAGCATAGCGAGACAGCCGTTGTAATTCTGGTGCGGCTAAAGATGCCAAAATTCCCCCAGACACTACACAAGCTTCTAGCAGGGCAGCAGTTTTGTGAGTATGAATAAAGTCAAGGGTTTCTTGGGACACATCAAGTTTACCTTCCGACTCTAAGTCAACTACTTGACCCCCAACTAATCCAGCTGCTCCCACTGCCCGTCCCAGAAGGGCAATTACCTTTAATACTTGCTCTGGTGCTACATTTTGTGTATGGGTGGCAACATACTCAAACGCATAAGCTAACAAACCATCTCCAGCTAGAATGGCAATATTGTCACCATAGACCTTGTGATTTGTCAGCCGTCCCCGGCGATAATCGTCGTTATCCATCGCTGGGAGATCGTCATGGATCAACGACATCGTATGGATCATCTCCAAAGCACAAGCTGTTGGCATTGCCATCTCTATTGTGCCTCCAGCCATTTCACAAGTGGCAAGGCAGAGGATCGGACGTAAGCGTTTGCCTCCAGCTAATAGCGAGTAGCGCATCGCCTCATAAATCTTCTCTGGATAAGTAACAGGAATAGCACCATCCAAAGCGGCTTCGCAGAGCTTCTGTCGCTCTTGCAGATAAGCTGATAAGTCAAACGGGGTTTGTCCTTGGGACTTCTGTTGGTTATCTGCTGTTACCATCCCTTGTTTCCTCAAGCTGCTGTCATCTCCGTAACAATTTTACGGGCCTTTGGTAAAGGTTGAAGTATGAAGTATGAAGGATGAAGTGAAAAGAGCGAAATTTTCTCCTTCAGCCTTTAGCCTTCATCCTTTGCTGCTGTTGGGAATAGCTTAATACTGTATTTTCCAACAGCATGGCTCTAGTCATGGGCCCAATGCCGCCAGGAACGGGGGTGAGAAATGCTGCCACATCCTGAACCGACTGAAAATCAACATCCCCAACTAAGCGACTTTTGCCGTCGGCATCTGTCACTTGGTTAATGCCTACATCCACGACAACAGCCCCTGGTTTGACCATTTCGGCAGTGATGATTCCGGGACGGCCTACTGCTGCAATTAGAATATCGGCTGATTGAGTAATGGCTGGAAGATTTTGCGATCGCGAGTGGGCGATCGTCACTGTCGCATCAGCTTCGAGTAACATCAAAGCTTGTGGCTTACCCACCAGAATACTACGCCCTAAAACAACAGCTTGTTTTCCCTGGATTGGGATCTGATATTCCTGCAACAGCCGCATTACTCCTGCTGGAGTGCAACTACGTAACCCAGTTTCGCCGCGAACAAGCCGCCCCAAGTTAGCGGGATGCAGCCCGTCAGCATCTTTATCAGGATCGATTTGATGGAGTAAGGTAACGGCATCTAAACTATCTGGTAACGGCAGTTGAACGAGAATTCCATCAACTCGCTCATCTTGATTCAAAGCTTGAATCGCTTGCTCTAGTTCTGATTGACTGGTGTTAGCTGGGAAATGCTTGCCAAAAGAGGCAATGCCAACTTTAGCGCAGTCTCGTTCTTTATTGCGCACGTAGGCAGCACTAGCAGGATTATCGCCTACCATCAAAACGGCTAAACCTGGTGGCCGTCCAATTTGTGGTTGTAATGTTTGGATGCGCTGTTGCAGTTGTGTCTGAATCTTTTGGGCTAGTGCTTTACCATCCATTAATTGGGCAGTTTTTGTATTCATGGCAAGATGAGGGAACTTTCGTTTGCTGTAGCTGTCAGAGGCAACTGTTGCAATGAGCGGAATCTAATAGTTTACGAAAATTAGGTATTGTTAATGGTCAGTTGTTGAAATTAATTGTAAACAACTATTAACAATTGAAAGATTAACAATAAACTTTTACAACATAAAGGCTAGACACAATCAAACCCTATAGGTTATTCATGCAAGCAGGCAAAAATTGCTCAATTTTAACTATTTACTGTTTCCTTGGAGTTGGGCTGGTTAGTTGTGGCGGAGTACCTTTTGCCATGAACAGAATCGAGCTGAGCCAAGGAGTCAATGTTATCAATATTCGCGATCTTACACGCGAGCAAAACAAAGAAGCTAGTGTTTATCTCCGAGGCAAAGCGATCCGCCAAGTTCCCTTAGTTGATTGGCAAATGTATCAACTGCAAGACACAACTGGTAGCATTTGGGTTTTGACGAAAAATACTAACTTGCGGCGTGGAGAACAAGTTTTGATTAAAGGTAAGGTACGCTACCAGGGTATTCCTATTGGTGGCAAGGATTTTGGCGAAGTTTACGTCCAAGAGGAACAGCAGCTAGAACGTAGGCTACAGTAATAAGCTGGTGTGCATACAATTTAATGAGAGGTGAGAGGTGAGAGGTGAAAGGCAAAGCTTTTTATGCAGGTTAAAAGTGTAATAGCTTATCCAATATGAGTAATCAAGTTGTTGAAGTAGCGATCGCCATCCTCTACCGCGACGACAAATTTCTTTTTCAACTTCGAGATGATATTCCCAACATTGTTTATCCTGGACATTGGGGACTTTTTGGTGGACATCTCGATCCTGGGGAAACTCCCGAAGTAGCAGTAGAACGAGAATTGTTAGAGGAAATTGGTTATACGCTGCCCAGCATATCAAAGTTTGGGTGTTATAACGATGTTAAGGTAATTCGCCACGTTTACCACGCACCTCTAGCAGTGGAATTAGATCGGCTAGTCCTCTCTGAAGGCTGGGATATGGATTTATTGACACCAGAACAGATTCGCCAAGGTAGCCGTTATTCAACCAAAGCCGATCGCGTTTTACCTCTAGTACCTGCTGCACAAAGAATCTTGTTAGATTTTATCGACACAAGTGTGGTAGTTACAAATTAGTACATGGATTTACTTGATCGTTGAACACCCAACCAGAAGTGCCATCAGCCAGTCTAATTTTGACAAATTCCTGTTGCTCTCCAATTGAAGTGACTTTGGTACCTTGAGGAATTCTTCTTCCAAGATAAGCATTTCTTGACGGTTGAGTGAATATTCTGGCACCACTTGCCACAGAAGATGCGATCGCAAGGCACTGTTGCGGTTGCTCAGAAACAGAAGCTATTTGCGATCGCGAATCAGATCGCACCTCACAAGGAGATATCTGATCGTTGAACACCCAACCAGACTTGCCATCAGCCAGTTTAATTTCGACAAATTCACCTCTGCCACTAATGAATGAAACTTTGCTATCTTTTGGGATTCTTTTACCTGTATAAGCCTCTCTCGAAGGTTGAGTAAATACTCTGGCACTACTACCAACTGTAGGCATAAGTACGCGGCACTGTTGTGCTGTCACTGAAATCGACGCAACTGGCAAACTCGAATCAGACACAGTATAAGGATGCACTTGATCGTTAAACACCCAGCCTTGTGTGTTGTCTGGAAGTTTAATTTCTACAAATTCCTGTTGCTCTCTAAGCAAAGAGACTTTGGTGCCTTGAGGGATTCTTCTGCCAAGATAAGCATTTCTTGACGGTTGAGTAAATATTCTTGCACCTCTGCCCGCCGTAGGAGCAATAATCAGGCTCTGTTGCGGTTGCTCGGAAATAGAGGCTATTTGCGATCGCGAATCAGATCGCACTTTACAAGGATATATCCGATCGCTCAATACCCAACCAGAAGTGCCATCAGCCAGTTTAGTTTCGACAAATTCACCTCTGCCGCCAATAAACGAGACTTTGGTATCTTTTAGGATTTTTTTACCTGTATAAGCGTCTTTTGAAGGTTGAGTGAATACTCTTACACTATTGCCGACTGTAGGCACAACTACACGGCACTTTTGTGCTGTCGCAGAAATTGACGCAGTTTGTGAGGGGGAAATAGGTTGAGGAGTGAAATTAGGTTGAGTCAGGGGATTATTTTGAGGACGAGAACTATTTTGAGGATTGGAATTATTAATACTATATATACTAAAAAAATAAC
>DATNQH010000179.1:0-21070 GCA_036704105.1 Leptolyngbyaceae cyanobacterium | reverse complement strand
ACTTTTTCTTTTCTTAAAGTGACAGAAGAGGGTTATAACCGTTCTGGCTGTCTATAATTGCGGCAGTAGCCCCAGGCGGCTTTCCCAAAGCTTTATACGTACAAGGGTCGCGTAATACTTAATTCATTTGCTGCCAAAGTCTTTGTATGCAGCCAGGGTCGAAAGTAATAATAAACTGTGGAGTAGGGTGGTTCGTCAATAGGTGCGCTCCCATGAACAATAAGGAAGTAGCAGATAAAATATGGCATTGGCAACAAGAGCGCATATCTACCAAGCGGATGTCCTCGGAGTTTAGGCGGCAAAATGAGTGGTTTGATAATTATTCATTCTTGATCAGTCAGGTCACTTTTATAGGTTTTTCTAGTCATCAACCATCTACACAACTAACTCTTCTGTTGCGCTCCTAAAAGCTTCCTCCTTAAAACTTATCTGTCTTCTTTTTTTCTTTATAAATGACATAAATGACCTCTAATACGCGGTGTTATCTTTCATCTCCTGCGTGTACGGGCGGCGAGCAAGTAGTTTTAAGTTTTAAGTTTTGAGTTATAGCCACTTGTGTAACTTAAAACTCAACATTCAAAACTAAAAACTATTCACAAACCCGCCCGTACTGGATTGAAAACAACACTAAGCAAACACAACTTGGGATGCGTTCGATTGATTCGGTTGGAGTAGGTATTGAGAAGAAGTAACTTCAGCCGCAATTGGTAACAGTTGCACGGCGCAGGCTTTTAACTCAGGCTGTAACGAAGCGGGACAAGATTCTGGGTGAGTCAAGGCATTAGCTTCAGCAGAGTTAGCCCAAAGAGCGCCCCAGTGCATGGGGACAAACACAGTACCAGGCGCGATCGCTTTAGTAATTTTAACCGGAAATTGGGCTTTACCACGACGCGATCGCACCTCCACCCAATCCTCATCTTTTAAACCTAGCGACTTAGCATCACGGGGATGAATCTCAATAAAAGGATTGGGATGCATTTGCTGAATTTTCTCAGTCCGACCTGTGCGAGTCTGAGTATGCCAATGACCGTAGAGCCTGCCAGTAGTCAGCACAAAGGGATAGCGCTCGTCCGCAGGTTCCGCCAGTCCGTGAGAGTGATAAGCAGCAAACCTAGCCCTGCCATCAGGTGTAGGGAATTTTAGATCGGTGTATAGCCTTTTAGAGGAGGAGTCAGGAGTCAGGAGCCAGGAGTCAGGAGATTCCCCTTCTGAATTCTGAATTCTGACTTCAGCCTTCTCTGGACAGGGCCATTGAATTGGGCCTTCTTTGCGCAATCGTTCGTGGCTGATGCCAGACATATCGCAAGGTCGCCCCTTGGTCAACTGGACATATTCAGCATATACCTCAGCTGAATTAGTAAAAGAAAATTGTTCTGTAAAACCTAAGCGCCGACCAACTTCTGCAAAAATTGCCCAGTCATCCCGCGCTTCACCCTTGGCTAATTGGAAACTAGGGCAGAGGGTAACTCGGCGTTCGGAGTTGGTCATGGTGCCTGTTTTCTCACTCCACTGAGTTACAGGTAAAAGAACATGAGCATAGGCAGAGGTTTCTGTAGGATAGTAGGCTTCTTGGTAGACAGTGAAAGGCGATCGCCTCAAGGCTGCTTTGGTACGTTCCAAATCTGGCATACTCACAAGCGGGTTAGTAGCAGCAATCCAGAAAAGCCCTACTTCACCCCGCTCTAGCCCAACAATCATGTTCCATGCATCCCTACCTGCTGATGGTGATATTTGACCCGCTCTCAGTCCCCAAAATTGCTCAACTGCGGCTCTGTCTTCGGGTTTGGTAACAAAACGATAACCAGGCAGAAGATGTGACAAACCGCCTGCTTCCCTTCCTCCCATAGCGTTTGGCTGACCAGTGAGAGAAAAAGGCCCTGCTCCTGGCTTGCCAATCTGACCTGTCATCAGGTGCAGGTTGATCAAGGTTCTTACCTTAGCAGTTCCCTCACTCGATTGATTCACACCCATTGACCACAGGGATAAGACACTGTTGGATTTACCCCAGTATTGGGCTGCTTGTTCCAAATCCTCAACTGCGATCCCGCACCGCTTAGCCACTACCTCCGGCGGGTAGTGTTGAATTACAGAGGCAAAAGCAGAGAAATTACTGGTGTTTTCATCAATGAATTCTGGGTGAATGTATCCCCAACGCGATAACAGATGAGCAATGCCATTGAGCAAATCGATATCAGTTCCAGGCTGAATCGCCAGATGCAAATCGGCAGCTTCTGCCGTCGGTGTTCGACGCGGATCGACCACAATCATTTTGACGTGACGGTTTTGTTTGTGGTGCTTGCGCAAGCGATTGAAAATAATTGGATGACATTCAGCAGTATTAGTGCCAATTAAAAAAGCGCAATCAGTCAACTCCAAGTCTTCATAACAGCAGGGCGGGCCATCAAAGCCGAAGCTTTGAACGTAGCCAGCTACAGCTGAGGACATACACAGCCGCGAGTTAGCATCAAAATTGTTCGTACCCAGACAGCCTTTGATCAGTTTCTGGGCGATGTAGTAATCTTCTGTTACTAACTGACCAGAACCATATACGCATAGCGCATCGGCTCCTTGGGTGGAGACAACGGTTTGAATACGATTGACTATGCGATCAAGAGCTTCATCCCAACTAGCGCGCCGGAATGGTTCATCTAAAGAATCCCGCATCATCGGATAACGTAGCCGATCTTTACCGATCGCCTCTGTAACAGTGGCTCCTTTGACACACACCATACCTTGACTTGAAGGATGATTGCGATCGCCTTTGACTTTCCAAATCGGATTTCCCTGACTATCTCTGTTAATTTCCTTACCAGGTTGAGCTGGGGGCGAAACCTCTAAGCCACAACCAACCCCGCAGTAAGGGCATAGCGTTCGGGTTGAGTCACTCATAAATAAAAGCTCTCAGCAATTGATTATTAGTAGGGTGGGCAATGCCGGGCTACGCTTTACTAAGGATTTGAAGTTGGGATTGAATATTATGGGCTGGCAGTATCTTTTCCCAACTCATGCTCCGTGCTATCTAACGAACCATTGCTTCTTCTCTGGGTCGCGCTCCGAAGTGTTCGATTAATAGCTCACGCACCACTGACTTCAAGTCTTCACAGGGAACCTTTTTCATCACTTCTTGCCCAAGATGAGCATCTTTGCCTACTTTACCACCCATCCAGATATCTACGGCTTCTACGGTGCGATCGCCTTTGCGTGTCTTTGTACCCATAAAACCAATATCTGCCACTTGTGGTTGACCGCAGGAATTCGGGCAACCCGTCCAGTGAATTCGGACTGGATTTGGTTGAATTAGCTCTTGTTCTAGTTCTTTAACCATAGCCAGAGCGCGGTTTTTCGTTTCAATGATGGCAAAACCACAGAATTCACTGCCCGTACAAGAAACTAACCCTCGGTTCAAGCTTTTTGGCTCAATAGAGAAACGCTCTTTCAACAAAGGTTCTTCTAAGAACGGACTTAAACGAGTATCGGGAATGTTGGGGATAATCAGATTTTGCTCGACAGTGAGCCGAATCTCTCCACTGCCATAAACTTCAGCCATCCGGGCAAGTTCAAACATCTCGGTAGGATAGAGGCGACCGACGGGAATATGCAAACCCACGTAGTTCAATCCTGGTTGCTTTTGCGGATATACGCCGATGTGGTCACGCTTTTCCCAGTCAATTTCATCTTTTTCTGCCGCACGTTCCAATGGCTTACCAAATTGTTTTTCGACTTCATCTCGAAACTTTTCAATTCCCCATTGATTGATTAAGTGCATTATCCGGCACTTTTGCCGATTCTCCCTTGGCCCGTTGTCACGATAGACAATCATCATTGCCTTAGTTAGGGCAAGGACATCTTCAGGCAAAATCCAAGCATCGAAAGGAATCGCTGCTACATATTGATTTGGTGCAAAGTAGCCACCAACAATAATATTAAAACCTAACCTAAGTTCTTCCTCTTCCCCTGCTTCCCCTGCTCCCTCTGCTCTCTTATATGCAGGAACTAAGCCAAGATCGTTAATTTCAGCATGAACGGAATTATCACGACCACCAGCAATTGCAATATTAAACTTTCGCGGTAGGTTGCTCAGTTCTGGATTGCCCTCACCGTTGTTGGTAATCATATCTTGGAGACTGCTACACAATCCCCTCGTATCAATCAACTCATCTGCATCAATACCAGCAACTGGGGAGCCTGTGATGTTACGCACATTATCCATTCCCGACTGTACGCAAGTCAAACCAGCTTGCCGTAGAAGGTCGATAATCGTTGGGATATCTTCAAGGCGGATACCCCGCAGTTGCAGATTTTGTCTGGTGGTAATGTCAGCGTTACCTTGGTCTTGAAATCCTGCACCTTGACAGTAGCGCTGTATTATATCCGCCAATACCCGCATTTGAGAGCTAGTCAAAATGCCATTGGGTATTCGCATCCGCATCATAAACTTGCCAGGTGTGACTGTGCGATAGAAAAAACCCAACCACTTCAGCCCCTGGTTCCGCTCGAACTCATCCATTGCTTCCCAACCAATGCTGGCAAAGTGTTCCAGTTCTTGCTTGAGTAATAAAGGATGTTTTTTAGCTTTGAGTTGCTCAATTTTGTTTAGTTTTTCTTTCTTGGCTGTTTGTGTCATGGATTTAGCCTACAAAAAGTTACTACACGCCCAGCAATTGACGTTTGCGCCTACACAAATGCTGTCAGGCGCAGCAGAAATGCTCTTTTGTGAAAAATGCTTTTCATATTAGATTATTCAGTTTGAGTAACTTCTTTCGTAGGCTTTGTTACCAACGCTCAATTTTTACTATATAAATCTTTCTTTTGGAGTATCGTTAGCGTTTTTTGATATTTAGCAGATGCTTGATTTATGTCAACTAAAGTATGTAATTTGATACATTCATTTCTCAGTAATGCTAGTGCGATCGCTGATGATTGAGAGAAATAATAGAGTCCATTCAAAAGCTAAACATAATAAGCAGTTGATTTTACCAATTTTGGTAAAATGTTACTAATATTACATTTTGCAAAATGTTTGCACATAAAACTTTTTAGAATTGCTCGAAAGAGCAACATAAGACTGATATGGTGCGCTTAATGTCAAATCCTCTGACTCATGTCAGAAAAACTTGATAAATCAGAACTTATGCCTCAAATTGCCAGCTATTGTTTTAGCTGCTACAGACAAATTAATATGGAAGTTGGGCAGGTAGTATTTTCTTAACTTCCTGATTATTGATACTAAAATTGAATGGAGGTATTAGTAGAGGCGGCTTTACTAAAAATATTAAATTCTAAGTAAAAATATTGACACAAGCCGCCCCTACTAAGAAAATAGAAGCATGAGTGCTTAGGCAAAACGGGAATGACATACTTCCAAGGTGAAAAACTATGAATGATAAATTCAGCATTGATAATTCATCATTCATCATTTGCTAGTCCCCAGATTGTAGCCGTTTCACCAGATCATTAAAAGGCTGCCAATTATCTTCATTAGCGATTGATTCCCAAACTGATTCAATTACTGGTCTAAGCAATGCAGTTTTGGGATTACTCTGCTTTAATCTTTGGCTAATATTATCCATTTCATCAAAGGAAAGCTGAGTTAAAACTTGATGATATAAATTTCGCCAATTGTTTAAATTTTCAGTTGGCAAATCTGGCATCAATAATATAGATTCTACATCGTCTCGCCATTTAGGAGAAAAGCTTTGAGTTAGTTGTGAGAAGAAATCGTGATAACCAACTTGGCTATCTTGTAAAAGCTGGATTGTGCTATTTAAAAGCAAATCTAATTCAGGTAAATCTCCAGAGGAGAAGCCTAACTTAAGCAGCATCAAATTTCTGTATTTTGAGTGATAATAGTCATCAAAGTGAGCTAAACCACTTTCCAGATCGTCCGAGTCAATTACAGCTTTTAAAGGTTCCTGAAGTGCCTCTAAATTAAGCCGACAAATAGTTGGTTGTCTACCGTAACTATAGCGGCGATAATAGTCAAAGTAGGCAGCAGTAAATTGGAGATCGTAGCTTGGAATAAAAGCATAAGGGCCATAATCAAAGCTTTCACCCGTAATTGACATATTGTCGGTATTTAATACTGCGTGACAAAAGCCAGCCGCCATCCATTGGGCTGTCAATTCTGCTACTCTTTTGACTAACTCAGCATAAAACAGAGCATAACCATCCGGTTTACTCTGTAAAGATGGGTAGTAATATTCAATTACATGATCTAACAACTTCTTAATTAAATCTGGACGCTCAATGTAATATAATCGCTCAAACGTACCAAAGCGAATATGCGATCGGTTAAAGCGTATCATCACAGACGATCGCGTTGGCGAAGGTTCATCTCCACGCCAGAGTTGTTCGCCTGTTTCAACCAAACTGAAACAGCGAGAAGTACGCACACCCATTCGATGTAGTGCTTCCGCCGCCAAGACTTCCCGCACACCCCCCTTGAGTGTTAACCTACCATCACCACCACGAGAGTAGGGGGTTTTGCCAGAACCTTTCGTACCAAAGTCATAGAGTTCGCCATCCACACCCCGCACTTGTCCGTAAAGGAAGCCTCTACCATCCCCAAGGAAGGGATTATATTCACCAAACTGATAGCCGTGATAGCGTAGAGCTAATAAAGGTTTTCTGAGTTGAAATTTGCCAAAGGCTGTGATGAAGTCTTCGTCTGTTACAGATTGAGGATCTAGCCCTAGCTTGGGTAGCAGCAAATCGTTGCGAAAGCGCAAAATGTGCTGGGGAAATTCTGCTGCTTCAACTTCATCGAAATAATCACCGCCTAACGATTCCAGTGCGGGTTCGTAGTTGAGTTTCAGCAAGGGATTAAAGTTGTTCATTACAGTTAGCAGGTAACTCTTTTGGCTTTGCTTGTGTTTGTTAATGCTATCGTTTATTTTTGCCTCAAGACATATCCCATTAGTGCAAGCAATATATCACTGTTTTAAGTATAATTTGGCTTCAAAAAATGATGTTATACCTAGAAAAATTTTGGGAACTCTATAAGTAGAGTTACTGGATCTGTTAAATATGAAACTTGCAGCTTGGGGGTTAACAACTACCGTTACAGTAGCAGGGCTGCTTTCGCTCGATTTGAGTCTTTCTCCTTCTGCAAGGGCATCGATCCCCTGTGAAGCTGGTACTATTAATAACTTCTCAAACGGTTCTCTTGATAGCTGTGTTTTGGAAACTAATGTTAATGCTGAATTAAATAATAATATTTACCCTTGTCAAAGAGGAAAATGGATTGCTTTTGACGAACAAGGGAGGTTCCGTAGTTGCGTTCTTTCTACTGGGATCGATCTGAGAAATGGTCGTGGAATTACCTCTTGTCAAGCTAATTATGGAGTGTCTGTTTCAATTTCATCGAGGGGAAATCAATTCGTTAGTTGTATAGAAGAAGAGTTTACACAAATAATTGGAGATCCTAAGTTGCAACCAGAGTTACAAACAAACAAGTGAAAGCTTAAAATTGCTTTCTGTGCGTATTAATACAAGAGTTGCACAATAGACCTCTTGCACAAATGTTTTGTAGCGGCTCTTTGACAATAGTTGTAAGTTTTATGTTTTAAGTTTTAAGTTTTGAGTTCAAGCCGTCTATATAACTTATAACTTAAAATTCAACATTCAAAACTATTCATTCTCACCCGCTTCTACTGTGAGGAGGTGTCATCAGGCGGTGTGACTACAACTAAATCTTCAAACTACCAACGACTTGGAGATGATGTCTTTGAACGAAAACGCGCACTGCATGATCGCTAATTCTTTCTCGGAGTAAAATGCCGCGTAGAGACGCGAAATTTTGCATCTCTACATGATATTTGATCACTGTGAATTGAAGTGACTGGTGACTTTACTCTTCGACTTGACCAATACGGCGTAAATCGATAATGTCACTCATTTTCTTAATTTGGATGAAGACGTGTTCGAGTTGGTTGCGATCGCGTACATCTATCCCCAATTCAATCACTGCTGGTTGACCGTTAGCAGTTTTTACTTGAGCATTGCGCACATTAATACTCTGATCGCTCAAGCGCGACAATATATCTTTGAGTACCCCTACTCTGTCAATTGCTTCAATTTGAACATTAACTGGATAAGTTTGGGGACGCATCTTTTGGGGATCGGGTGAGTTCCAACTTACGGGAACTAAGCGATCGCATGGTACGCTATCTACGTTCTGACACCCTTGGCGATGAATTGAGATTCCGCGATTGCTGCGCGTCGTCACTACACCGATAATTGCTTCACCCGGAATCGGACTACAACACTTAGCTAAATGATAAAGTAGCCCTTCTACTCCAGCAATAGGCGAGTCACTTGCACGAGAAGGCGAGAGTGCTGCTTCCCGCAGGGATTTCGGAGTTGCAAGTAAGGTAGGGGGGGTATCTTCGTCATAACTGGGAAGCGGTTGCGTTGCTTTAACTACTTCTCGCCAACGATTCAGCACCAAATTCAATGTTACTTCCCCGTAACCCAAAGCAGCGAGTAAATCTTCAACACTGTGATAATTACATCGCTCTGACACAGTTTGCATTGGTTCTGACTTTAACAAAGCGTCAAAGCCAGTTTTACCCATTTCCTTTTCCAACAATTCTCGACCACGAGCGACATTTTCTTCCCGACGCGATCGCTTGTACCACTGCCGAATTCTGTTTTTCGCTGCCGAAGTTGTGACAAAATTCAACCAATCCAAACTCGGATGGCTGTTTTTCTGCCGCAGAATTTCTACAATATCCCCATTCTTCAAGCGTGTATCCAGCGTCACCATCCGCCCATTCACTCGCGCCCCTGCACAGTGATTTCCCACCTCTGTATGAATCCGGTAGGCAAAATCTACTGGTGTTGAACCTGGACTGAGGGGAACCACATCTCCCTTTGGCGTGAAGACATAAACCTCATCTTCAAATAAATTATCTTTGACGCTTTCCAAGTACTCCTGAGCGTCTTTGAGGTCGTTTTGCCATTCCAACAACTGCCTCAACCAAGTAAACTTCTCATCTACAGGACTAAGTTTGGTATTGTTGGAGCCACCAGTTTCCTTATACTTCCAATGAGCAGCAATTCCATATTCTGCTATTTGATGCATTTCCAATGTGCGAATCTGCACCTCCAACGGCCGCCCCGTAAAACCGACCACAGCAGTATGTAAAGACTGATAGCGGTTGGGTTTGGGCAAACCAATATAGTCCTTAAATCTTCCTGGGATCGGTCTAAAGGCATCATGCACGACCGCCAAAGCGCGGTAGCATTCTACATTAGTTTTGACAATGATCCGAATTGCTGCTAGATCATAAATTTCATGAAATTCTTTTTGCTGCCGCTGCATCTTTTGGTAGATACCATAAAGGTGCTTAGGTCGCCCACTGATATCCACAAACTCAATTCCAGATTCCGCCATCCCCTGCTGCAAAGTTTCTGTGACTCTTGTGAGTCGTGCCTCCCTGGCTGCTCGTTTCTCCGCTACCAAGTCTTGAATTTGACGATATGCTTCGGGTTCGAGATACTTAAACGCTATATCTTCCAATTCCCACTTAAACCGACCGATCCCCAGCCGATTAGCCAACGGTGCAAAGATTTCTCGCGTTTCCAACGCAATGCGACAGCGCTTTTCATCTGGTAGGTGTTCCAGCGTGCGCATATTGTGCAATCGATCTGCCAGCTTGACTACAATCACGCGAATATCTTGAGCCATCGCTAAGAACATTCGCCGGAAGTTCTCGGCTTGACGTTCAGTTTTGCTAGAAAAATTCTCGGAAAACTTAGATAGCTTAGTTACACCCTCGACTAATTGCCTGACTTCTGCACCAAACCGTTCTTCTATTTCTTCTGGCGTGACGGGCGTATCCTCAACCACGTCGTGCAAAAACCCAGCCGCAATCATGGCGCTACCACCCCCCAAGTCCCGCAGCAAGCCAGCAACGGCGACAGGATGACATATATAAGGTTCTCCTGACTTGCGATATTGCCCCTCGTGCAGTTGGTAGGCAAAATTAAAAGCCCGACAAATTAGATTATTATCAGTTGCCAAGCGCTCTGAATCCAAATCGCTGTTTGAGTCAGCGATTAAACAGTTTTGCAGCCATTCAGGAATAGCAACATCAAAGGAGGTAGTAGTAGTAGGAGCCAGGGTGTTCATAGGGTCGGGCTTCAAACACTCTTGTATGGAGATATAGGGTAAAAGCGTAACATAAACTACAATGCTTCAGATTTTTTCGGTTATTACCGGAGTTAATACTTGCTCTTCGCGGCGCAAAAAGCGCTTTTATCAATGTTTCTATTCCAAAAGTAATAGCGATCGCTTTCGCTTCAGCATTGATCGCGGCGAGAAAAAAAATTTTGCCAAAAAATCGATCCTTACTAAAAAACCTCAAGAAACACTTAAACTTTGTGGCGATCGTCAGTTTTAGATAGGCTGTATTTTGTCAATGAAATTTCTTTACATTAATAATATCCTAAGAATATGCTAAATGTTGCCAAATCTTTATTATCAGAGCTATAAGCAATTTGCCCAGATGCTATCAGATCTGCATGAGGCAGCCAAGGCTCCAGAAGATGTACAAGCGCTGCGCCAGAGTTTTTTAGCAGCACAACAATTTTTTACCCAGCAGATACTGAGTTTAGACAGTAACGAATTAGATCTAGCTGATGAACCAAAGGTGCGTTCTTATCAAACAGAGATGAGTAAACAACTACAGTTGCTGTCCATAGACGTGATGTTTTTGCAAGCAGCACGACAGCAACAGACGGCTCAAACTAGACAAAAGCAAATTTCACAGCGCCTGCAAACCTTGATTAGCTACTGTAATAACGTCCTGCTTTTGCAGTAAAAGCTTTCATCTAGCAAAGCAACTGCGATCTTTGTGGCTAAAAGATGCTATAATCTAACGAAATAAGGGCGCGTAGCTCAGTGGATAGAGCGTCAGATTCCGGTTCTGAAAGTCGGGGGTTCGAGTCCCTCCGCGCTCGTTATCTCGTAGGGTGGGCATTGCCCACCTTATTTAATCACCTAACTTAACCAGATCGAAGAATAAGGGCTTTGTGCGTTCAATAGTCTTTGTAAGGTGGGCATTGCCGGGCTACTTAACCGCCAGTATCTTGAAAACCTTGAACAATGCGAGACAATTCTGCCTTTTCGTTCACTTCAACTCGCGTGGGAGAGCCACTGATAATTCCTTCGTAGTTGCTGAAAGAATCAGTGATTTCAGGGCCTTTAGCACTGATTGTATATTCACGAATCCCTTTGTCATGCCAGGAACCACGCATTTTAAAGACGTTAATCGCCCTAGACATTTGCCCCCGAATTTCTACATACTGTAGCAATAAAATTGTATCTGTAATTGTTGAAATGTGGGATTCTGTGATTGAATGCGCTCCCATAAATTGGTCGTTTGTGTTGGTGAAAAAGCCTGTAATTTCCTCTTGTTTGGCAAATCCAGTTACACCAATCACAAATTGTCTAAATGCATTATTACTCACTCCCCGTGCCAAGGCTGAGAGCGAATCAATTGCAATTCGAGAAGGCTTAAATTCAGCAATTTCTGATTTAATAATTTGTAAGTGATCTTCTAATCCGGCAGATTCAGGATAGACGCAAAGAATTTTTAACAAACCTTTCTTTTCTAGTTCCTCAAAATCAATTCCCCAAGAATGGGCATTTCGAGATAATTGAGCGCGAGATTCTTCATAGGCAAACAAGATAGCACGTTCGCCACTACGACAACCATTTTGTAAAAACTTACTTACTAGTAGCGTCTTACCAGTACCAGTTGCTCCTGTTGCTAGAATAATCGAATCTTTAAAGAAACCACCGCCGCACATTTCATCGAGAGTCTTAACTCCAGAAGATACCCGTACATTGGAAGATCTTTGAGTTAATCTCATTGCGCCCAACGGAAAGATGTTTATACCATTATTGGTAATTGTGAAAGGATATTCACCTTTCATGTGAGTTGTACCGCGCAACTTCAAAATTTCCATCGTGCGGCGGCGGCGTTCACCTTCTAAAACATTGCGGACGACTGCTACATTATCTGCAACAAACTCTTCGACTCCAAAAGAAGCGATCGGGCCATATTCTTGTACCCGCTCAGTGGTAATAATTGTAGTAACACCAATTTGTTTTAGTCTTGCCACTAAGCGAAAAATCTCTCGTCGCACAACTGAAGTAGCTTCATATTGTTGAAATACTGCTGTAATTGAGTCAATAGAAACACGCTTTGCTTTGTATTTGTTAATCGCGTATTGCAGCCGCTCAATCAGTGCGGAAAGATCGAAATTTCCAATAACTTCTTGCCCTTCTGGATCTGGAGAAGCATCTAAGATAAATAGCTTTCCCGCATCTATTAGCTTTTGCAAATCCCAGCCAAAACTGTGAGCGTTTTTAATAATATCAAAAGGTGATTCTTCAAAGGTAACAAATACTCCAGGTTCATCAAATAAAAGAATACCATTATATAAAAACTGAATTGAAAATAAAGTTTTTCCAGTACCAGAAGTACCGCTGACTAAAGTAGCTCTACCCAGCGGCAACCCACCATGACTAATATCATCAAATCCCTCAATCATCGTGCGAATTTTTTGCACGCCTCCAGTGAAATAATTATTTTCTTGTCGCTCGAATTTAAGTTCACTCATTGCTAATTATTAAAAAAATTAATTTAAGTTGAAGCTACTTTTTCGCTATAATTTTAGTGTTCTAATCAAAAAAAATTAATCGAATTACTGCTCAAGCGACTTTGCTTCTGCTTCACTTAGTTCTTCGTACAATAAATCTAATCCTATTAATACCCTTTCTCGATCTGAAAGATCGCCAATAATTTTGCGAACTGGGGGAGGAAGTATCTTGGATAGAGTTGGGGTTGCTAAGATTTTATCTTCTTCTGCTAGTTGCGGATTTTTTAATACATCAATTACTTTTAAGGCATAAACACCTTTAAACTCTTGTTCTAAAATATTTCTGAGTGTTCTTAATGCTCTAATTGAGTTGGATGTGTTTCCAGCTACGTAGAGCTTGAGAACATAAGTTTTTTTTGGCGCGTTCATAACGATCATTGCAAACAGCGATTTGGGTAACTATCAATTAAAAAAATAACGGATTTTTTCAACATCATTTAAGAATTGGAACAACGGTAGATTTCACACAAGTGCGCTAGTACATCAATTAGCGTTATCCGATAATCTAGCAAAACTTCATCACTCCGTCCTTCGATTTTGAGTTGTTTGGAAAATTCATCAATTAATTCCATATGAATTTCAATTATTTGAGGCACAGGAATCTTAGCATTAAAAACTACCTTAATAAATTTATCAATTTGTTGTTTAACTTTTGTGTCATTAGCAAAGTAGAGCAAAAGTATCTGACGGTAATCTGCTTTCAGTTGCAGCAAAAGTTCTGCTTGTGTGGTAAATTGCATCTGCTGGGATAATTTCTGGTGTTCTAGCCGATGGTATCCACCCATGCAGCTAATCAATCAATAGGCGTGAGGATTATAATTGAAGTTGTATTTATCTGTATATATAATCTTTTACCACCCAAAGTGAGAGAGGTAATTAATTGTGTTTGTGGGGCTGGAGGATTTGGCGATCGCACAAGTGAAATAAAGTAAATTTAAATGCCACGTCAAAACTTTAGAGTAAATCAGCTAAAAAGGCAAAACACAGCCATAGTATAGTATTAGCTTCCCTAGAGGCGATCGCCAGAGCAGAAAGCAGAAAGCTTAAGCTTTTTACCTTAAGGAAATATACCTAGAGGAAGTGGTTGAGCTAACTCCTGAATAAGATTGTTAAACGAAATTAAAACATTATAGCGTTTTAATTAATTATAATTCTCACAGTATATAGTTGGAGATACTATAACTGGTATTTACCTAGCTTAGGCAGAGGATAGGAGAGTCATAGTTGTAGCTGATTTCCATCAACTTAGAGTTTTAAACTGAAGGCGCTAATCATGAGTAAAACTACAGATGAGCATGGAGAAGCGCCAACAGAAACAAGTTGTGGAATCTCGTGATGGACACCTTCTTGCTGCCCCACCAACCACCGTGTCGCCGCATGGCAAAAACTAAGTACATTTTGCGTGATTTTATAGCGACTGTACCCAGCTGCGTGCAGACGACACCTTTGGCTATCGTAGTAGATATGTTGAGCCAAGGGCAGAGCGATCGCGCTGTGGTTTTGGATCAACAGCAATACCCAATCGGAGTATTACAGATGCGGCGCTTGATGCCGCAGTTAATGCAATTATTTACAAGTGGCGAGAGTATAGAGACAAAGCACCTCTGGGATGTAGCAGATCGCTTAGTAGAACCTGTCGAGACACTACTAGCAGATTTAGATTTAGAAGGATTTAAATCCTACCTCAACTCGCACCAGGAACAAATACAGACAAACTATGAATGGGCGTTGATCGATTCAGAGGGAAAATACGTAGGGCTGCTAGAAAGTAACCGCCTGTGGAAAATTCTGACATCCCCAGAACAAGAGACTGATCGAGAACCGCCCGATAATTTAGTTCAAATTTTAGCTCAAAATTATGGAATTGAACTATATAAACTCGATTTACTGGTGCAACTGTTAGAAAGATTGCCTTTGCCTTTAATGCTACAAACAGGTAAAGGCGAGGCTATAGCCCAAAATCCAGCTTGGGGTCAGCAATTTGGAACTCTCAGCGATCCAGAAGAAGTTAGCCTTGAAGTAGAAGCAATCCTGAAAACAGGAGTCAAAAGTCAGAAGAAAGCAGGGGGATCTGGGGTAGAAATCCCAATTCAAAATCTTCTAGCCACAACAGGACGCGACACAACCACTGATGAATCTTTGAGTCACTGCAAGCTAGGGAACCAACCAGGGACTTGTATTTGTAGCTGGCCCGGACAAAATGGCGGGGAAAGAGTTTGGCAGTTTATCAAAATTCCGTTACCGATGACAGTAGATAGCAATCGGCCAGAGGATGAGCAAATCTGGTTGTTGTTAGCTAATGATGTTACAGAACAGCAGCAAATGGCATCGGAACTAGCAGCAAAAAATGCAGATTTAATTCAGTTAAATCGACTCAAAGATGAGTTTTTAGCTTGTATTAGTCACGAGTTAAGAACGCCTCTGACTGCCATGTTGGGGCTGTCTACACTGTTGAAAGATCAAGCATTGGGACAGCTCAACGAACGACAAGTTCGCTATGCGCGGCTGATCCATGAAAATGGTCGCCATCTGATGAGTGTGGTCAATGACATTTTAGATTTGACCCGGATGGAGACAGGACAGATGGAACTAACGCTAGAACCAGTAGGAATTCGGAAGGTGTGCGATCGCGCGATCGAGCAAGCAAGAGCTGCTATGCAACCTAAAACTAATCAAGCAGCAACTTTAGCTGGGAAACAACTAGCAGATAACTTTACTGACCATCGCTTCACCCTCTTAATTGAACCTGGCTTAGAAAGGATTGTGGCAGATGAATTGCGCCTGCGCCAGATGCTCGTTCACTTGCTTGCCAACGCCTTTAAATTTACCGAGTTAGGCGGTGAAATTGGTTTGAGGGTGAGTTCTTGGGCTGGCTGGATTGCCTTTACTGTCTGGGATACAGGTATTGGTATTCCCGAACACCAGCAGCACTTGATTTTTCAAAAATTTCAACAGTTGGAAAATCCTCTCAGCCGCCAGTTTGAAGGTACGGGACTCGGTTTAGTCTTAACCAGAGCCTTAGCTCGCCTGCACGGTGGAGATGTCAGCTTTTTATCCCAAGAAGGCAAAGGCAGTCAATTTACTCTGCTATTGCCACCCAACCCTCCAAATAAGAGAGCAGGGGGAGCAGGGGAAGCTGAGGGAGCAGGGGGAGCAATCCACGATCGCGCCACTTCCCCGGCTTCGAGAAACCCCTATACGCAAGTAGCAACAAAATCTATCGTCCAAAATTCCTCTCGCCACTTGCCTAATTCTGAAAATCGCTGTAACAACCACCTAGTATTAGTAGTAGAGGCAGCACCTCGATTTATTGAAGAGCTGACCGAGCAGCTGACTAGTTTAGGGTATTGGGTAGTAGTTGCGCGATCGGGTACAGAGGCACTGGAAAAAGCTCGAAGATTGCAGCCTGGAGCAATATTACTCAATCCATTACTGCCTTTGCTGTCTGGTTGGGATGTGTTAACTTTGATCAAATACGATGCCGCTACTAATCAGATCCCTGTAATTGTAACTACAACACGGGCGGAGAAAGATCAAGCTTTCTCCAATTGTGCCGATGAGTTTTTGAGCTTACCAGTGAAGCGGCAGGTGTTGCAAAAGTTAATGACACACTTTTGCGGCCCACCATTAGTTTCTCATAGCAAGAGTTTGACTCGCCGTGCCAGTAATGACAGCCAAATGACCATTTTGCGGCTGCTTGCACCTAATCACCCAACCCTCAATCCTCAGCACCAGTTCTCAAAAGCAGACGTGCCATCTGAGAGTGACTATTCGTTATCTCTCTATTGTCGTGTTTTAGAAGCTGATGACTTAGAGCAGGCATCACTGCTTGCCCGCATTTGGCATCCGGATGTAGTTTTATTGGATGGAGTAATTCTAGAACCCCTGGCTTACTTGCAAAAACTGGCTCAACATCATAGTTTGGCAGAGCTACCTATTGTTACTTTAGATGCTGCGACTGCACAGACAGCCAAACAGCAGGGGCTTTCCGTCTTTCCTTGCTTGTCAACATCTCCAGAACCACCAATACACACATTATTATCTGTGCTGCAAATGGCAGCAGGTATAAATTCGGAGTACAGCGTCTTAGTGGTAGATGTTGCCTCATTGGAGGATTTGCAACAGATGAAGACTGAAAAAGCAAAAAAACACTCCTCACTTGCTTTGAGGGTTGAGTGGTTGCAGGCCTTGCTTCAATACCTCCATACGGCTGGATTTAGAGGCGTGATGTCTCACTCTTGGGGCGAAGTCCAGCAGCAAATTCAACAACAGGGGGTCGATCTGCTCATGTTTTGTTTGGAGGACTCAAAGCTAGCTTTGAGTGTGTCGACAGCACTAACTGATTTGAGCCAGCAATATAAATTACCGCCAGTTGTAGTGATGGAACGGCAATTTAGTCAAAGTGAAGTAAGAGAGCAATATCCTCATTACTTAGAAGCAGATGAGCAAGATCGTGCTAATTCATACTTTTATCTAGACAAGTTGAGCGGCGATACTTGGATTGAAACAGATGGTTTTGATAGCGCTTCTACTTTTGTAGCTACTGCGCGATCGCATGAAGATAAATTAGAGTCATTGGAGAGTGTTTTAGGCGCGATCGCTACTAAAATCTTACCTTCTTCCCTGTCTATGGAAGAATTATTAGACAATATTCATCAAATTTTATTAACTCGTCCTGTAGGAGGGGCTAAAAAGGACTAAATGATGAATGCAGCAATGATGAATACTGAATTCATAATTCATAATTCATAATTCATAATTCATAATTCATAATTATTCCCTAATAAGGACGAGGATAAGGTTTGAGTAGGGTTGAGGCTTGATAGACTTGAAATACTTCTATCACCGCACCACCGCGCCGAATGGGTACGCTACCGATATGTTCTATTGTTTTGAAATAGGACTTGTATTTATTCATCAACTTTTGCTTACGCGCAAAGCTATTAGGAGTTATATATAAAGCGTCTTTTCCTAACCATTGCTCGGCTTCTGACCAAAAAGCAAAGCCTCGGATATCATCATCAAAGGTAGTAATTGGTGTTTTAGCTAAAGGAGCTAATGCCATGCCGATTTGTCCACCTAGATAGTAGCGATTGGTGAAGACAAAACTAGAGTTTTGCAAAGCAGAATACAATACTGGTGAAGAGGCAAATCCCTGTCGTAATTGCTGAATATCAAACAGTTGTGTGGAGGGATCGTCTTGGGGAGAGACAAAACCGCCAAATAATGCATAATTACTCGGCTTTTGTAGAGTTCCTGTTGCCATATGTAGCAGAGCAATGAGTAAAAGACTGAAGACTGCGATCGCACTTCCCCTTAACCACCTCTGTACCCTACGAGGATATTGCTTTTGCCAGCTTTCCACTTGGTATCCTAATAACAAAGTTGCTCCCCAAAATCCTGGCATTGCCCATGTTGGTAAAATTTGAATGTATCCTCCTAGCCAAGTAAAACCCAGAATGAGTGGTAAAGAAACAGATAAAATTAGTAACTGTTTTTGACCTAATTCAGCCTCAAAATTAAGAGATTTTTTTATAAGTTTTTGATTAACTTGCTCTAAAGCAGATTTTAAACTTACCCACCACAATGGCAATCCTAATGTAGGAAACAGATAACCTATTCCTGTTAAAAAAGTGGTAAATAAATCTATTAAATTATATTCACCTCCAGGAACTCCACGCCGCGATTGAAACCGAAATGATACCCACTCATGTTGTGAATTCCAAATCAATATTGGTGAAATCGTTACTAAAAATAGCCCTAATCCTAGTAAAACCCAAGGTGAAGTAAGAGCAGAGCGGTGGCGTGGACTTGCCAGACAAAAACCAATCAGCCCCAATCCTAAAATAAAACCGTGATATTTTCCTAAACAGGCTAAACCTACTAGTAATCCCAAGATTGCTAAACGATAAGTTGGGCGATATTTTATCGCTGCTAAATCTCGCTTTTGATTGTTGGGGAAAAACTCATTTACAGCACAGTATAAACTGGCTGTCCAGAAAAAAATCAAGGGATTGTCGGGTAAAGTCAAGACACCAAAGGCGACTAGAAAAATTGGCACGAATGTGGCGATCGCTAGTGTCAAAGTCGCAGCTAGAGTTGAAAATAGCCTGGCACTAGTTAAATACAACAACACTAAAGCACCAGTATGTAAAATTAAGCTGCCCAACCGAATAGTAAATTGAGACACCTCGCCTGTCAGCCAGGGGCCAAAACCAGTAGTCAGAGCAACTAAAGGTGGATGATCGAAGTAGCTTAAAGCTGGATGTTGGGTGTAGAGAAAATAATAAGCCTCATCAAAACCAGGGTAAAGCCAAATAGCAACAACAACTCTAAATAGCAGTCCTCCTAATAACAGGGCCATAACCGACTTATTAGTTTTGTCGGTTAACCATCTGTGAACTGCTTGCATCTATCTAATTCCATATAAAGGGTAATTGGTAATTGGTAAAAATACAGCAATGATGAATACTGAATGATGAATGAACAATTCATAATTCATCATTTATCATTCATCATTTCCCCTGCCTCTTAGCTATTCTGACTAATTGATAAATTCCAGCAGCATTAATTTGTTGATATTGGTTTGGCGTTAAGCCTGTTTTGGGTAATAATCTGCTTGGAGTAACAAGCAGCACAGATTTGACATCCGATTGGGTGAGTTTTTGCTGGATATAAGGTAATACCTCTGAAGCCTGTAACAGATAGGTAACGTGCTGTCGGGTATAAAAAACCAAACTAGGCTTGGCGAAACCCTTGGAAAGCATAATTAGTTCTTCCCTAGGCTGCCGAACTTGCACAGCCGAATCAGCAAGTTGTCGCAGTGGTAGTTGTCTTTCCACATCGACTAGGTGGGAAAAAGGAGTGGCGACAAAAATGAAGAAGGCGATAAATCCAACTAAGTTAATTGCCCAAAGCCGATTAATTTTGTTTTTTAGTACCAGAATTATGGCAGCGATCGCACTCAAGAGCCAGATTACGCCTCCTATTATTGGCACAGATGACTGTTGCATCCGCACTCCCAAGTTAGGCATGGAAGGATCGTGAGTTAACCAATGAGGGCTGTAAAAGCAAGCTGCGGCTAGGGCTAGGAATAAGATAATATTGCAAAACACGGTGAGATACAAACCCCAACCGCGTTTTCTACTTTGTGTCTGGGTAATGCGATCGCTCCACCACAAAGCAACTAAAATGCTTGCCGCAGGCATCAGAGGTAAGGTATAGCTAAAATATTTGGTAGCAGCAATGGTAAAAAAGCCCAACACTCCAACAAACCAAAATAAAGCAAAAAGTCCCAGATGGAAAGAACGCGGTTGATTTCGCCAATACTGTCGCCGCAAGACTTGCAAACGAGCGATCGCTATTGGTAGATAAATCGACCAAGGGGCAAAGCCTAATAGCACAATTAAAAAATGAAAGTACCAGGGGCCTTTATGCTCGTTGACGACACTAGTAAACCGTTCAAGATTGTGATATCCAAAAAAAGAATTAATATAAGCTTCGCCGTTAGCTAACGTCACCAGAATATACCAAGGCAAGGTTAAAGCTAAAACTAGGATTGCGCCACGAAACAAGCGCATTTCGCGCATTACTTCCTTTGCTTTACCCAGATATACCAAGAAGGCAGCAATAATTAATCCAGGTAAGACAACTCCCACTGGCCCTTTGGTTAAAACTGCCAAGGCAATTAGGATGTAAAACACTAGATACCACCGAGTTTGGACTGCCTTTTGTTCTGATTGGGCATAACCCAGGAAAAATGCCAGCAGCGCCCCACCAAAGCAAGCACTCAACAACATATCTGAGTAGCCAAGGTGTCCAAAGAAAAAGGTGAGTGGATGTAACGCTACCATTGATGCCCCTAACCAAGCTGTTAACCATAAAGGAGTGGCGAGGGAACGTTTAGGAAATTCTTCCTTTTCACCAGAATCTGTTTTTGCTTTGGTAGCAATACCAAAACGCCTAATCACATAAAAGCAGAAAAAAGTCAACAACGTTCCAGCAAGGGCTGAAGGTAGTCTTGCTGCCCATTCATTGATGCCAAAAGCGTGAAAAGCGATCGCTTGAGTCCAATAAATTAGAGGCGGTTTATCAAAACGAGTCACACCGTTGAAATACGGCGTGATCCAATCGCCCGTCACCGTCATTTGACGCGAAGCTTCGACAAATAACGGTTCTGTCTCATCCAACAAACCATTCCTACCCAAATTCCAGAAGAAAGCCAGCCAGCTAAGCAGAAGCAACCAGATAATTCCCATACTCGCTAGGGCGGAATTGTCTGTTTTATGTTTTAAATCGTTAAAGACACGGGTCAAACTCAATTTCATTAGCTAATAAAAATTAGTGAACGACCTATGCGAACAGCCGTGTCTAATTTTAGTGGAATGATGAATCAGAA
>DATNQH010000178.1:0-8145 GCA_036704105.1 Leptolyngbyaceae cyanobacterium | reverse complement strand
TATTTCAATTACTTGCTGTAGAACCAGCATCACAAACTTTAACTAAAGACCCATTTATTCCCTTTGTGATTCTACTTCTGGTGATTTTAGTTGTACCAATCATATTTGAGCGGCTAAGAATACCAGGATTAGTAGGGTTGTTGGCAGCAGGTGTAATTTTAGGCCCTCAAGGCTTACATATATTCCAAAGGGGAACGCCGCCAATGGATCTGCTGCCAGAAATTGGGTTAATTTACCTGATGTTCGTAGCAGGGCTGGAAATTGACATGGAGCAGTTCCAGCGGACGCGCAATCGCTCGTTAACCTTCGGCATCTTCACCTTCCTAGTTCCCTTAATTGCCGGAACGCTAGTAGGGCGTTGGTTTGGCTTTGGCTGGAATGCTTCAATTTTGATTGGCTCTTTGTTCGCTTCCCATACGCTGTTGGCGTATCCAATCGTGAGCCGCTTGGGAGTGGTTAACAACGAAGCCGTGACAGTCACAATTGGAGCTACTATCTTCACTGACATAGGTTCACTCTTAGTATTAGCGGTTTGTGTGGCGATTAATGCTGGTGAATTTTCAGCCGTGCGATTAGCCACTTTGTTAGGCTCGGTAGTTATTTACTCAGTTGTTATTTTATTCGGCTTTGATCGCGCTGGCAAAGAATTTTTCCGGCGCACCGGAGACGACGAGGGAAATCAGTTTTTGTTTGTTTTGCTGGCGGTGTTTTTAGCTGCTGTGAGCGCTCAACTAATTGGGATAGAAAAAATTGTTGGAGCCTTCTTAGCAGGGTTAGCGGTGAATGATGCTGTGGGCGAAGGGCCAGTCAAAGATAAAGTCGTATTTGTGGGAAGCGTGCTGTTCATTCCCATTTTCTTTGTCAGTCTTGGCTTACTGATCGATATTCCTGCTTTTATTAAGAGCATTGGCACGATTTGGATCACTCTAGCAATTGTTGTAGGGTTAATTGTTAGTAAATTCCTGGCGGCATTTCTAGCAAAGCTGGTATACCGTTATAACTGGAACGAAATGCTAGTCATGTGGTCGCTGTCACTACCGCAGGTGGGTGCAACTTTGGCAGCAACTTTAGTAGGCTATGAGGCTAAGTTGCTGGATGAAAGGATATTAAACAGCGTCCTTGTCTTGATGCTTGTCACTGCAACACTGGGGCCGTTAATTACTAGCCGCCTAGCTCCAAATTTGATTGTCCCAGAAAATCAGATCGAACCTGAGTCTACGCCAACATACTGGCATCCTGAAGCAGCAGACACTCCATTTAAGGTACTGGTTCCAGTCTATAATCCTAAGACCGAGCAGTATTTGATTGAAATGGCGGCTTTACTTGCTCGTCAGGCGCAGGGACAGATCGTACCGTTAGCGATCGCCAAAGCTACTGCTCACATGGATGCACCTCAATTAGAATCGGCTTTCCAACGAGGAGAAGAATTACTAGAAAATGCCACTACTATCAGCCGCGAATTAGGCGTGAAGGCTGAACCATTGCTGCGAATTGACGATGCGATCGCCCAAGGAATTACTCGCGCCAGCCGCGAACAAAAGGCAAGTTTAATCGTTATGGGTTGGGGGCGGCGTACTGGTTTTCGCGCTCGTTTGTTGGGCAATGTAATTGATAGCGTATTGTGGGCGGCTAATTGTCCTGTCGCAGTGACACGGTTACTCAATTCACCCACACAAATTCAGCGCATCCTTGTACCAGTGGAAAGTATCACGCCCCAGGCTGCGCGCAAAGTGCAGTTTGCTCAGATGTTAGCGACGGCTACTACAGCCCAAGTCACAATTTTAAACGTATGCAGTCGCCGCACTAGTACGGCAAAAATCGCGTGGATGCGATCGCAACTCTCCCTCATAGTTGATAAATTAGCTTTGCCAACTCGTCCAGAAATTGAAATTAAACCCCACGATAATGTATCTCAAGCAATTCTAGAGGCAGCACAAAGCTCTGACTTAGTAGTCTTACGCTCTAGCCGTCGTCGCACCAGTGCTGGCGGTTTGATAATTAGTGATGTCACAGCCCAACTGTTAACTGCAATTCCCTGTTCGCTTGTGATGCTAGGAGAGCCGCAACCAGCAGCAGCAGCTTTGAGTAAAACCTCCTCACCACAGAAAATTGCTTTGAGCAAGCGTCAATCTTCACAAAATCTTTAACTTAGTATTACCTCAACCTTGATTTTGTGTCATTAGTCATTTGTACAAACGACGAAGGACAAATGACTAATGACTATATCAGCTCAGCATTTAAAAATAGTCCATAATTCATACGACTTATACATTAAGTTATACGTCTTGCTAAACCCGATCGTAAACACGACGTTTGGATACTTGTATTAGTGAGTATTGATAGCTAAGGGTTACTTGAGATTTTGCATCTGAGTTTTGTTAGTCAACTAGGGTGCGTCACCTTACTTTTTCTGCAGTAACATTGCTGTGCTGTGATTTCTACAAAATTAGTTATCTTTACAAAAACTTTAATATTTTGTTGTAGATTTAGTAAATTTTGAGTTCTAAGACCACCTTTTGGAATGATTTTTTGTTAATTTTTTTTTAATTTAGGGAATAATCAAATCAGCATTTAACCGTTTGGCTCTCCGAATTGTCTTGTCATTGTTGCAATTGTGACAACTGTCTTTCAGTCTCTAAGGCAGGATATTTGTCACATAGCGATCGCTTAGGATAGGAAAAATGCGAATGCAAACCTCAATTAAAACAGTTGTAACTAACTAGTAAATCTATGAGAATTTTGGTAACAGGTGGTGCTGGGTTTATTGGTTCTCACTTAATAGACCGACTGATGGCAGATGGAAATGAAGTTATCTGCTTAGATAACTTCTACACTGGTCATAAACGTAACATTCTCAAATGGTTAGATCATCCCTATTTTGAATTCATCCGCCACGACATCACTGAACCAATTCGTCTAGAAGTCGATCAAATTTATCACCTAGCTTGTCCTGCATCTCCAGTTCACTACCAGTACAACCCAGTCAAAACCGTCAAAACCAACGTCATGGGAACCATGAATATGTTGGGACTAGCAAAGCGGGTGAAAGCTCGGTTTCTCCTCGCCTCAACTTCAGAAGTCTATGGCGATCCTGAAATGCATCCTCAGACAGAAGAATACCGAGGTAACGTCAATCCTATCGGCATTCGCTCCTGCTATGACGAAGGCAAACGTATTGCTGAAACTTTAAGCTTTGACTATCATCGGCAAAATGATGTCGATATTCGGGTTGCTCGCATCTTCAATACCTACGGCCCAAGAATGTTGGAAAACGACGGACGGGTAGTGAGCAACTTAGTAGTACAAGCCTTAAAGAATATTCCTTTAACAGTGTACGGTGACGGTTCTCAAACCCGCAGTTTCTGCTATGTTTCTGACTTAGTAGAAGGACTAATGCGGCTGATGAATGGCGAACACATCGGCCCAGTTAATTTGGGAAATCCAGAGGAATACACAATCTTACAACTAGCTGAAAATGTGCAGAAGCTAGTGAATCCGGATGCTCAAATCAAATTTGCACCCCTACCACAAGACGATCCGCGTCGTCGCCGTCCAGATATTACAAGAGCGAAAACTTGGCTAAATTGGCAGCCTACAGTCCCCCTATCAGAGGGTTTAAAACTGACAGTAGAAGATTTCCGGCAACGTCTTGAATCCGAACAGGGAATAAATTCCACTGAGAAGTCTGGAATTACTGAAAAAGCGAAGTAAGTATTGACTAATATCCTCTTCACTGCTACGACAGACTGTGTGGTGAAGAGTTGTCAAGCGCACCTGCAACCCAAAATCCGATCTCAAAAATTCCATTACCAATAACTTTAAGGATAGACAGAATATGCGTGTTTGCGTAATTGGTACAGGCTACGTTGGCTTAGTAACTGGTGCAAGCCTCGCCCACATCGGACATCAAGTCATTTGCGTGGACAACAATGAAGAAAAAGTCAAATTGATGAAGGCTGGACAGTCACCGATTTTTGAACCGGGACTGTCAGAAATTATGCAATCAGCAATTCAATCTGGCAACATTGAATTCACAACAGATACCGCTGCTGGCGTGGCGCATGGGGAAATTTTATTTATTGCAGTAGGAACTCCACCACTACCCACTGGTGAAAGCGATACCCGCTACGTTGAAGCTGTTGCTCGTAGCATTGGGGCAAATCTGGACGGTGGTTATAAGGTAATTGTAAATAAATCAACAGTGCCCATTGGTTCGGGTGACTGGGTGCGGATGATTGTACTCGATGGCATTGTCGAACGCCAGAAGGTACTAGTCGGAGCTGGTGGCGGTGGTGATATTACAACTTTGGAAAAAGTGCCCGCATTTGATGTGGTCAGCAACCCAGAGTTCTTACGGGAAGGTTCAGCAGTATATGACACCTTTAACCCTGATCGCATCGTCCTAGGAGGCAGTAATCCTAAAGCGATCGCGATGATGAAAGAACTATATGCCCCAATCGTTGATCGCTCGTTTGCTGAAAATAAAGCTTTACCACCAGTACCAGTTCTAGTTACTGATATCAGTTCCGCCGAAATGATTAAATACGCTGCTAATGCGTTTTTGGCAACTAAAATTAGCTTTATCAATGAAGTTGCTAATATTTGCGATCGCGTTGGTGCTGATGTTACTCAAGTTGCCAAAGGAATTGGTTTAGACTCGCGTATTGGTAACAAATTCTTGCAAGCAGGTATTGGTTGGGGTGGTTCCTGCTTCCCCAAAGATGTCTCGGCACTAATTCATACCGCCGATGACTATGGCTATGAAGCTCATCTGCTCAAAGCTGCTGTGAGCGTTAACCAACGTCAACGGTCGATTGCGATCGAAAAACTCCAGCAAGTACTGAAAATCTTGAAAGGTAAAACTGTCGGACTGCTGGGGCTTACCTTTAAGCCAGATACTGATGATATGCGCGATGCTCCTGCACTCAATTTAATCGAGCATCTCAACCGTTTAGGAGCCAAGGTAAAAGCATACGACCCAATTGTTGCCCAATCTGGTATGCGTCACGGACTAACTGGAGTGTTAGTAGAAACCGATCCAGAGCGCTTAGCCGATGGTTGTGACGCATTGGTACTTGTAACCGACTGGCAACAGTTCCGCCAACTGGACTACAGCAAAATGGCTTCTCTGATGACTAACCCCGTGATGATCGATGGTCGGAACTACCTTGATCGTGAAACCCTACAACAAGCTGGATTCTACTACGTGGGAGTAGGACACTAAATCAATTGTGAATGATGAATGATGAATGATAAGTTGTCTTAATAATTCATCATTCATCATTTAGCATTTGTGTTAGCCATTTCCTGGAATTTTGTCGATTTGAGCATAACCGCTAAAAATAAGATTTTTACCTTGAGTTTCTAGGCGGTTGAGTCGCATTTTTACGCCATCTAAGTCAAAGCGATCTAAATCGACCATATTATCCAGAATTTCCGCCATTGCTTTGGCTAGAGCCAAAGCTTTTTCTTTTTGGTCTTCTGGCACAGTTTCTAATTCAAACTGTGGATTTTGGAAGCTGAGCCGCCGCCGCCGCTCTATTCCTAGGGTTGCTGTTAAGCAAAGTGGTACCAGATTGCCATTAGATAAGTCTGCTGTAGCCAAAATGCGTACTTGATTGTTAGGTAAAAGTTGCAGCTCAACTTGATCGAATGAAACTGGTTCACCTCCAGACAAGTCTGTTAAAGCGGGTAAGGTAAGGTTCTGGAGGCGCTTTTTGACTAGTTCTGCCTTAAAGGCAGAGTTCATACCTGTTTCAGATAATGTGACGTTAGCAACGGCTTGGGTGGGTTGCTTGAGCGCCAGTTTGCCACCTAAAACTGAGCCAAAGTCAATAGCAACAGCGTCTGTCTCAAACGACATCTCTTCCACCCAAAAATCTTTACGAATGACCAAGCCGCGCCCGTTCATCTTAAAGCTATCAATGCTGCCTTGCAAAAGTTTGCTCGAAGGATAGCAGCGCACAAAGACTTCTACTGACTCGCTTTGAGTAAACAAATGGCGAATCGTTTTGCTGGCAACGGTGTTGAGCATTTGCTCTCCCCAGTCAGTGCCACTTGGATTGGTTAAACCAGTAAATCCGCCGAACATTGGGTTTGCGTTTCCAGAAGTTATCTATACTTTTGTAACAAAATGTGAACGAGGCAGCAAGCTCTTAGGGAACAATTCTGCTGATAAGCAGGCGTAGGATAGCTAATGTGAGTAATTTTCGGATTTTACTTTGTATGGTAAATCCTAGCAGAGAATCTGCATACCTCGATTACGGTCGTGATCGCCAGGGTACTGGTGGTAACGATTAATAAACAAGGCTCTACGTAGTAGCTGTTGGCGGCTAAATTTGAAGATTTGGAACTCTCAACGGCTAAAGATTTCAAAATTTTGCCAGCTAAAAACTAAAATCGAAACTGGTGTGAAACCTTGTACAAATTTGCACAAAAGAGCGTTGAGTTAAGTTAAATATGCAAGACTAAACCAATCCCTGCGCCTAATCCAGTCAACGTTTTAAGGGTTTTATGCTAGAGTAATTACTGAGTGTCAGTTCGGCAGTTGTGTTTGGTTTTGCTAATTTAGACACAACGGCGAATCGACATCTTTACATAATTAGGATTCTGGAGAGATTTGAATGTCTATTTACGTGGGTAACCTATCTTTTAAAGTCACCCAGGAAGACCTCAAGAGTGTTTTTGGCGAGTATGGCACCGTAACGAGAGTGCAGTTACCCACAGATCGTGAAAGTGGTCGCCTTCGTGGTTTTGGCTTTGTGGAAATGGAAACAGAAGCTGAAGAAGACAAAGCCATTGCAGAGCTAGATGGCGCTGAATGGATGGGACGAGTAATGAAAGTAAACAAAGCGAAGCCCCGCGAAGATAGAGGCGGCGGCGGCGATAGAGCTGCTGGTGGCTGGAAAGGAAGTAACCAAAGGGGTTACTCTAGAAATCAGTGGTAGTAGGCTAAGCTCGATAACTGGATCAATTGATCGCCTCACCTAAGTAAATTTTTAGCTTAATCTGTCAGCAGTCGTCTATGCAAATCAAATTGGCGTGAGTCTGAGCAACGAGCAGGTAATATTTCCCTAAGACTGCTACCGCACAGGACAAACCTAACCTGAAAAAAATCGTTAGGTATTTTCGGTAACAACAAAGACAAAAACAATACATTGTACTTTGAATTCCGTTAAGACACAGCCTTCAACAACAGAACCCTCGATAAATAATAATCGATGCAACAAGCTAGATTTAGCGCGGCTGTGTCAAGGAAATGTGCTTGGAAGTTAGGGAATTGAAATATTACCTGTTCGTGGCGATCAACTGGGGATATATGGACATTCATGTATCGAGGCGGTGATACACAAATGCACTTTCGCAATTGAGTGATGCGATCGCGCTAAACTTTCGTTCGGTGCAAAGAAAATGTCACCCAAGTAATTTAATCTCCCTACAATCAGATTCGGGTTTTACCTGAGTCTCCTTCTTTGTATTTGTGGCGGTTGATAGTTTTTTGTCAATTACGAATCTTCCAGGCTTTTTTATAAGTAATATTTATAATAGTAATTTAAAATAAAGACTTTTTCTTATGAATAATTAGGGTTACTATCTAAATAGTTCAAAGAGCGTAAGATAAATTCATCGAAGCGTTGCACACTTCTAGGGAATTTGTTGATTTACATTTTGCCTCTGGGGTTCCAGATACAAAAAAATTGCCATCATTCACCCTGTATGTGCAGCGCTTTTTTATTTGTCATTTGTTTGTATTTCAGCAGGTGTAAAGGCGGGTTTAGTGTTATCTGCTGTCTCACAAGCACAAGATATGCAATCGCCCCCTACTCTATTTCTTCGTGAATTGGTACAGGTAAAATCGATAAATCTGGTAGCTGCACTGGCTCGGTTTCTGTTTGCTTTTCCTCGATCTTGACGGGCAACTGTAAAGGCTGTGGCTGCTCGATCCAACAACTTGCAAGGGGTAGAGTTTGCTCTAGATCGTCCAACGGTCTTGGAATTACCATTACGGTATGGAATTCGCCAATTCGCTCTGCTTCGTACATTCCTGCCTCAACTGCTATTGCGACATTAGATACCGAACCGCGAATAATAACCGTACACAAACCATCTCCAATCGTTTCATACGATGCTAGCTGGACTTCTGCT
>DATNQH010000177.1:0-49430 GCA_036704105.1 Leptolyngbyaceae cyanobacterium | reverse complement strand
GGAAATTAGTAATTTAATAGCTAAAGGTAAATGAATTGCTTCTTAACGCTTGTTACCATTCAAAACCCGAAACTGGCGAGCTTGGTGTTCAACTCTAGTAGCTAAACGATGGCAGACCAAATTCCATAATTGAAAAATCATATCGTCCTCTACTCTGTAGTAGGCAGAAGTACCTTCACTGCGACGGCTTAGTATTCCTGCCTGCCACATTATTTTCAGGTGCTTAGAAACATTGGCTTGACTTGTTTGTGTTGCTTCTACCAGCTCCTGCACGCACTTTTCACCATCCCGTAGTAGGCTCAACAGCCGTAGACGCATTGGTTCACTCAACAGGCTGAAATACTCTGCAACTTGTTGCATGACTTCCGGAGGTACAGGCTTTGCTAATTTCATCATCAGAATTAACCCTAAAAAATACATCCAACTGCACTGATTAAAACTTGGATGGTATAGTAACGAGTTAAACATTAATCAGGCTTAATGCGCATCAGTGGCTGACCATATTCAACAGGTTCGCCATTATGCACGAGTAGATCAATAATTTGCCCGGAGACTTCTGCTTCTATTTCATTCATTAGCTTCATGGCTTCAATAATACAAACTGTTTGACCTACCCTAACACGGTCGCCTATTTCTACAAATGGCTGTTCGCCAGGAGCGGGAGCGCGATAAAAAGTTCCTACCATTGGTGAGGAAATTTCTAAAAATTTTTGCTCCAACGGCTGAGCCGCCAGTGGCATTTGCAAAGAATTACTAATAGTCGACTCTCCTATCCGGCTAGGGATCGATTCTCTGCCAGTAGCAGTATTAGCAATAGGTGAAGAATTTAATCCTAACTCGATCGCGTTGCTTGCTATTGATTCGGCTGTGGGCAGCAACTGAGTTTTCTCTCCCACAGCCTTACGTACTGTCAACTCAAAATCATCACTTTTTAATGTTAATTCCGCGATATCAGTTTGAGCTAGCACGATTAGAAGTTGGCGCAGTTCATTAAAATCCAATGGCACAGCAAGTCTTACCTCATTCGATGCGCGTCTGCCCGGATTTAAGACTTTAAATTCAGTTCAAAATCCTAAATCTCGAATCTCAAATTTATTCCCGTCCTAGATAAGTATCATTCCGAGTATCGATGCGAATGCGCTCTCCGGTAGTAATAAATAAAGGCACCATAACGCTAGCGCCAGTTTCAACGACGGCGGGTTTAGTTCCGCCCGTTGCTGTGTCACCGCGTAGCCCAGGGTCGGTTTGTACAATTTCCAACACAACGGAGTTAGGCAGTTCTACTTCCAACACTTGTTCATCCCAGCGCACGACATTCACCTCCATACCTTCTTTAAGGTATTTAACGCGATCACCTATTTGGCTGGCACTCAAACGAGCCTCTTCATAGGTTTCCATATCCATAAAGACGAAATCTTCCGCTTCTTTATAGGTATGCTGCATCGTGCTTTTTTCCAAGTTAGCTTGGGGAACAGTTTCTCCAGCGCGGAAAGTCCGTTCCACTACACTCCCACTTTGGGCGTTTTTCAACTTTGTCCGCACAAAAGCCGAGCCTTTTCCTGGCTTGACATGGAGAAATTCCACCACTCGCCACACGGCTCCATCCAATACAATAGTTACACCGGGTCGAAAGTCGTTACTGGAAATCATGAAGCTATAAACTTAAGTTGTGCATGACAATCGGCATTCCATTTTACCCACGAAAGCGTTCCTATTGTAAATGCACTATTTAGCTAAAAATAGCGAAATTCTTTATTTAGTGCAGCTAGATAGAACTAGTAGCGATGTCAACTCTAAATAATTCTCGAAAAACCCTAAAAACAACCTTTTATCACCAAACCGCACAAACTACCCCAATTTGGTACAATTCAACGCATCAAGGCAGTGAAAAATCTTAAAACAACACGGTAGTCGTAAGACTCGACTCAAACCTTGACAAAGCAATTGCATTGTACAAAGTTCAATCAAAAAGTCCTTTCATCTTGCTAGTGAAGGTAAAACTTTGTGTTTTCGCTTTCATAGCATTTAAATCATATCTCGCTACGGCCGTTTCCTAGAATTAGCGGCTCAAACAATAAATAATTTTCTACTGCGACCAATGCCGAGCTACGCTCGCAGTTCATAAATCAAATAGGATTGCTATATTGCTACAAGGCATTTTCTAAAATTAGCCCAGCGTAATACCGCATCACTAACAAGACCTATTATGCTCACGACCAGAGATTGAAAGCTGGCTAATTTTTAACTGCATTCTCAAAAAGTACTGTAGAACTTACAGTAACTAAAACACACTTAGCATAAAGATGTAAGACGGTAGGGTGCGTTACGGCGTATTATGGATCTCGGCAAAATAAAATTAAGTCAAACAAGTACAACGCACCGTATGGGCAAGGTCGGGCATTGCTGCTTCAGCCCAGAAATGCCATGAATAAAAGCCGTGCGTAGTGTCAAATAGTAAACTACAACTGCTAGGTAAGTTAAGAACAGCGAAGGCTAAACTAAACTGCCTCAGCATATTGCCCAAGCTGATTAAGTACCTCAAACAAATATTAATGCGGTATCTGAACCATACCATGACAAGATTTTTGAACCGCTGGCGACAAAATACCTCTTTCGCACTGCTACTAATTACCTTATGTTGGAGTCTAAGTGTTATTGTTTGGACTCCTGCAAGTAGTGCGGCATTGCCAGCGGGAAATGCGATTACTGACGGCAAAGCTTTGTTGCGGTACGCACTCCCGATTGATAATTCAAACGTCCGGAAACTGCAATCAAGTCTGGAAGACATAGCTAATCAACTACGAGCAAATCGTCGCTGGAGTGCTATTTCTAGCGATATCAGTACTGCTTCTAGGATGGTAAAAGATCCGGCTAAAATCCTGGCAAGCGTCCCCCAAGAGCGACAATCCCAAGCAAAAGACTTAATCGACTCAATCGAAGCTGGAATTGCTGATCTGCGACAAGCGGCTGATGCTAAGGATAAAGAAAATATTTGGATGCGTCGCGCTAAAGTGCTGGAATTGGTTGGCGAACTGGAACAGCTAATGGTGAAAGACTTCCCCTATGAAGTGCCAGCTGAGTACAGCAACTTACCTCAACTCAAAGGTCGTGCCACTGTGGAAATGACAACCACTAAAGGCCCCATTACCTTGGTTGTAGATGGTTATAGTGCCCCTGTTACGGCAGGAAATTTTGTAGATTTAGTGCAGCGGGGCTTCTATAACGGATTAGAATTTATCCGGGCTGAAGAATCTTATGTACTACAAACCGGAGATCCAGCAGGCCCGGATCAGGGATTCATAGACCCTGCTACTGGCAAATATCGTGCTGTTCCCCTAGAAATCCTAGTTAAAGGCGAATCAACCCCTACCTACGGCATTACTCTAGAACAAGCTGGACGTTACCGCGATGAACCAGTACTGCCATTCTCTGCCTATGGAGCGGTAGCAATGGCGCGGCCAGAGTTTGAAACGAATGGTGGCTCTTCTCAATTCTTCTTCTTCTTGTTTGAACCAGAATTAACCCCAGCAGGTCGCAATTTGCTAGATGGTCGTTACACAGTGTTTGGTTATGTCACAGAAGGTAAAGAAGTATTGGAAAAGCTGAAGGAGGGCGACAAGGTTGAATCAGCTAGGGTAATTAATGGATCTGAGAATTTGGTGCAACCTCAAGTAGCTTAAGGTGAGCATGATGAAGGATGAAGGATGAAGGCTGAAGAAGAAAGATTAAATTTCAAACTTCAAACTTCAAACTTCAAACTTCATGTTTCCCTCACTCCTTATAGATAACCGTGCGTTTAGCAACTAGAATTGAAGCAATTCTCTACTTAAAGGGTCAACCGCTGTCGATCGCGGAAATTGCCGAATATGCCCAATGCGATCGCGCTATGGTGGAAGAAGGGCTAATTGAATTGATCGACGACTACGCCCACCGAGAAAGCGCCCTTGAAGTGCTTGAAACTGACACTGGCTATAGCTTACAGTTGCGTTCTGGGTTTCAGGATTTAGTCCAAACTCTGATTCCGGTAGAATTGGGAGTAGGCGCATTACGCACTTTGGCTGCGATCGCTCTTCACAACCCCATTACTCAAACTGAACTAGTTAACCTACGCGGTTCTAGCGCTTATCAGCACGTTCAAGAACTGGTTGAATTAGGCTTTGTTCGTAAACGGCGACAAGCCGAGTGCCGCTCCTCTGTGTTACACATTACCGAAAAATTTCATCAGTATTTTCAACTAGATCGACTTCAAGAGCCGCTCTTGGAAAACCCGATGCAAGATCGGAGCATTCTAGAGCCGGAGGATCTGGGGATGCACTCGCTACAGGGAGAGATTTAAGCAGGGGATGCTGTTCTTTTGCTAGGGGAAAAACCATTCGCTCACAAGAGCGCCTCTGGCTTATATCGCCCCTAGCTTTTTTCAATGAAATCTCTCTGACCAGGAAATTGGAAAATCTGATACAATCTGTCAAATAGTAGAAAAAGTTTTTAAACTAGGTCAATATTATAAAAATATAGTTAAAGTGAAGAAAAGATAATTTAAATTATAAAGTCTAGCTATTTGGGATGAGTTGAAAAGTACATAACTCCTTCTCAACATAGATTCAGATTAAATAAAAGCGCCATGCGCTCGGGCTTTAGGGTAAACCATATTTTGTAAACTTAGTTTTGACAGAGTGGGTGGAGTTTAGGAGGCAATCAAAAACGGGAGCTAAAATTATACATCCCAACACCTAAACTCGAACAGAGCCTTCACCGTCATCAATCAGTAAATCAGCTAAATAAAACTGCTTATGACCTTTAATCCTGACTTTTTGAGTGACAATTCTGAAGAAGTTCAAACAAACGAACTCCTACAATATCTCCAGCGTCAATCACCTGAGATTTTAGCTAGAGTTGCTAAGTCTGTCAGCCCAGAAATTCAACAAATTATTTCTCACAACGTTCAAGGGCTAGTGGGAATGTTACCTTCAGAAACTTTCAACGTCAAAATCATCACCGACAGAGAAAATTTAGCAGGTATTTTAGCCTCAGCAATGATGACAGGATACTTCTTGCGTCAGATGGAACAGAGAATGCAGTTAGACGATATAGTAGACTCTGTAGCACGCCCGCGTGATTCCAATAGTGGAGAATAAGATGTTTCGAGTTTGGTGTATAATTAGGAACATCAAGCTCATCATGGTACTTGAACTATGACAGAAACAATTCACGAGTTTGCAATGCACAATTGACAAATAATCAAAATTAACAACTGTGAATTGTTGAATGAATTTTACACTTTTGCATAAGTAAATTGCGAAGCCTTTCTTCGACTAGCTCAAGGCAAGCTCTGAGCAATAGCGAAAGATATGGGGCAGTAAATTTAAATTAAATCAATTGTGCAATGACAATTGATTCGCTTATCCTAGTTCATCAGCAGGAAAAGCTCCTGGTTTGACACTAAAATTTTGGATTTGTCCTTGGCGGTTCACTTCCATTTTCAATACTGCCCCAACTGCACTAGATTCTACTTGCTCTTGCACATCAGCAGATTTTTTCATTGATTTGCCATTAATTTTTTGAATAATATCACCTGCACGTAGACCAGCTAAATAAGAAGGCGATCTATCGATGACGCGCACGATCAAAACACCATTGTCCTGCTTAATCTTAAGGTCGGTTGACTGAATCAGTTCTGCTTTTGTTGCAGGAGTCAAGTCTATCATTTGTATTCCTAAGAAAGGATGCTCAATCCGCCCTTTGCTAAACAGTTGATTGGCAATACGGGCAGCAGTTTCTATCGGAATAGCAAAACCGAGTCCTTGGGCATCAGTACGAATGGCAGTGTTAATACCAATCACTTCACCTTCGGCATTGAGAAGCGGGCCGCCAGAGTTACCTGGGTTAATTGCAGCATCGGTTTGAATGAAGCTGACACGCTTATCTGGGATGCCTACCTGGGCGCTGGTGCGGTCTGTGGCGCTGATAATACCAACTGTGACTGTATTATCTAAGCCAAGAGGATTACCAATTGCGATCGCCCACTGTCCCGGTATCAAGTTTCTGGAATTGCCTATTTTAACTATAGGCAAACGTGAGGATGGAATTTTCACCACTGCCACATCAGTGACTCCATCTACTCCTACCACCTTGCCTTCAAAACTGCGTCCATCTTTGAGCGTAACTTGAACTGTATTTGCATCTGCTACTACATGAGCATTTGTGAGCAATCGCCCATCGGCGCTTAAAATAAATCCAGAACCAGTACCGCGCTCAATTCGTTCTTCTGGAATTGGCTTTTCTTGCCCACCAAAAAAGCGACGAAACAAGGGATTGTTAAATGCTTCTGGGATTTGATTGTGTACCTTGCGCGTGGCATTAATTCTGACTACAGCCGGCCCTACCTGTTGGGCGGCGTTAGCAATAAAATTGCGATCGCTGCTTGTAGCTATACCAGCCATCCCCCCAGAAGAATTTTGGGAGCTAGACCCTGGTGGCACTGCTACTGGCATTGTTTTTGGCTGCTCAAACAGACTATTCTCTAATGGTGTGTAACGACTACCCCAAAACCCGGCAGTGCCTCCAAACACTAGTAAAGTGACAGAAAAAGCCACCTTTTTTAAAGAAATCATATATGTTTGCGCCTATAAATAAAAATGTAGATGCTAACTTCTAAGTTTAATCAAGCAAAAGCTGAGTGAGTTGAACAATTCACAAATCCCATGAATTCACGCTGCGGGCTAATCTTACTCTCGATATTTCTAGGCTGTGCTGTACCGACAACTACTCAAGCCAATCCCACCTTTTATCTGGCTCAAAATTCAACGCCTTGCCCTCAACCAGCCTTATCTCGCCTAATTCGCCATAAAGTTGCACCTGGCGAAACCTTGGAGAGTATAGCCCAACAATACAATCTGATTCCCGCTACCCTCATCGGCATGAATCCAGCTTTGCAAAATGGCAACAAGCTAGCTGTGGGTAGCGAAATTTTAGTTCCTCCTTACAATGGTATCCGCTTAGAATTGCCACCAGGTAAAACTTTGCAGCAAGTAGCAGCGAACTATAATATTCGTCCGGATGTTCTATATGAAGTTAATGGCTGTCAAGCTGCGCCCAAATTGGTATTTGTCCCAGGCGTGAATTGGTCGCCGCCAAAGCCTCCTGTAGGTTCTGTCACTAGTCAGTTAGTAGGATATCCCTTACCAGCACCTGCAACTCTGGCTTTAGGTTATGGCTGGCACTTGAACCCTAATACAAATAAAATGTTCTTCCACAGTGGTTTGGATTTATCAGCAGCAATTAATACACCTGTCAAGGCTGTGGGTGCTGGAACAGTGGCATTTGCAGGCGTTCAAGGAAGTTATGGCAACTTAGTAGTTGTGAATCACCAGGGGGGAAAACAAAGCCGCTACGCTCAACTAAAAAACATAGCGGTGAAAGTTGGTCAGACAGTGAAGCAAGGAGATTTATTGGGAACAGTCGGAACAACTGGAACTCCAAGTTCGACTCAATCGCACCTACATTTTGAAATGCGTTATGCTTCATCCTTGGGTTGGGTGGCAGAAAATCCTAATTCATATCTCAAACGACGATAATCTCGTCTAGCTTTGCAAATAGTTAGACCGCATAGAACCGACGGATATCCCAGGTAATTCAGCCGTTGTCAAATAACGGTGTTGGTAATTGGGTAAAAATTATGAATTATGAATTATGAATTGAAATAATTTCAGCATTCATCATTGCTGGATTACCCATTACCTATTGCTATTGCATTTGCGGTAACACCCGCTTAATGATGTCGGATGTCACAGTCACGGTTGGCTCGGTTGGTTTTACCAACCCAATCTGGCTAGGTAAGACAAACCGCACTTCCCCATCTTTGACTTTCTTATCTGTTTGTAAAGCGTCTATTATCGCCTGATGATCTAAACCAGCAGGTAGCTGTGTAGGAAGCCCAGTTTTTTGAATCAAAGCATCTTGACGTGCAGCATCTTCTTGTTGCCACATTTGTAACTCAACCGCCAATTTACCCGCCGCTACCATTCCAATGGCAACACCTTCACCATGATTAATTAAACGATAACCAGTCAAACTTTCAACCGCATGACCAATTGTGTGACCGTAGTTAAGAATTGCCCGGAGATTTGCTTCTTTTTCATCTTTGCTGACGACATCAGCTTTTGCCTGACAGGAACGGCTAAGAATGGTAGAAAGTAAATCTGGGTTCAGGTAGCGCATCTGATCTAGGCGTTTACTCTCATCCATTTGCTCAAATAACTGAGCATCCCAAATAACACCGTATTTAATTACTTCTGCCATTCCCGCCCGAAACTCCCTAGCTGGTAAGGTGTTAAGTACTTCGGGGTCAATTAAAACCAGTCGTGGCTGATAGAATGCTCCAATTAAGTTTTTACCTTGCGGGTGATTAACGCCAGTTTTACCGCCAATAGAAGCATCTACCATTGCTAGCAGTGTAGTTGGCACTTGGACAAAGTTAATGCCTCGCAGCCAAGTAGCAGCAGCAAAGCCAGTCATATCGCCAATCACACCCCCACCTAAAGCTACCAGGGTGGAAGAACGCTCTAAACGGTTTTCAAGGGCTGCGTCGTAGATTTTTTGGACTGTAGCGGGAGTTTTGTAGCGTTCGCCTGCTGGTATAGTGCAGTTAGATACATCAAACCCAGCTGAAGTAAGCGAGGCGATCGCTCGCTCACCATAATGCCGAAAAATCACTGGATTGGAAACCACCATCACTTTTTTGCCGAGTTTCAGGCTGGTTATCCATTCGCCCAGTCGATCTATACCTTGCCTCTCAATCGCAATCTTGTAGGACTGCTGCAACAAATTCACATCAATTTCAGAAACCATCACCCTTCCTCAAGCGATCGCTGCTTGGGCTGTATTCTAACCCAGTAAATGTTTCAATAGTTTTAGTTATTTTTTGGAGATTCGTAAATGTCTGGTGCAATTGCTTACATTGTTATTCTCGGCGGATTTTTTGCCCTAGCTGTGGGACTGCTGTTTGGTCTACGCGCTGCCAAGATCCTGTAACTTATATCTTGCATCCTGGGAGGTAGAACCTCCCAGATCTCTTACCCAGCCTCAGATCTTAGCTCTCGGCTCTCGTACCCAAGCTTTGCCTGGGTACGACGTGCGTTTAGCCAAGGCTGAATCAAACAATAAAAGTAAAAAGTAGATTTTTGATTTGATTTCGTTTCCAACGGGAAGTATGTAGCTTGAATACTTACTAAATTCCCAATATTATATTGACAAGTTACATAATCTGTAGTAAAAACCTTTTGTCGCTCTCCCAAGCGTCAATACACAAAATTATTTCTCTTTATTTAAGTAACATTTTTGACAACGCAAGTCTGATTTCTCTGGTATTTGCGATCGCATCCCCAAGTGTAAAAACTTGAATGCTTCAAAATACCTGACTTCCTCAAATTATGAACAATAGTTTCTAGGCAGACAACTGTGCTTACTGCCTGTTTAGGTGGCGTAAATATATCATTTACTTACTGTTTCCGCTTTTGTCCCGATCGTACTCGCCCCCTAGTAACAAAACGATCATTCTGAGGTGCGACTTAGCTTGACAGATGTTACATATTAAGCATTTTAAACAATCATTGCTAATTTCAAATTACAGATCCACAATCTCTTGGTTAGAAGTGAATTGAATTAGAATCTGGAGCTAAATGCAAGAGCCTTAAGAGCTTTGAGCATCTGTGACACTACCCAATCGAATCTTTGACAATTTTCCTAATTAAGAATGGATGCTGCCAAAATTTTTGAAGGAATCGCGCTCTTAATTGAGCTAGCACAAAAGGGACAAATCGATCCTTGGGATGTGCAAGTAATTGAGGTGATTGATCGCTACTTGAGTGAAATCATTTCAGTTGGGGAGATAACGCCGAGTTCTTATGAAGAGAATTTGTCTCAATCCGGGCAGGCTTTTTTGTTGGCTTCGCTGCTAGTACTATTCAAAGCAAATACTCTGACTGAGCTAGCTTCGCCGCCAGAAGAACAAGAACTATCACAAGAAGATTTTCTGCCATTGGATGAAGCAGAGGCAAGAACTAGACGGCTACCCCTCGAAAAACAGTTAAGCCGTCGCCCTTGTGCCTTACCGCCGCCAAAACGTCAAGTGACGCTCAAGGAGTTGATAGAGCAGTTACAGCTAATAGCAACGCAACTGCAATCGACCCAAAAGCTTGCTCATAAAGCTAAACGAAATCGTCGCTTGGGTCAAACTGATACACAAGCAAGTTCGCGATCGCCTCTTGAACTGGCTCACCAAGAAAATCTTACTGAAGTAGCTGGGGAACTCGAACAGTTCTTAAATCGTTACCCAAACCAAATATTGGAGCAGTCACATGACTGGCTGAACTTGGAAGAAGTGGTAGAAATCTGGACTCAGACAAAGCAATCAGCAAAGATAGTATCTACTGCTGAAAACGGCAAGCAAGTTTTGTCTGAAGCTAATAACCTTCCTTCCAACCAACGGCACGAACGAGTTAGTATTTTTTGGGCTTTACTACTGCTATCGGCTCAATCCAAAGTAGAGTTATCCCAAGAGGAGTTTTATCAGGAAATTAAAATTCGGTCGCTATTTGACGCTAAGCATTTGGCGATCGCGGATACTGACACTATAGCAAAGGTATGCTCTTGTTAGGTATTAAACGTTAGTATGTGCAAAAGTCATGTTAGCTGTACTGCAAATTATTAATTACTCGCATTCCGTAGTTTCCAAGATGACTCAAGTAGGGGATTGAGCGATGATGAAGTGTTGAATTACTTGAAAAGCAGTTATCTCTTGGTAGAAAGTAGATTTTACATGAAGCGATTAAAGTGTCTCTTGGTGAGGAGTAACTTCTGATGAAAGCCATGATTCTGGCAGCAGGTAAGGGTACTAGAGTCCGTCCCATTACCTACACGATTCCCAAACCGCTGATTCCCATTCTGGAAAAGCCAGTAATGGAGTTTCTGTTGGAACTGTTACGCCAGCACGGTTTTGACCAGATCATGGTCAATGTTAGCCATTTAGCTAATGAAATTGAAAATTATTTCCGCGATGGACAAAAGTTTGGCGTACAGATTGCCTATTCGTTTGAAGGGCGAATTGTAGATGGGGTTTTAGTCGGGGAAGCGATTGGTTCGGCAGGTGGAATGCGCCGTATTCAAGACTTTTCACCGTTTTTTGACGATACGTTTGTGGTGTTGTGCGGCGATGCTTTGATTGACTTGGATTTATCGGCGGCGGTGAAGTGGCATAAATCCAAAGGGTCAATTGCAACTGTAATTATGAAATCTGTCCCCCGCGAGGAAGTCTCTAGCTACGGAATTGTAGTCACAGATGAATCCGGGCGTGTTAAAGCATTTCAGGAAAAGCCTAAAGTTGACGAAGCTCTTAGCACTAATATCAGCACTGGTATTTATATTTTTGAACCAGAGGTATTGAAGTATATCCCCTCCGGGCAGACTTTTGACATTGGTAGCGAGCTATTTCCAAAGTTGGTACAAATGGGCGCGCCCTTTTATGGGCTAGTCATGGACTTTGAATGGGTAGATATTGGTAAAGTTCCAGACTACTGGCACGCAATTCGCGGCGTATTGTCGGGCGAAATCAAAAATGTGAAAGTTCCCGGACACGAAGTTCGTCCAGGCATCTACACCGGATTGAATGTCGCCATAAACTGGGACAAAGTGGATATTAAGGGACCAGTCTACATTGGCGGGATGACGCGGATTGAAGATGGAGCCAAGATTGTCGGGCCGAGCATGATCGGTCACAATTGCTGCATCTGTGGAGGCGCTACTGTCGATAACAGCGTCATCTTTGAATACTCTCGTCTGGGGCCGGGAGTACGTTTGGTAGATAAGCTGGTATACGGACGCTATTGCGTAGACAAGACAGGGGCAATGATCGATGTCCAAGCGGCTGCTTTAGATTGGTTGATCACTGACACCCGCCAAGTCATACCAACTCAGCCAACGCTCGAACGCCAAGCGATCGCTGAATTGTTAGGATTAGAAGCCAGTTAAAACAGACCAGGGGGACAAGGGGACAAGGGGACAAGGGGACAAGGGGTCCCCACGTTAGCGAAGCGGGGCGAAGCCCAGTGGGGATTAGGGGCAAAGGGGACAAGGGGACTTGAATAGTTTTGAGTTTCTCGTAATGAGTTTTAAGTTAAATGAGTGTTTTTTAACTCAAAACTTAAAACTTAAAATTTAAAACTGGAGCGAAGGGACTCACTCTACTCACCTCTTACCTCTTGCCTCTTACCTCTTGCCTCTTAAGAAGACAAATAAGTATACTTGCTCAAACTTTGTTCGTAGGTTTGCAGTAGGCGCTGAGATTCTTGCAGGGTGATTTGATTTTCTAGCAAGGCTTGCTCGGTGCGTTGCCGGATGCTCTCAACCAAATCCTCAGCATCGTACTGTACGTAACCCAAAACTTCTGTCATGGTGTCACCTTTGACGACGTGTTGAATTTGGTAGCCTTTGGGTGTTAAGTGAATGTGAACTGCGTTGGTGTCGCCAAACAAGTTGTGCAAATTGCCCATAATCTCCTGGTAAGCTCCGTTGAGGAACATTCCCAGGTAATATGGTTCTCCTGGTGTGTAAGGGTGCAGTTCTAACACCGATTTCACATCTCGTAGGTCAATAAAGCTATCGATTTTGCCGTCACTATCACAAGTTAAGTCTGCTAAAATCCCTCTGCGGGTAGGTTCTTCATCGAGCCTATGAATTGGCATGATCGGGAATAGCTGGTCAATCGCCCAGCAATCTGGCGCAGATTGGAAGACAGAGAGGTTGATATAGTAGATGCTGGCCATGATCTTCTCTAAGTCTTCAAAGTCGTCCGGGACGTACTCCTGCTGGCGCGTAATTGCCATGATTCTCTCACAACAAGCCCAGTAGATGCGCTCGACTCTAGCTCGTTCAGCTAGGCGTAAAATCCCTAGGTTAAATCGGCTAATCGCTTCATCTTTGAACTGAACAGCATCATGGTAAGCTTCCTGGTAATTATCCTGGGAAATTGACTGGTAGGTTTCCCACAAGTGGTGAACGATTGGTGCTTCTCCCTCTTTGGGTGGTTCTGGGGAGCCAGAGAGGACATCACAGGTGCTAACAACATCGAAGATTAGCACTGATTGGTGCGAAGCGATCGCCCGACCACTTTCACTAATCAAGGTGGGTACTGGTATTTGTCGTTCAGCACAAGCATATTTCAACTCTGCCACGATGTCGTTGGCATAGTTTTGCATATTGTAATTTTTCGAGGCATAGAAGTTGGTTTGAGAGCCGTCATAGTCAACTCCTAAGCCACCACCCACATCCAAATACTTCATGTTAGCTCCGAGCATGGCTAACTCGACGTAGATGCGACTGGCTTCTTGAATAGCGTCTTTAATCACGTTAATGGCAGAAATTTGTGAGCCAATGTGAAAATGCAACAACTGCAATGAATTCAGCAGATTGGCTGCTTTTAACTTTTCTACCGCTTGAATGATTTCTGGAATTGTCAGACCAAATTTAGCGCGATCGCCACTAGAAGTTCCCCAACGTCCCATTCCTTGAGTACTGAGCTTTGCCCGCACGCCCAAAATCGGTTTAATTCCTAGCTGACGGCTTGCTTCGATCGCTAAGTCAACTTCTTCAATTTGCTCCAGCACAATGATTGGTGTTTGCCCTAGGCGAGTAGCCAACATGGCAATCTCAATGTATTCTTTGTCTTTGTAGCCGTTACAAATGATTAAGGAGCCAGGTGTATCCAACAGCGCCAAGGCAATCATTAATTCTGGTTTAGAGCCAGCTTCCAAGCCAAACTGATGCGGTTTGCCAAATCTGACCAAATCTTCAATTAAGTGGCGTTGCTGGTTGCATTTGACAGGGAAAACACCACGATAAACGCCGGGGTAATTGTAGCGTGCGATCGCTTTGGCAAAACAAGCATTCAACCGCTCAATTCGGTCTTCCAAGATATCGGAAAAGCGAATTAGTATCGGTAGCCCTAAGTTACGCTGCTTCAGGGCATTGACTAGTTCAAATAAATCTAACGAACCACCGCGATCGCCCTTGGGGGAAACGGTAACATGACCTGCTGCATTAATCGAAAAGTAAGGCTCGCCCCAACCTTGAATTCGGTAGAGTGCCTCGCTATCCTCAATCTTCCAAGAACGTGATAAATTAGCAGGAACGATCTGCAACGACTTTTTTTTGCCGTCTTTTAGCTCAGTTTTGTTTTCATCGCTTGCCGCTGGTTCGACCCGATCTGATGAAGCGGTTAAGTCAACACCCATTTCTTCCTGACCTCTGTGTATCCCCACAAATAGCCAGTCTAACTCATTCATTTTGTCAGCTACTTCTGAGCAGAGAGAGACTTTCTAAGATAATCTAATTTTTGTGTCAATTAATAAAGTTTTGGGAGATAGCTGTGGAACGCACATTCTTAGCAATCAAGCCTGATGGAGTACAGCGCGCACTAGTAGGAGAAATTATTCGCCGCTTTGAAGACAAAGGTTTTACCCTAGTTGGTTTAAAATTCATGAAAGTTAGCCGCGAACTTGCCGAACAGCATTATGCTGTCCACCGGGAAAAGCCCTTTTTCAGCGGACTAGTTGAATTCATCACCTCTGGGCCTGTTGTTGCAATGGTTTGGGAAGGTGACGGTGTAGTCGCCGCCGCCCGTAAAATGATTGGAGCGACAAACCCCCTAACCGCAGAACCCGGCACAATTCGGGGAGATTTTGGCATCAACATTGGACGCAACATTATTCATGGTTCTGATGCCCCTGAAACTGCTCAACAAGAAGTTAGTCTTTGGTTTAAGGAAGAAGAACTTGCCAGTTGGCAACCCTCCTTGACTTCTTGGATTAAGGAGTAGCTGGGATTAGGGGTGAGAAAATTATGAATGATGAATGCTGAATAATGAAATATCTAATTTTTTACATTCAGCATTCATCATTTATAATCCCAAGCTTTATATCCCAGCAGCTAGCAGTAGATTTAGGTATCTGACTCGCTATTGGAATCGCTACCTTTGATTGCGGTCATATCTCGTTCGTACTGCGCGGCGATCGCATTACGCAGCCACTCAGTTCTGTTGGGTAGCGATCGTACCCATTTATCTAAATCAATTGGCAATTTGACACTAACAGGTTTATCTGCAAGTGCAATTTCATGTTCTAGAAATTTTTGAGGATTTCCACCTTTTTTCACAACTATAAATGGTATACCTTATATAGATATAATATGATTGTTTATTAGGAACAGTGTAAGCCAGAGGATAAGCCTGAGAAACTTCCACCCTCTGACTGCCTCGATCCAAGGTTAACGTTAAAGCAACGGACTGAAGGCTAAATCTATTCTACCTTTGACTCAAAAGCGATCGCAACAAAAACTACTTTTGCAATCCGCGCATTCAAACCGACAGCGCGTTATATCCTAGCAATTAACGGCTTTGTTTAGGTATCTGACTTGCTATTGGAATCGCTCCCGCCCTTCGCGGCCATATCTCGTTGGTACTGCGCCGCAATCGCATTACGAAGCCACTCAGTTTTGTTGGGAAGAGAATGCACCCATTCATCTATAGCAATAGGCAACCTCAACGCAACAGTCCTTGATGACAAAGGTTGTTCGCCATACAGTGGTTTTAACTTTTGTTTTGGGTTAGGGTTGCCGCCCATAAAGTTGTATGTTTGCAGCCAACTTCTGATATAATTTATATATGTTCAGCCAGAAGAGAGAAGTTGGACGCTTACATCTTCTGACAATTGCCCGAATGTAGTGTTTGTAAACAATCAGGACATTATGTATTGTAGTGCTGTTTCTGTGGTGATCGCAACAAAAACTACTTTTGCAATCCGCGCATTCAAACCGACAGCGCGTTATATCCCAGCAGCTAGCAGCTTTGTTTAGGTATCTGACGTGCTATCGGAATTGCTCCCGCCCTTCGCGGCCATATCTCGTTGGTACTGCGCCGCGATCGCATTACGAAGCCACTCAGTTCTGTTGGGTAGCGATCGCACAAACTCGTCTATCTCTGGTGGCAACTTTACTGCTACAGGTTTACGTGCCACAACAGTTACATCTTTTGGCGATGGAAATTTACATTTTGGTTTTGGATTTGCCATTCACCTATATGCGGTTAACCACAATCATGTTATAATTAAATTTAAAGCTGCTAGGTAAAAGCTACCAACTCACCCTAGCAGCAAAGCCAAACCACTTATATATCGCGGTTCACCATTATATTACGGTTCACCATTATATTACGGTTCACCATTATATTGCAGTTCACCACTATATTGCGGTTCACTATGCATTCTACAGCTGCTTTCCGTCCAGTCGCAACAACTTTAACTACTTGCGATCGCCCAACTATCCAAACTCCTCAAAGAAAAGCGAACTACAATGACAAAAACAGACCGCGACGGAAAGACTTAAAGAAAGAAGCGTTTCTCAAGTACAGTTGTGCCTCAACTTCTGACATAAAAAAGTATTTGAAAGTCTTAGGGATAAAGTTGGACTTGAGGTTGACAGCAGCGTGGAAAGCAATAGTGCGAGAGTTAGAAAGCCAAATTAAAGCAGCTATGGCAATTGTTGATGCGCTCCAAACGCAACAAATTAAAGTAGGCGATCACGTTATTTGGGATTATCCTACAGGCTGGGGATATATCGAGAAGTGGTTTCCCTTGGTGGTGACAAAAGTAAATGGGAATGAAGCTTACTTAGATATGTTGGATAGACCTGTATCAGTTTCAGATCTTGAGTTAGTTGCCTAGCCGCTTCGATCAATAATCTATTTTTCCTTTAAAAAAATAAAAAAGCTATAACCGATCTCTCAAAAGTTTAGCGAGAAAACATAAATTTTTTGTGGCTATAGAGGCTGCTAATGGCGTAAATTTGTCAAAAATTTGTTTATTAGCAGTCAATGGCTGATCGGGACTGGCTATAGAACAGTACAGTTTTTATCTGCTGAATTAGCTTTCAAACAGGGCTATTATCTAGAGCGCCCCGATCGCAAAGAAAAATTCCCTTCAAACGCCAAGTATAGAAGAAGTATATGCTTGATCGCCTAAAAATCACAAATTACCACTATTTTGGCACTTCGCTTGTTTCTGGTGTTTCAACCGATAAATTTTCAGTTGCTTCAGTTGCTTCAAGTGTTGAATCTGGGATTCGTTGAGAAAAACCCCAAACAAACAAAAGAGCGATCGCGCTAATCATCAACCATTCTGGCGGTACTACAGTATCGTTTACCACTTTCAGCACTAATCGTAAACCCACTAAAGCTACGGTGATGTAGCCTGCATCTGCCAAGTGGACGTATTCATCCAACCAGCGGATAAATAAACCAGCCATAAATCGCAGCGTCACGATTCCAATTGTCGCCCCAGTTAGAACTAACCACTTTACTTGAGAAACAGCGATCGCAGTGGTGACGCTATCGAGAGAAAATGCTAGATCTGTTAGGGCGATAACAGGGATGGCTTGCCAAAGTGAGTTAAACCGGGGGCCGAGATGCTGACTATCCTCGCTTTCTTGGGAGGTAAAGTGTTGGAATACCAGCCATAGTAAGTAAGCTCCACCCAGTAGGTCAAATTGCCAGAATTGTTGCACCCAGGTAGCGGTAAGAATTAAGCCTATACGCAGCACGTAGGCAAATACTAAACCGATATTGAGTGCTTGAGCTTCAAGTTTCTTGTCTTCGAGTCCTTGGGCGATCGCAGCTAGAGCGATCGCGTTGTCAGCAGATAGCACCGCCTCTAAAAAGACGAGGATGAGCAAAACCAGACTGGCTTCAATGCTGGCATGATATGGGGAATCTAAAATTTTGTCTATCATCAACTATTTCTTAACTTGAAACTGAAAAACTTTGCCTGATAGGCAAAACAATTATTAAAACTGCCATAAGCATACTAATACAGCTTAACCTCTTGTCGGTAAATAGGGGTGAGCGGCAGCTACTCTCGTGTCTCTTCCGATCTGAGGGGAGCCTGCGCCTTAAGTAACGAAGGGTGAGTGCTTAGTTATTAATTTTGAATTTGGAAAAAATTTCAAATTTTCTCCTCTAGCCAAAGATCCTATTTATCTAAATTTCAATTACCTGCGTATTGGCTTGCGATCGCAATTCACGCTTTAGCGGAATGTGACTGCTACGTTTGCAATTTCTTCATTGGCTTTTACCGTAACTTGACGGAAAGTATCTTTTTCTTCGTACATACTTAAGTGAAATTACTTAAACAAATGTATGTATAAAGTTTTGCTTAATTGCGGTGTATGTAGTGTATTTATATTCTTATTGAAAACAGACTGTGCAGTTGCTAAGCCTTTTCGCTATGTAGGAGTAGGCGCGGGCGTTAACGTACACGGTAATAATCACGGTTCTGATACTGATATGCACACTGGCGATTTAAACGTTCAAGGCACGTTGAGAGTCCAGTTACCAATTAGCAATAATGCTTCAGTAAGTAGTAATTTTCTTTATGCAAATGACGATCCTAATTTGTTGTTTTCAGCAAACTTACACCTAAATTCTCAAGAATCTGTGCAACCTCGAATAGGTGTAGGGGTAAATATTGTGTTGCACAATGCACCTCATATGGACAGTGGTATTTTAGGTGATCGAACAAGTCCTATTTTAAATGTAGGAGTAGATGTTAAATTATCCAAACAGTTAATTTTGTTTGGAGATACTTATTATGCCGTAGTAGGTAATGGTGGAGATAATGGTTCTGTTGCTGTCGTAACTGGGCTAGGATTTAGGTTTTAATCTTTAACATATAAAAAGTGCATATTACTCGTGCAGATCGTCATTGGTTATTAACCCTTAGTTATTGAGAATTACTAAGGACTAACAAAAATTAATAGTTTTAGGGTAAAAATGTATTTTAATACCTGCATTAGCTTAGTCTGCGCCATGCATACTTACCTCAACTTGAAGGAAAATATTGAAATTACCTAGAGCATTATTCGTAATCAGTTGAGTGTAATGTTACACAATAAGTAGTGAAGGCTGGATAGGATATGGGAGTCATGTCCCCTACTGCTACACAAAAACTCGATCGCTTAAATAAAGAAATTAAAGATTCCTTTTGGTATATCTGGAGTAAGAACCAAGTATTTTTTGAGAAGATCGGCATTTACACAGCCCTTGCTTGTTATCTTACGAATCCTTGTACTTAATTCAGAACAATGTCAGAAGTCACGATTGAATCGATACTCCAAGAAAAGCGTTTATTCCATCCCCCAGCAGAGTTTTCCCAAAAAGCGCACATCAAAAGCCAGGAAGAATACGATCGCCTCTATAACAAAGCTTCATCAGATCCGCAGCAGTTTTGGGCAGAACTTGCACAACAGGAATTACATTGGTTCCAAAACTGGGACAAAGTGCTAGATTGGCAACCACCCTTTGCTAAGTGGTTTGTCAATGGCAAAATTAATATTTCTTACAACTGCTTGGATCGCCATTTAACTACTTGGCGCAAAAATAAAGCAGCTTTAATTTGGGAAGGAGAACCCGGAGACTCTCGCACTTTGACATACGCACAGTTGCACCGGGAAGTATGTCAGTTTGCCAATGTTTTGAAACAGAAGGGTATACAAAAAGGCGATCGCGTGGGCATATATATGCCGATGATACCCGAAGCGGTGATCGCTATGTTAGCCTGTGCCAGAATTGGTGCAACTCACAACGTCATCTTTGGCGGATTCAGTGCTGAAGCTTTGCGCGATCGCTTAATTGATGCCGAAGCCAAGCTAGTAGTGACAGCTGATGGCGGTTGGCGTAAGGATGCGATCGTTCCTCTCAAAAATCAAGTGGATAAAGCCTTAGCCAATGGTGCTGTAGCCACAGTTAAAAATGTGCTGGTGGTGCGGCGTACAGGGCAAGAAGTTAAGATGGAACCCGAACGGGATAGTTGGTGGCACGAGCTGCAAAAAAGTGTCTCAGCTGATTGTCCAGCCGAACCAATGGACAGCGAAGATATGCTGTTTATCTTGTACACTTCTGGTAGCACTGGCAAACCCAAAGGTGTTGTACATACGACTGGTGGTTATAACCTCTACACCCACATAACCACCAAATGGATCTTCGATCTGCAAGATACCGATATCTACTGGTGTACTGCTGACGTTGGCTGGATCACAGGTCACAGTTACATCGTCTACGGGCCTCTTTCTAACGGCGCAACTACGCTGATGTATGAAGGCGCGCCTCGTTCGTCCAACCCAGGCTGTATGTGGGATGTAATTGAAAAATACGGCGTTACAGTCTTTTACACTGCTCCCACAGCCATTCGTGCCTTTATTAAAATGGGCGAAGAACTGCCCACAGCTAGAAACTTATCTTCCCTGCGACTATTGGGAACGGTGGGCGAACCAATTAATCCGGAAGCTTGGATGTGGTATTACCGAGTAATTGGCAAAGAACGCTGTCCGATTGTCGATACTTGGTGGCAAACTGAAACTGGCGGCATTATGATTACGCCCTTACCTGGAGCAATACCCACTAAACCAGGTTCTGCTACTCGTCCCTTCCCTGGAATTCTGGCGGATGTTGTGGATTTGGAAGGTAACTCAGTCAAAAATAACGAAGGCGGCTATTTGATCGTCAGGCATCCTTGGCCTGGAATGATGCGGACAGTATATGGAGATCCAGACCGCTTCCGCCGCACCTATTGGGAACACATCCCACCTAAAGACGGGCAATATGTCTATTTTGCCGGAGATGGTGCCAGACGAGACGAAGATGGTTACTTCTGGGTGATGGGCCGCGTTGATGACGTGATTAACGTTTCCGGACACCGTTTGGGGACAATGGAAGTTGAATCAGCTTTGGTTTCTCACCCAGCGGTTGCAGAAGCAGCGGTTGTGAGTAAGCCGGATGAATTGAAAGGAGAAGACATTGTTGCTTTTGTCACTTTAGAAGGTACGCATCAACCGAGCGAACAATTGAGTAAAGAACTGAAGCAGCACGTCGTGCAGGAAATTGGTGCGATCGCGCGTCCTGGTGAAATTCGCTTTACCGATGCTCTGCCCAAAACTCGTTCTGGTAAAATCATGCGGCGGTTACTCAGATCCGTCGCTGCTGGGGAAGAAGTTTCTGGTGATACTTCCACCTTAGAAGATCGGGGCGTATTAGATCAACTGCGCCAAGGAACTTAAAAAATGATAAATGCTAAATTATGAATGCTGAAAATCATTCATAATTTATTGTGTTAAATTATACCAGTCCCTCAGCGACAAAGTTGGGGGATTTTTCTATTAGCTAAAAATTATTGGCACTATAATTGTAGTAGATAGCATTCTTTTAATTCGATTACGCCAATGTACGGCAACGGCGAAAGCAAAAGTATTAGCAGTTTGACTAGACTAAGTAAGGGTCTAGCATTTATTGCCTTAACAGTTACAATCTTTGCGCCTCAACTAGTAGTAGCTCAAGATAAGAATCTCATTGCTAAAGTATCTCAGGAACTTCCGGTCGTGGAGTCGGCGGCTTTGAGTACAAATATTGATGTTCCTTGGTCACAGCCTGTCAAGATTGTAGATCCGTTTGAGGGAGAAGATGTAGGGATATTCGATAAGAACTATTTTTACAAGCGCTTGCTCAATAATAATACCTGGGTGGAAGTAATTAGCCTTTGGCAGCGGGACTCGATTCGCTTGTTGTTAGCTTATAGCGATCGCAATTGTTTCTCAGGACATAGCTTTTACACAGACTTATCAGGAATAGACTGTGTAACGTCTGACACCGCGTTAAATGTGACGAACTTGTTTATTAAGATTGGCGATCGCGTCTTTCGTTTATCAGGACAAAACGGCAAATTTCAGGTAAATAATGACTTAGCAGCAGCCCTGAAGAAATCACCAACTAAAAACGTGAGTATTAGACTGGTGACAGAAAGTGGAGAAACTGTAGACACTGAAATTGGTAAAAGCACTGTACAAGGGTGGAAAGCCATTTATTAGCAGATAGTTAGAATCTGTTTTTAGGAATCATATCTCTAACCCAAATTGCTAACTTGTCTATCAAAACTCCACTGAAATCGAGCCAATTACCGTAAACGGATCGCCAGGTAAGTTTCCAGAGGATCTACTATTCTCGGCAGATTCGATGTAATTAACATCGAACAGATTTTTGAAGTTGAGCGCAAACCGCCAATTATTGCGTTGGTAAAAAATAGCGGCATTGGTGAGAAAATAACTATCCACCTGGAAGCTATTATCTAAATCTCCCTCTCTTTCCCCAACATAGTTGAACCCAACCCCAAAGCCTAAACCTTGCAAATTGCCAGTTTGAATTTCATAGGTTGTCCATAAACTGGCGCTATGTTTGGGAACGTTGAAAAGTCTGTTGCCAACAATATCTGTGTCTGTATCCGCTGTAACTTCAGCATCAATGTAGGCGTAAGCTGCAATAATATTCCACCCTGGCAAAACTTCCCCAGTCACATCGAGTTCAACGCCTCGGCTTTGCTGCTCCCCAGTTGCGATTGAAGCAAGACGAAAGTTTGGATCGGTTACAGCAACATTTTGTTTGGTAATGTCAAAGTATGCTAATGTCGCAAAGAGGCCATCGAGCAACTGAGCTTTGATACCAACTTCGTACCCCTCTCCCTTTTCAGGTTCAAGGGGATCGCCGCTGATCGTCGTTTCCGTGTTGGGATTAAACGATTGCGAATAGCTAGCGTAGAGGGACACTTCTTCAATTGGTTGATAAACAATACCCACACGAGGAGTCAAAGCATCATAATTTCGAGTTACTTCACCGCTTTCGGTGAAAGCACCTGGAATATTTACTGTTTTTTGCTCTGCCGTGTCATAACGTAAGCCTGCTAGCAGCTTTAAGTTATCGAAGATTGAAATTTGATCTTGCAAGTAGATCCCAAGTCTGTCTGTCTCTACCTCATCACCGCCAAAGCTAGGTATTGTATCCTCATCTGGCTTGGGAAATTGCCTGTAAACCGGATTAAATATATCCAGGTGAGTTGTGTCACCAACAGCTGAGACAATTCTTTCATTGTTGCGACTTAGATCTACACCAAATAGGAGGGTGTGATCGATTGAACCTGTGGCAAACTTACCAATCAGGTTTGTTTGGAGAGCGTAGTTCTCATCCTTCCCCTCTTGAGAAGCAAAGAAGCGATTTAAAATTCCATTTTCCTCGTCATAATCGCCAAGGTCATAAGCAAGGACGTTGTAATCGTAGTCGTAAGATGAATAGCGAAATGCATTCCTGAGCTTCCAGTTGTCGTTGAAACGATGCTCTAAATCATAGCCAACATTCAGGTATTCGCGCTCTATTTTGTCGTCGGGTTCATTGGTAATGCGATCACGCGGTACATCAACAACTTGATCGCCGATCGCAGGTAGTCCAATATCAACAGGGCGTTTATCATTGGTATATTCAAGCGAAACCGTCAAGTCGGTGCGATCGCTGATTTTCCAACTCACTACTGGTGCAATAAAAAAACGCCGTTCATCTTGGTCAAAGCCTCGAAAACTTTCACCTGTGCTGTACAACGCATTTAGTCGATAACGCAATCTGCCATCATCAGTTAACAGTTCAGAAATGTCAATCCTGGGTCGGACAAAACCCCAGTTTCCCACTTGCAGTTCGGCTTCATAAAAAGGTTCTGCCAGTGGCTTTTTGGATACCAAGTTAATTAGGCCCCCTGGTTGAATCTCACCGTAAAGAATTGAAGCTGGTCCCTTGAGAACTTCAATCCGTTCCAGATTGGCAACTTCTGGAAAACTCTCAAAAGAGCCATACCGTCTAAACCCATCTCGCAAGATAGGAACATTGTCAAATCCCCGAATGGTGAATTCCTCGCCCCGTCCTTGAACATTTCCTCTGTAGGTGACACCTGAGACATTGCGTAACGCCTCGTCTAGTCCGGTTAGCTGCTGATCTTCAATCACCTCCTGGGGAACCACTTGAATCGACTGAGGAATGTCGCGCAATGGAGTATCGGTTCTAGTAGCAGTTGAGGCATTGGGTACGCTATATCCTTCTTGTTCACCCGTCACCAGGATTTCAATATCTTCATCTTCCCCAGCTTCAGGCTGTGGTTCTTCAACCGTTGGTGCTGTCGGTTCAATTGGTGTTTCAGTTAATTGGGTATCTGGGGAAGTTGGTTCAACTTGCTGGGCTGAATTTGGTGTTGCTGGCGCAGGTAGCGGTTGAGTAGCTGTAGCAACAGGTGCGGTTAAACTCACAACCAAACCGCGATCGCTCTGTGTCACAATTCCTTTGGGTAACTCTGTCTCGCCAGTCACGACGATCCGAATACTATTGGCATTTAAAGAAGTCACACTAACCGCAGCAATGCCCTCAATTGCCTTCTCTTGACGAAAGGTATTACCATCGGGCAATTGCAACTGAGTATTAATAATATTACTGACAAACGTTTTGCCAAAACTAGATGTAAAGGTTTGTAATCGTTTGTTATCTGTTGTTTTTAAGACAATCTCAAAACCCTGTGAACTGGGTTTAAGCTCAACCGCAGTCACTTTTACACTATCAGCTCTAACTGGCTGTGCAACTACAACCATGACAAATCCAGCCACTCCTAAACAACTGGCTAATTGGTGTTGATTCACAATATTTCCTCGCACAACATCGATGCACTGATGCGTCTAGATAAATCGCATCGGCGCTTTCAAGCTAGGTTCCAAACCAAGAGGAACTTTGCTGGTTCTAAATAGGAAATATTAGCATTATAGAGGCAAGTGATTATTGTTAAATTTGTAACATTTGATGTTGAGTGGTAAATATTGATGCGGAAATAGTAGACTCCTGGGGTAGTCGAGTGTGAATTTATGCAAGTTGCATACATCCGCAATATCCTAGCCGCTGTATTAATTGCAACTGGTTGCTGGCTGGAATTTAAACCAGTATGCGCAGCAAATTCTGCAAGTGAATACCGAGCTTTAGGACTGTCTTATCGAGCTTCAGAACGGTATACTGAGGCGATCGCGGCGCTGAAAAAATCTACCGTCCTCGAACCCAAAAACCTGCCAGGATGGGTAATGTTGGGTTGGACGCAGCATTTGGCGGGACAAGAGGATGCAGCGATTGAGTCACTTTTCCAAGTGCTATATAACGATCCAACTTCAGTTCCAGCCTTGAATGCTTTGGGAATTGTATATTTAGTTAGTGGCAAGTTGAATGCTGCGGTTGCTGTTCACGCTTGGGCTGCTTTTTTAGACTCGAAAAATGAAGTTGCTTATTATAACTTGAGTCTGGCTTTTCATCGTTTGCAGATATATGACTCAGCGATCGCCACTGCCAAAAAAGCTGCTACCCTAGAACCTAATAATCCCCATCCATTAGTAGCGCTAGCACTTGCTCATTGGGGTATGGGCGATCGCACACAAGCACTCCTCGCTTACCGTAGAGCCACTAATCTAGATTTTAGATATCGCGATCGCTCTTTTCTGCAACATTTGAAAAAAGCCGGATTTAGTCCCGATCAAATTCGCACTGCCGAGCAAATTCTCTCAACCACCAACAACTAAAGCAAATTCAACCTTTCTTCTAAAATTATAAGTCTAATCTTCAAAGCTCCCTTTAGCTTAATGCTTATTTTAGCCACTATTACATAACTGATTATTACATCAATGTAACATTTTCTCAAGTTATCCCTGGATTTAATTAAATATTTGTAAATTTTTCTCGATTGGAATCAATTTCATTATATGTAAAAATCAACCACTAGATAAAATTCGCTATGACTGATAACAATTATCCCGTAGAAGACGGTCAATTATTCGACTATAGTGAGTTAATAGAAGGATTAGCTACAGTTACCAATATAGAAAAGTCAAACTATTTAGAGTTACCCGATGCACAGCTCAATAAACAAGCAATAGAAAACTTATTCGACCTGTTATTAGATCTGGTGTTCATCCAACCATCAACAGTTCGTGTAATCAAAAAAATGCACTCCAGTCAAAAAATATCAACCCTATGGGACGCTATAGCTCCAACTCTGGGAATGAAATGTTCTTTAATCGGCGTGGCTTTTTTTCTGTTTGCTGCTGTTGTTGCGGCGCTAATAAAACCTATAGCCACCCTACCTATACTCATTTATCTTGTTGTCTGTTTTGGCTTTTTAGTATTATTTGTAGTCCTGAGAAGTGTTAGTGAAATCGAGCCTTTCAAAAATCAAGAGAAAGAATTAAAAGCGGATTTAAAAAAAGCTAGAGATGAATCTGTATTATTTGACTTACCAACGGCTCAGAAAATAGTTGAAACAGCCAACTATCAGCCAGAAGTTTTAATGTATGTTGAAAATAGATTGCAAGTAGAAATAGAAAAACAGCAAGATAGTATAAAACTAACTTATAAATTTTTCAGGATAGGAATTGTTTGCATTTTTGCAATAGTTGTCTATAACTTTGTTCCTTCTCAAATATTGTTAAGCACCATATTTTCAGGAAATACATCAGTAATGTCGGCGATTTTAACCGTGTCTTCGTCTGTGCTGGCAGGGATAGTGCTAATATTAGAGTTTGGTCTTGAATCAAAACTAAAATTTAAAATTAGTAGCTACAAAATGTGTTTATATTATTTGCATCAAGCACAATTATTGTTAGTAAGTGGTGAATGAAACGGTATTAAGCTGATGTACATCGAATTTTTAATGATGATAGGCAAGAGGTGAGAGGTGAGAGGTGAGAGGTGAGAGTAAAAAGGCAATTTTTATGTGTAATAGCTTAAGAGAGTTTTTTGAAGCTGCGATCGCTTTTGCTTGAACCTGTTTCTGCTCGTTACCAGGCGGGTCCTGGTAACGAAGAAGTGCAGATACTCTACATCTATGGAAGAAAACCTGCCCTTAGAGAAAAAATGCCAATACGTTTTAGCTGACTATACCAGAATGACCGGGAATATCTCCCACTGGTTCAAATCTACCGCCCAAGTATTTAGCTAAGAACTCCTCAGCTTTGGCGTAGAAGTGCAGGCGGTTTTCTGGACGGGCAAAGCCGTGTCCTTCATCGGCGTAGAGGATGTATTCCACTGGCTTATTTGCTTGCTGCATCGCGTTAACAATTTGGTCGCTTTCCGCCTGCTTGACACGCGGATCGTTAGCACCTTGGGCGATCAGCAAGGGTTTTTCGATTCGATCAGTGAAAAACAGGGGCGATCGCGATTTGAGAAACTCCTGTTCTGTTTCCAAATTGCCGATGCGGTGCGCTTCCATCGCCCTTAAGGGTTCCCAGTATGGCGGAATACTTTCCATCATCGTAATCAAGTTACTGGGACCAACGATATCTACACCAGCGGCAAAAACATCAGGCGTAAACGTTAACCCCACCAAAGCGGCATAACCGCCGTAGGAACCGCCCATAATTGCCACCTTCTTTGGATCGGCAATACCTTGTTGCACGATCCAGTTAACAGCATCAATTAGATCGTCATGCATCTTTGCCGCCCACTCGCGGTTTCCAGCATTGACAAATGCTTTACCGTAGCCAGTGGAACCGCGAAAGTTAACTTGCAAGACAGCATAACCCCGGTTTGCCAGCCATTGCACTTCTGGATCGTAACCCCAACTATCCCGCGCCCAAGGGCCACCGTGAACCAGCAGTACCGTTGGTAGGCTCAGTGCAGGTATTCCTACAGGCGTTGTTAGGTAGCCGTGAATAGTTAACCCATCTCGTGCTGTAAAAGAAATCGGTTGCATCGAGGCGAGGGATAACCCTTCGAGTTTGGGCTGATTGCTGAAGAGTAATGTGCTAGTTTTGGAGGCGCGATCGTAGCTGTAGTAGTAAACTGGGCCATCATCAGTGTCATAGGCGACTAGCCAGTTGAGATCTGCTAAATCGCGGCTACCGATACCAAATTCGCCCTTGCGCACGTTGGCGATCACTTCAAAATCTGCGGCAATACTAGAGTCGAGTATCTGCCACTCTTGTTTATCCTTGTAAAAGGAAACCGCTTGGATCAGGCGCGAAACTGGATGGATGAGTACACCATCAACATCGTATTGGGGATCTTCTGCTACAACAGTTTCCTCACGAGTTGCCAAATCTAGAGCTAAGAGTCGCTGGGCGTTGGCCTCATGAGTGCCAATAATATATAGTGTTTTCCCATCTGCTGAGAAACTGGCTGGATAGCCTTCATCATCTGGTCCCCAGTGACGCAGATTTTCCCAAGACTGATCTATTGTTTCTCTGTAGAGGAGATCGGAACCACCATCGGGGGTAGTGGCGATCGCAGCTTTAACCTGAAATGAAGCATCAGCCGTCCAACCGACAATGTTACCAGGATTCTCGGTATCAAACTCAACTGCACCATTTTTGAGATTGATGCGGTAAACATCGTGCTTACTCAGATCTGTTAAATTTAGCCCCACCAGTATTTCATTCGGGAAATTGTGGTCGAGTGCTACTGGTTGCGCTTGAATTCCTTGAAAAGGAGTCAAGTCACGCAAGATCTTTGAATGGATATTAACTGAGTAGAGGTGCCAGTTCTCATCTCCATCCGAGTCCTGAAGATAAATTAGCTGTTCGCCCTCATACGTCCAAAAGTACATCCGAATGCCGCGCTTCTTATCTTCTGTCAGCTGGCGATCATCTTGCTGTCCCACCGTCCGCATCCATACTTGCAAGATGTTCTTATCATCCGGTGCAATGTACGCCATGTATTTGCCATTTGGTGAAAGGCGCGGACTGCTGCGTTCTGGGTTCCCAAACAGAATATCACGCGGAATTAGTGGCGGTAACTCAGTCTTTGGTTGACTGACAGTTGCAGTTGTCATTATTGTCTCCTACGATTGCTTCTTTCTTGATTGTCACCCATGAGGCACAGAGGTACTGATAAAGAAAGAGTCGTATCTACAACCTATCAATTTTCATTTCAGTGTTATCTTACATAATCGTCTAGGGCAAATAAGAAAGTTGCTATGCTAGACGTTCGGTTGGATAAATACCACTGCTATGAAAATCCGATATGCATTTAGTACAGCTACGTTGAGGAAACTTCTTAGCCGCCAATTTGTTGAGGATTGACGAAGCGATCGCCTTGCTTGAAGAACTTAAATATCTACTCAGGAATATAAGCAATGTTTATATTAACTGGTAATTTTATGATTTTTCTCTTAAGAGCTAGATTAAAGTTTAATCAAGAATATAAATATTTAATTAAAAGCCCTAAATGGCTTTTAATGTTTGTCTTCGGTCGATTTATATTCATCCGCTTTCTTGTAAGTTATTTTTATAAACCTCCCGCACTGGAAAAATTTAGCAACAAACCTTCTTTATTTGAAAAACTGAATATAGAAGATGTTGTTCAATCCTTAAGCCAAGATGGTTTATACTTGGGTATTAATCTAAATCAGAAGACTATACAAGAGATTATTAATTTTGCTGAATCTACAAAATTTTATGCTAATTACGACCGCGAATTAACTTTTCATATTTCCGAGCTAAAAAATCTACAAGTAAGGCATAACAATAATTTTATTATTGGAGATTATTTAGATGGTGCTAAGCTTTGCCCAACTATTAACCAACTTGCCAGCGATCCAAAATTATTAGAAATACCAGCCCTATATTTAAAGAGTGAGCCTAAATTTGTGGAAACTAAGCTCTATTGGAGTTTTGTAACAAAGGCAGATTTCGAGGATAGAATGAAGTTGGGTGCTGTCTTATTTCATCACGATCCTATTGACTATCATTCCCTTAAATTTTACTTTTATTTGACAGACGTAGATTTATTTAGTGGGCCTCATGTTTGTGTTCGAGGTAGTCAGAAAAATAAGAAAATTGCCCATCAATTCAGCTTACTGATAGGACGTGAAGATCGAGATATCACCGATTACTACGGGGATGAAAATGTAGTGACTGTTTGCGAAAAAGCTGGTTTTGGATTTGCAGAAGATCCATTTTGTTTTCACAAAGCGATTACTCCAAGTCATAAAGAGCGACTAGTATTACAAATAACATTTACTCTGAATAAATATCGCGTAGGACAAACAGAAATCATCTGGTAGAACTAATACTGTCGCATCCCACTCTTGTAATATGGTACAAAATTATCAACGGGAGATACGAAAGTTGCTATGCCAGACGTTCGTTTCGATAAATACTACCGTTACGCAGATTTAACAAGTATTCTGCAAGCCTACGCTGAAGAATTCCCCCAGCTTGTACGCATAGAAAGCATTGGTAAAAGCTACGAAGGGCGTGACATTTGGCTACTCAGAGTTACCTGCTTCAAAGAAGGTTCGGATCGGGAAAAACCCGCTCTTTGGGTGGATGGCAACATTCACGCTACTGAAATAGCCCCATCTAGTGCCTGCTTGTACCTGCTGCAAACATTAGTTACAGGTTACGGCACCCATGCAGATATTACCCGTTGTCTCGACACTCGTACCTTTTATATTTGCCCCCGCGTCAACCCAGATGGTGCAGAATTAGCATTAGCTGACAAGCCAAAGTTTATTCGTTCCAGCACTCGTCCTTATCCCTATGACGAAGAAGTGGGTGACGGGTTAGTAATGGAAGATATGGATGGAGATGGACGCATCTTACAAATGCGTATTCTAGATCCTAACGGTGCTTGGAAAATTTGCCCCAGTGAACCACGCCTGCTGATCCCTCGCCTCCCTACAGAAACTGGAGGCAAATATTACCGCCTGCTACCTGAAGGACAGATAGAAAATTACGATCAAGTGCAGATTAATGTTCAACCACCCAGAGAAGGATTAGACTTAAACCGCAACTTTCCCAGTATGTGGCGACAGGAACACGAACAATTAGGGGCGGGTGACTATCCAGCGTCGGAACCAGAAGTGCGATCGCTCGTCCAATTTATTACCACCCATCCTAACATTACGGCTGCTATTGCCTTCCACACCTTCAGCGGTGTTTTGTTACGCCCCTACAGCCACCTAAGTGATGATGAATTCCCTGTTAACGATCTGCGTACCTACCAACGCATCGGTGAAAAGGGTACGGAAATCACCGAATATCCCGCTGTCTCAGTATTTCATGAATTTCGCTATCATCCGAAAGAATATGTCACTGGTGCTTTTGATGACTGGGCTTACGAACATCAGGGGATATTTGGTTGGACGGTTGAAATTTGGAGTCCCCAGCGTCAAGCTGGAATTGATCGGTATAAATTTATTGACTGGTATCGGGAACATCCCTTAGAAGATGACCTGAAGATGCTGCGCTGGAGCGACGAAAAGCTGAGAGGTAAGGGATATATTGACTGGTATCCATTTGATCATCCCCAACTCGGTAAAGTAGAATTAGGCGGTTGGGATGCGATGTATGCTTGGTCAAATCCTCCATCAGAGTTTCTAGAAAAGGAAATTGCCCGCTTTCCTGAGTGGGTAGTTTGGCATTTGTTAATCTCCCCTAAGTTAGAGATTTATGAAGCTAGTGTAAGTAACTTGGGCAAAGATATTTATCGAATACGCTTGGTTGTGCAGAATACAGGCTGGCTACCCACCAATGTTACTGAAAAAGCTTTGGAGAAAAAGCTGGTACGGGGTTGCATCTGCGAAATCGAGTTACCCGAAGGTGCAACATTGGAAACAGGTAAGCCGCGTGAAGAATTAGGACAACTAGAAGGACGTGCTTATAAACCCTCAGCACCTACAAGGCGACAAGCCGATCCTACCAAGGATAGGGCAAAGGTGGAATGGGTAGTTCGTGCTACTCAAGGTGGGATAGTTAAATTTATAGTAAGGTGCGATCGCGCTGGGGTGGTGCGGAAAGAGGTGAAGTTAGAGTAATGTTTAATGGTAGGGTGAGTTAACAAACTATTGGTAGTAATGCAAGGTACTGCGATGGAAACGCTCACAGGACAAAAATGTACTGCTTGCCATCAGGATGCACCAAAAGTAACTGAGGAGGAAGTATCGCAACTTAAGCCTCAGATTCCAGATTGGAATATCCAAGAAGTAGAAGGGATACCCCATCTAGAGCGTACTTACAAGTTTCCCAACTTCAAAACGGCATTAGAATTTACTAACAGAGTAGGTGAAATAGCAGAGTCAGAAGGGCATCACCCAGCTTTGCTTACCGAGTGGGGTAAGGTGAAGGTAAGCTGGTGGACTCATGCTATTTATGGGTTGCATCAGAATGATTTCATTATGGCAGCTAAGAGCGATCGCATTTACGATCAATTTGCTCAAAACAAGTAATATCTTTCAGTTAGCGTAATTACAATGGCAGCCGCCCAGATACTCTAGTTCCCAGGAACCCGCATGGGAACTAGAGTAAAATCCTTTAATGTGCGCCAGCACCACCTTGTGCCTTAACTCTTTTAAAGAACACAATAGCAATACCACTTAGCAATAAAGCCCAAGCAATGAAGTAGAAGCAATCGTTAAAAGCCATGACGAAAGCTTCTCGACGAATGGTATTGTCAAGAGTAGCGATCGCGCGATCGTTTGCCGTAGTCAAATCGGCACCACGACTGACAAAATATTGAGTTAGCTGATTAATTCGTTGCTGCGTTTGTGGATTATACAACGATATCGCTTCCCCCAAACGATTCGAGTGAAACTGTTCTCGTCGTGTTAATAAAGTAGCGATTGCTGCAATTCCAATTGATCCACCCAGGTTACGCATCATATTAAATAAACCCGAAGCAGATCCAGCCTGTTCTTTTTCAATATCAGCAGTAGCAATAGAAGATAGAGGAACAAAAATTAAAGGTTGCCCTAATGCTCTCACAAGTTGCGACCAACGTAATTGATCGATACCTGTATCATGAGTCATAGTCGAGTTCATAAAGCAACTGACTGCAAACAAGCTCACACCTACCGCAATTAGCAGGCGAAGATCGAAGCGCTGCATCAATTTTGGTACTAAGGGTACTATGAATAACTGCGGCAATCCCAGCCAAGCAATTACTTCACCAATTTGCAGCGGATTATATCCCTGAATCTGGGCTAAGTAGAGGGGCAAAATATACACCGAACCGTATAACCCCAACCCCAGCGATACATTCACAATACTCGCTAAACCGAAGTTACGCCGCATCAGCAAGCGCAGATTAATAAACGGTTGTCTGCGAGTCAATTCAATCCAGAAGAATATAGTCAGAAAAATTGCCGCTATGATCGACAACTGCACAATCAACGGCGAACCAAACCAGTCTTTGCGGCTACCTTCCTCCAAAACTACTTGTAACGATCCCAAGCCGAGCGTCATTGAAATAATTCCGAACCAATCCCCATTCTTGAGTAAATGCAGTTGCAGTGGTTGACGATTCAATCCATACCAAACCGCACCCATCAGCAGCAACCCCGGAATTACATTCAGGTAAAAGATGTAATGCCAGCTGAAGTTTTCTGTTAACCATCCTCCCACAGTCGGGCCAATCGCTGGCGCAAACACTGCCGTAATCGCAAACATCGCCATCCCAATCGGCTGCTTTACTGGAGGTAGCAATGTGAGAATAATCGTGAATGCGATCGGGATTAACACGCCGCCTGTCAACCCTTGCAAAGCACGAAATACGATCATTGATGGCAGATTCCATGCCCAGGCACAGCATACAGAAAAGAAGGTAAATAAGCCAGCATTAACTACTAAATACCAACGCAAAGAAAATACCCGTGACAGCCATCCAGTCATGGGAATTACTACAATTTCAGCTACTAAATAAGAGGTAGAGATCCAAGATCCCTCCTCCAAAGTTGCCCCCAATGCAGCTTGAATGTCTTTGAGCGAAGCGTTTGTAATCTGAATATCCAAAACTGCCATGAACGCACCCAAAATAGCGCCCAAAACAGCAACCCAGCTTTTAAAGGAAACGCGATCAGATGGAGGGGAGGAAGAAGATTTAGGGGTTGGCTGACGATTTTGCCGCCTGGATGCACCTGTATTATTCACGGGGGTACTCCGATATTAATTATATTTAACAACCTCAATTTTTCTGGACGAGCGGCTGAAAATTGTAAATAATTTTTGTAACTAGGAATTTGTTTTTGGTAGTAAACCTATTTTTTGATAAACTGGTCGGGCTGCTTGCCTAATTTTAGGTAGCTGTCTAGTAAAAACTATTGACGCTAAAATACAAAAACTACCACCAATAATTAGTGTATTAGGTGCGCCGATTTTATCTGCAAGAAATCCAGCTAATAAATTTCCAAAAGGCACCATTCCTAAAAAAGCCATAGTGAATAAACTCATCACCCTGCCGCGTTTATCATCCTCAACTATTGTTTGAAGAATTGTATTACTAGAAGAGATTTGGAGAATCGAACCTAAGCCGACTACGGTCATCATTAGTAAAGAAATCCATAGGACTCTAGACAAAGAAAATACAATCAGTCCTACACCAGCGATCGCCGGAGCTAAAGCAATTACTTTTCCCAATCCCAGCACAGTTTTTCGCGTAGTTAAATAAAGTCCTCCTATTATTGCTCCAACTCCTGATGCTGCCATTAAAAAGCCCAAAGTATGAGCGTCACCTGATAAAATTTTGGTAGCAAAAATTGGGATTAGAGTTACATATGGCATTGCCATAAAGCTAAATATAGCTAGTAATAGCAAAATTGAACGAATAGGGGCGAAACCAAAGGCATAAATAAATCCCTCTTTTAATTTTTGTAAGGGATTACCTGGATTGAGAGCGATGTTTTTTGGCTTCAGCTTCATTGCTAATAAAGCAGCAATCACAGCGATATAACTGAAACCATCAATTAAAAAACAGAAAGCAGCTCCAGTTTGGGCAATGATGATACCTGCGATCGCAGGGCCAACCAGTCGCCCGCCATTAACAAGAGAAGAATTCAATGCGATCGCACTTGCCAAATCGTCTCTTTTCTCAACCATCTCTGGCACAAAAGCTTGTCTAGCCGGAGCATCTAGGGCATTGATTGTTCCCTGAAACAAACTCAATACAATAAAATGCCAAATATTAATCGTGCCTGTTAGCGCTAAAACAGCTAGTGCTAAAGACTGTATCATTGCTAACACTTGAGTTATAACTAAGATTTTATGAGTATTCCATCGATCTACTAAAACTCCACCAAAAGGTGCTAGAAACAAACTAGGAATTTGACTCGTAAATCCAACCACCCCTAATAGCAAGGCTGAGTTAGTCAACTGATACACAAGCCAAACCGTAGCGGTTTGTGTCATCCAATTACCAATTAGAGAAATGCCTTGCCCGGCAAAAAACAGACGATAGTTTCTCGATCTTAAGGCAGGTATAGCTACTTTAGAATTAGTCTTTATTCTCATTTTCAAATCTGAGGCTGTTAGTAATAACTATGCCTTGTTTATTTGCTGTATATATCTACCGCTTCGCAGAGTTTTGAATATATTTAACGGTACAGACGCGATATATTGCGTCTGTAGATCAAAACTTTCAATTGTACAGCTTTATTTACTAACATCAACTGTTGCTACTACTGACATACCAGGAGTAATCCGCGATTCATAACCTTTGACACTTTGCGGATCTAAGACAATCTTTACTGGGATGCGCTGCACAATTTTGGTAAAGTTGCCAGTAGCATTATCTGGCGGCAACAAAGCAAAAGTTGCTCCCGAACCAGGCGAGAAACTTTGAACATGACCAGTGAAGTGGTGATTGGGGATGGCATCAATGTCAACTTCTACTGGCTGCCCTGGATGCATTTTTGCCAGCTGAGTTTCTTTGAAGTTGGCAACTACCCAATTATTGTTATCCACGATCGCCATTAAGGGAGTACCTGGTTGCACTCTCTGCCCAACTTCTACACTTTTGTTACCTACGTGACCTGTGGACGGAGCAACAATGTTCGTGTAAGATAATTGCAGTTTCGAGTTATTGAGTTGGGCTTGCGCTTGCGCGATCGCTGCTTTGGCAGCTTGATACTGACTGCGATTGACTTCGGTTTGAGCGTTACCTGCTTGAGCCTGTACTAATCCTCCCTTCGACGCTGCGAATTTAGCTTGCGCTTCAGCGACACTCTGTTGGGCTTGAGCTAGTTTAGCTTCAGCTTGCGCCACGCTCTGCATAGCCGTGTTTTTCTCAGCTACGGCAACTTGATAAGCAGTTCTAGCACTATCTAGCTGCTGACGCGCGATGGCACCCGATTGATACAGGTTTTGATAACGTTTGTAATCTACTTCTAGGTTTTGCAAATTTGCGTTTGCTTGCGCCACCTGCGCCCCAGCTGCGGGAATTCCGGCTTGTGCCTCCTTAACTGCTGCTTGGGCTGTAGCAACTGCCGCTTGAGCATTGGAAATATTCCCTTGTGCCTGGGTTATATTCCCCTGTGCATTCTTAGATGCATAATTAATATTTGATTGCGCCGCATTAGCCTGTCTTTGAGCAGCTTCTAGCGCCGCTTGTGATTGTTGCGATTGCACTTGATAGTCGCTAGGGTCTAGCTTCACTAGCAACTGCCCTTCTTTCACTTGCTGGTTGTCGTCCACCAGCACAGAGGCGACTGTGCCATTAATTCGGCTACTAACTGGATGAACGTTACCTCGAATATAGGCATCCTCTGTCGATTCGTGGACAGAAGCATATTGCCACCAATGATAGCCAGTTATACCAGAAACGATCGCGATCGCGCCCAAACCTGCCAAAATCAAAGCTTTTGGAAGCTTGCGCTTCTGTTTGTTTTTTGGCTGCTCGAAAAGTTGTTCTGTATCCCCATCAGGTTCTTCCACTGGAGCTTCTTTATGCTCCGGTGTCAGTACAAATGTTTTTTGGTGGTTAATTTCCTCTGTTGTATCAGTGTCAACAACCAATTCGTTCTCAACTAGTGCTGAATCGGTAATTAATTCTTTCTCCACAACTACCGAGCCGCGTCTGTTTAAAGATATAGTGCTGCGTTCCATATTTGTATCTGTTGAAATTTAGTTTTGTTAAAAGTCTGATATTGAGCAGTTAGTTAATATGAAGTCTATTTATTTAGTATTCTTTTATTTAGTATTCGTAATATTGCATATTATTCAGTCCGAGCGATCGCATCACCCATCTTAAGAGTTACTTTAGCGGCAAAATTCCTAGGAAATATTAGCGATCGCTTGGTCTAGTAGCTTTGAGAATAGCTGGCGTTCCTCTGGAGAAATACCATGCATGGCTTCATCTACTAGTTGTACAGCGATAGGCGGTAGGACACTTTCCAGTTCCTTACCTGCTTGTGTGAGCCAGATCCGCCAGATGCGGCGATCGCGAGGATCGCGTTCTCGGCGAATTAGTCCCCTCTCCTCCATGCGATCAAGTACACCAGTTAAGGTGCCTCCTACCTGTTGCAGTTTTTCGCCAATACTACAAGTAGCTAAGCCATCTTCTTCCCATAAACAGCACAGCACGATCCAATGAAAGGGAGTCAAACCAAATGGTTCCAGTCGTTCTTGAAACTTTCGCCCCAAAAGTTGACCTAGCAATTTGATCCGGTAGCCAATACCGTGCGGTGCTAGAACTTCTCGCCACGACTCTACAATTTGTTCAACAGAGGTACTAGGCATTCTGCTGCTTATTTCGTATACGTAATATCATTATAGCTATATTTTTCTTTATTAGGCAAGCGACAAAGTAATTATGAAATATGTAGAGACGCGATACATCGCGTCTTTCCGTAAGCGTTGCGTGACCGTTGGTATCGCGCAGCACCCAGATGTTGTGTGTAAGCATTACGGCGCGGCTAGCAGTATCAAGCGTGAAGCCAAGCCCTCTCACCTCTTACCTCTTACCTCTCACCCTTCATCCTTTTTTTACACTTCGTAATTTTTCTTAAACTGGGAAGTGTAAGGCTATTATCACATTACACTTATGCCACTGCGACCGGATCAACGTACCAAGTTAGATGATTCAGACGACAAGCAGTTTTATGCCTATCCGCGATTTGTGACTCATGTGGATGAAGGGTTTATCCAGCAGCTGACAGATTTATATCGCCAGCGCCTGAAGCCGAATACGCGGATATTTGACATGATGAGTAGCTGGGTGTCGCATCTACCAGAGGAAATGGAATTTGCCCATGTGGAGGGACACGGACTGAATGCTGAGGAGTTGGGACGTAATCCCCAGCTAAACCATTACTTTGTCCAAGATTTGAACGAAAATCCTAAATTGCCGTTACCAGATGCAGATTTTGATGCTGTGCTTAACACTGTTTCCGTACAATATCTGCAATATCCAGAAGCTGTATTCACCGAGATTCACCGTATTCTCAAGCCTGGGGGAGCAGCAATTATCAGCTTTTCTAACCGGATGTTTTATCAAAAGGCAATTCAAGCTTGGCGGGATGGTTCAGAAGCCAGTCGGGTGGAATTGGTTAAACAGTACTTTAAATTAGTGCCAGGATTCACCGAACCAGAGGTAATTGTCCGTCAGTCGAGTGCGCCTAACTTTTTGCAATGGTTGGGTGCTGGTGGTGGAGATCCATTTTATGCGGTTGTTGCCCACCGCGCTAGTTGAAATGTTTCTGTAATTCGGCTATGCGCAAGTCAATTGGTAATTAGGATATAAATCGAGCATAAGGAGGTATCATAATGTTCCATCGAGGGCGTAGAGTTCTAGCGGCGTTGATGCTTTGTGCGCTGCTGTTGTTTACATCAGCCTGTACAGCAACGCAGGCTCCCGGACGTTTTGACTCTGCACAACAGGAAAGCAGCAAGCAAAGAAGCGGTCAAGCGGTTGCTAAAACTGCAACACAGGGTAGCGAGTTTAATAAGTTCTTCCCACCAGCTAGCAATGGGTTCCAACGAGTTTATACCCAAGAGAAAAAAGGCTTTGCTGAGGCGAAGCTGAAAAAAGATGGCAAGGATGTAGCCATGCTGTCTATTTCTGATACAAAAAGCACTCCTATTGCTGCGGCAAAGTTCAAGAATAGCACCAAAAAAATTGGCAGTTATCCAGCCGTTGAGGTGGGGAATACTCAGACTGCTATCTTAGTTGGCGATCGCTATCAAGTTAAAGTATTATCCCGCGATCCGTCTTTTACAGCTAGCGATCGCGAAGCTTGGTTGAAAAAGTTTAACCTCAATGGCATTGCTCGACTGCAATAACAAAAGAATGCAGCAATTATGAATGCTGAATGCTGAATTCATAATTCATAATTCATAATTTTAATTAGGAGGTTGATGTGAGCAAACCAATTCAAGATTTGGTAGATGATTTACCAACAAATAATTTAACTGTTTCAATGCTGCGATCGCTTGATTTTGTTGCTCCTGGTGAGTGGCAAAACACAACTGGTTTTGTCAATACTATCCGTACTGTTACTGGCGAAACTGACGAAAGTCTGATTCAGCAAATTGGCGAACGGGCAATTTATTTGTACAATGATCGCTCTCAAGGATACCAAAGAGCAATGTGGCTTTATCAAACAGTTGATAGTACTGATAAAGCCCTTGGTGCAGCAGCATTAGCTAACAAAGTTGGCGAACGAATTCCCTTGTTAGGTTTTCTCAATAAAGTTACTCCCAAAGCTGACAAAGCTCAAACTATTGACTTATGTCTGAAATTAGTTGCTGAGTTAGTAGCTTTTTGCCAAATCAACGGTATTCCGGGAGACAGCATTGGAGATTTTGTTGCTTCTCTAGGTGAATACAGTGGTGAATCACTGATGCGAATGGTTGCTTTAGTTTGTGTGGATGGTTTGATTCCACTCGGCCCTGATTTTATTCAAAGAGCGTTATTAACTTTGAATCAAACAACTCCACAGGAATTAGAGAAAAATACCACATTTCAAAACATCAACGATGCTATTCCTGGTAATAATTCCGCTGGAAAGTTAAACTTCATCGGCGAAAGCTTTGATTCAGTTAAAGGCTGGATGAGCGATTTAGTTATTTCTCGCGGCTTAACACCACAAAAAGTTGTTGACAATCTGCAACAATTTATGCAAGTTGCTGACGACAAGTTAGATTACCTTGCTGCTTTCTTGGATGTTTCAACTAACTACTACGAACACACAGGAACGCAAACATTGGCTCGGAGATTAATTGAACGAGCAGTGGCGGAAATTTAGACTGAAGCAGAGCAGCCCTTTCGTAACGAGGCTGAATTTCGCACTGCTTTTTCGTAACCAGGCTGAGCCTGGTTACGAGATCTGGGAGGTTCTACCTCAGCCCTTCGCTGCTAGATTTTGGCTTCTTCTTTCACCAACTTTTCCCAACCCAAATCTTTCAGATTGTTGTTGCGACGTAGTGGGCGAGTCACTAATTCCAGAATGTCGCGGGCATTGGTAAAGCCGTGAATTTGAGCAAAGGTGAACTCTACCGACCACTTGGTATTGATACCCCGTGCCTCTAGTGGGTTAGCATGAGCCATACCAGTGATGACTAAATCTGGTTTTAGTTGGTTGATTCGTTGAATTTGGTTGTAGTTATCTGGCTTCTCGACAATTTTAGGCAGAGGTACACCCATCTCGTGGCAAGTCTTTTCAAGCATTGCCAGTTCAGCGGCTTGATAGCGCTTATCCATGTATGGTATACCGATTTCGGGAACAGTCATCCCACAACGTACCAGAAACCGTGCTAAAGAGACTTCCAGTAAGTTATCACCCATGAAGAAGACAGACTTGCCGCGAATCAGTTTGAGATAATCTTCCAAACTTTCCCAAACTTTGGTTTCTCTCTCTTCGAGTCCGGTTGGGGTAATGCCAAAGACAGAGCAGATTTTTTCAATCCAAGCGCGGCTACCATCGGGACCAATCGGGAACGGTGCGCCGATTAGTTTGCACTTGCGCCGCCGCATCAAAGTTGTAGCAGTGCGGCTGAGGAAGGGATTGACACCAGCAACATAATACCCTTCTTCCAAAACTGGTAATTCAGTGTAACGCTTGGCGGGTAGCCAACCAGAAACTTTTATTCCCTGCTTTTTCAGTTCCAGTGTTAATTGAGTCACAACTGGATCGGGTAGGGAACCAAATAGAACAAGGGGTGGATGGTTGACGTATTCTGACTCTTCCGCCGCGACATCTTCTTTTTTGCGACCGAAGTTGAGCAGTTTGGAAATCGCATTGCGTTCGTTTTTATCTGCTTCGGCTAATGGTGCTTTATCTGGGCAACGCACAGCCATTGCAGCTAATACGGTATCTTCTCCCTGGGTGAAGGCATAATCCAAACCGTTCGCCCGTGCTACGACAATTGGAATACCGATCTCGGATTCTAGCTTCGGTGCTAAGCCTTCCAAATCCATCTTGATGATCTCGGTCGTGCAAGTGCCAATCCAGACGATTACACTGGGGTTGCGATCGCGCTTAATTTGCAAACACAGCCGCTTCAACTCTTCATAATCATTCAGCTGTGCTGAAATATCCCCTTCTTCTAGTTCTGCCATTGCATAGCGGGGTTCAGCAAAAATCATCACCCCCATAGCATTTTGTAAGAAATAGCCACAGGTCTTAGTTCCAATCACCAAAAAGAAGCTATCTTCAATCTTCTGGTACAGCCAGGCGACGCAGCTAATCGGACAAAATGTATGGTAATTTCCAGTTTCGCACTCAAAATTTAAAGCTTCCGGTTGAGCCAAAGTCATAAAACAGATTTTCTCCCCAACTTATTTAAATGATGAATGGTGAAGTATGAAGTGTGTAAACGTTGCTAAGCTCTTGGCAGTGTGAAGTATGAATTTAATCTTTATTCTCTAACCTTCAGCCTTCAGCCTAGCAAGCGCCTAGCCTAGCCTTCGGCAACCCCTACGGGGAACGGCAACGCTTCGCGTACAGCCTTCATCCTTTATCGGTATTATTCAAAATTCAGGAAATAGACGAGAAATTTCCTCGTCTTCCGATTGCTTCCCTTCCTTTGTATGGGTTTTGTCTGGTGTTTGCTCAGACTTCAACTCTTTTGCATTCATTTCATCCAGCCAAACATCACCCATTTCAGTTTGGGCTGGATTCGGTTTCTCCAAGGGCTGTTGTTGTGAACTTGCTGGTGCTGTTCTATCTACCACTTCCACCCATGACGATCCTTGCAGCTGAACCGCTTCAGCTTCTGCTACCCCCATCAGATCGTCCATGTCTGTGCTTGGGTTTACTGGGGGATTAGAATGTGGGCTGACGGTGGAAACAGAGCGATCGCTCTGCAAATTAGGGCGATCGCTCTGAGACTTTACCGGGTCAAAATTCAACTCCAATACATCAATCAGGGCGTTTATGTCCGGGTTCAGTTTGGTAAAAGGCACGATCAATTCCGCTAATTGCGGTTCCAGCGCGCTCACCGCTCCCAAGATGAGGTAAGAAGACGGTCGCCTGCCTCCATCAGGAGTGTCAACATACTCCGCTTCCATTTGCCGTTCCAGCCAGGAACGATTGACTTGGAAGTACTGCAACCACTTTTGTTTTAAGGAGGTGGTTAACTCAGTGAAAAAAGCCATTTTTTCTTTACCTCATCCCATCACTAGACTGATTAAACCATCATCAAGTCTAGTTCCTCTTCCTGACTTACAACAGGTGGTTTGTCACCATTCAAGTAGAAGTCAGACAGCAAAGCGAACAACTCCCGATCTGGCGAGTCGTTTGGCACAACTCCTTCTGGACGGGCAAGAATTTGATCGGCAATGTTGAGATAGTACTCGCAGACGTAATTCAGGTCAGGATCGGACTCGGCCATTTCAAACAAAGTCTTGCCTTTGACGCGGGAAACGCGGATGTCCTCAATTAGGGGCAGAACTTCCAGCACTGGCATCGGCACTGATTCTATATACTTATCAATCAGGTCGCGCTTAGAGGTGCGGTTGCCAATTAAGCCAGCCAGACGCAAGGGGTGTGTCCGGGCTTTTTCTCTGACTGATGCGGCAATGCGGTTAGCGGCAAACAAGGCATCAAAACCGTTGTCTGTCACAATCATGCAATAGTCTGCATAGTTCAGCGGGGCTGCAAAACCACCACACACTACGTCACCCAATACGTCAAACAAAATTACATCGTACTCATCAAAGGCGTTGAGTTCTTTCAACAGCTTGACTGTTTCACCTACGACGTAGCCACCGCAACCTGCACCTGCTGGAGGGCCGCCTGCCTCGACGCAATCAACGCCACCATAACCTTTGTAAATTACATCTTCAGGCCAAACGTCTTCGTAGTGGTAATCCTTTTCCTGAAGGGTGTCGATAATTGTGGGAATCAGGAATCCCGTCAGGGTAAATGTGCTGTCGTGCTTTGGATCGCACCCAATTTGCAGTACTTTCTTACCACGCTTGGCGAGGGCGACAGAGATATTACAGCTAGTTGTGGATTTGCCGATGCCACCTTTTCCGTAGACTGCAAGTTTCACGTTTAGTTGGCTCCTATCGTTGCTTATTAAACCTTTGGCTAAAGAAGGCGCTTCAACTAGCCTGCTTGTTGCCGTCTGTAATTTTATTTGCTTTCCTGCATTATCTTGCAACTGCTGGGGAAAAGAAAGGGGGGGGTTAAATAAATTAAGGTTTAAAGCTGAAATAAACTAATTATTTGATAGTTATTCGCTTATATTCCTTAAAAATCATTTTAAGTTCTTTAAAAAGACTATATATAACTATTTTTAATTCATTTTTATAAAAATAGTAACAATATACAAAAAAATATTTATAACATAAATTAGACAAAAACAAGTAAATAGTTGTATTGAATCTGAAATCAGAATATTCTAGTCATGAGGAATGCCACTTCGTCCTGCGGGAACGCAAAGCGATCGCACTCCAAGAATCATAGACAGTAAGGATTCAAATAGCTTTGCGCTCAAGACTAATCGATGTTATTTGGCGCAAACATCGCTCAACCAACTTCATATCTCAACCTATTAAAGTAGGGAAATAGGATGAATCGCTTAAGCATAGCCTGATGAGAATGCGATCGCTCCTAGAAATGTAAAGAATGATAAATTTTGTCAAATCTCTAGTTTCAAGACAAATTTAACTCGGCTGCCTCTATTTCTTGTAAAGATTGCCATCCACCTTGCCATTGAGATTTGTCTTTGAGAATTTTGGCATTAACCCAAAAACGAACATTCGGATCACAAGCAGCAACCATTTCCGCAAACACCCACTTACCCTGATTTTTGCGATTGATGACCTGAAAGTGTCGCCAGCCCCAGATTTTCTGCTGGGATGTCCATTTTGAGCCAACCAGATAAGGAAATTTTTGCTTCTTTTGCATAATATTATGAAGTTCTAGAGGCTAGGGTAAATGCTAAATTCATCATTCATCATTCATAATTTTTGTCCCTAGTCCCTCTTTAGTCACAACGCCAAATCTTAATTGTATTGTCAGCGCTGCCGCTAGCTAGAGCTTGTCCATCTACAGCCAGTGCAGCAGACCAAACAGCATCTGAATGACCTTGCAAAGTATCGATTAACTTGCCCGTTTCTAAATGCCAGATTTTAAGCGTCTTATCTCCACTGCTATTAATTAAAGTCTTATCATCTGGGTTAATAGCAACCGCAGTAACCCGGCTAGATTGATTATCCAAAGTCCGCAGTAGCTTACCGTGTTGCCATAACTTGATCGTATTGTCCTCACTACCACTGGCGATTGTATGACCATCGGGGCTAAAGGCAATAGAACGAACCCAACCTGAATGCCCACTCAAATCGCCAATCAAGTCATCGCCCCTTAAATCCCACACTCTGATAATCTCACCACAACCGCAAGCAACAGTTCTGCCATCCGGACTAATGGCAACAGACAAAACATAACCTGAATGGCCTGTGAGAGTGTATACCAGATTTCCAGTTTTTAGTTCCCACAACTTAACTGTGCCGTCATCACTGCCACTAATAATTGTTTTGCCATCTGGGCTGATGGTAACAGCACTTACTCCATTTGCGTGTCCGACTAAAGTTTGAATCAGGTTGCCTGCGATCGCATTCCATATTTTGATAGTTTTATCAGCACTACAACTGACGAGAGTTTTGCCATCTAAACTAAAAGCAACGGCACGTACCCAGTTTGCGTGATCGCTTAAGCTGTGCAGCAAGTTACCAGTAGCTAAGTCCCAGATTTTGACAGTTTTGTCTGCACTGCCACTAGCTATCAGCCCACCATCAGGGCTAATAGCAACTGCTCTAACTTGGCCTGAATGTCCAGTGAGAGTATTGACACATTGCCACTTCTTTGATCCTAGTGCTGGTGGCGGTGGCGGTGGTGGCGGTGGCGGTAGCGATCGCCGCAGTGGTGGCGGTGGCGGCGGTGGTGGTGTAGGTTTAGAATTTAAGTCTTGGAGTATTTCATCTACAGATTGATAACGATGCTGCACGTACTCAGCGATCATTTTATTTAGAATTTTGCTCAGTTGGTCTGAGACATCTTTACCTTTTTGTTTAAGTAATGGTCGCCATACCCATCCCCCTTGGAGGGGGTTATAAAGTTCATTTAGTTCGGCATCACAGAGTAAATGAATGCAGGTTACGCCTAAACTATAGATATCGCTAGCTGGGAAAGCCTTAGCGCCACGCAGTTGTTCAATTGGTGCATATGCTTCTGTCCCAGGTTTTGTACCTGCCCTAGACATATTAGTGCCAGCTAGTTGTTTGGCAACTCCAAAATCAATTAGGACAAAATTACCATCAGCTTTATTACGTAAAATATTAGTTGGTTTAATATCTCGGTGAATTACCTGATGCTCGTGAATAAACTTCAGCACAGGTAACAAACTATTTAATAAATTCCGAATTTGTGCTTCACTGAAAGATCCTTGGCTCTCCAACTCTTTCGACAAATCCTGTCCATCAATATATTGCTGCACCAGATATAAGCGTTGCTCTTGTTCAAAGTAACCAAATAAAGTAGGAATTTGCGGATGCTTTTCTCCCAGTTCCAACAACTGTCTAGCTTCTTGCTTAAACAGTTGAGTTGCCTTATTCATGGCCTCAATATTGCCTTGAATTTGGGGTAGAGGGAAAAATTGCTTGATCGTGCAAAGAGCATTCAGTCGATTCGCGTCTTCAGCCAAGAAAGTTCTGCCAAATCCGCCTTCTCCTATGGGCTTGATGGCTTGATATTGGTCTTTGAGCAGCAATTTAGAGCCACAGACAAGACAATACTTTCTGCCATCTAAGTTTTGGGGATTTTGACACTCTGGATTTAGACAGTAACTCATATCGGCAAACAATTAACTAGATGATGGCATATATCATTATTCTTCCCAACTGAAGCATCAGAAAAACGCGATCGCGTTCTCTAGGGGTTAGGGACTAGGCAAAAAGAATTACGAATTGTTGCCCTGGGCGGAAATACCCCGGTAAGAATACGTAAACACCGATCCTAGCGATTAGACTAGTCTTTCTAAAATGACCAATAGGGACAGCAAAAGCCAGAACACTTCCTCTTCCTTGGTGTTCTTGGCAACTTGGCGGTTCGTAAATTAAATCATAACTAGGAGGGGATAGCACATTATGCAACCCACAGACCCTAATAAATTTACAGAAAAAGCTTGGGAAGCGATCGCCCACACTCCAGATATTGTCAAAGCAGCCTCTGGCCAACAAATTGAAAGCGAACACCTGCTCAAAGCACTGCTCGAACAAGAAGGACTAGCAGCTAGCATTCTCACCAAAGCAGGCGCAAACATTACAAAGGTACGCGATCGCACCGAACAATTCATCCAGCGTCAACCGAAATTATCCGGTAGCAGCACTTCCGTCTACCTCGGACGTAGCTTAGACACCCTACTAGATCGAGCCGAATCTTACCGGAAAGAATTTGAAGACGAATTTATCTCGATCGAACATTTATTGCTAGCGTATGCCAAAGACGATCGCTTTGGTAAAAGCTTACTTCAAGAATTCGGCTTAGACGAAGCAAAGTTAAAGAATACTATTAAACAAGTGCGTGGGAACCAGAAAGTGACTGACCAAAATCCAGAAGGCAAATACGAAGCACTGGAAAAATATGGGCGCGACCTGACAGAAGCCGCTCGTGAAGGTAAACTCGACCCAGTGATTGGGCGGGATGATGAAATTCGCCGCACGATTCAGATTCTTTCTCGCCGCACCAAAAATAACCCAGTATTGATTGGTGAACCTGGTGTAGGTAAAACAGCGATCGTCGAAGGACTAGCACAACGAATTTTAGCTGGTGACGTACCCCAGTCGCTCAAAGATCGCAAGTTGATCGCCCTAGATATGGGTGCTTTGATTGCTGGCGCTAAATTCCGGGGTGAATTTGAAGAACGCTTGAAAGCAGTTCTCAAAGAAGTTACCGAGTCTAAAGGTAACATTATTCTCTTCATTGACGAAATTCACACTGTCGTCGGTGCGGGTGCAACCCAAGGCGCGATGGATGCTAGCAACTTGCTTAAACCAATGCTGGCGCGGGGCGAACTGCGCTGTATTGGTGCTACTACCCTGGATGAGTACCGCAAGTATATAGAAAAAGATGCGGCATTGGAAAGACGCTTCCAGCAAGTGTATATCGATCAGCCCAACGTGGAAGATACTATTTCAATTCTGCGCGGTTTGAAAGAACGGTATGAAGTGCATCACGGGGTAAAAATTTCTGACAGTGCTTTAGTTGCGGCTGCAAGTTTGTCAAATAGATACATTAGCGATCGCTTCCTTCCCGACAAAGCGATCGATCTTGTTGACGAAGCCGCCGCTCGGTTGAAAATGGAGATCACCTCCAAACCAGAAGAACTGGACGAAATCGATCGCAAGATCTTGCAGATGGAAATGGAGAGGCTATCGCTAGAAAAAGAAAGCAGCGCCGCATCCAGAGAAAGGTTGGAAAGATTGGAAAAAGAACTCGCCGATCTCAAAGAAGAACAACGGGGTTTAAATACTCAATGGCAGTCTGAAAAAGATATTATTAGCAAAATTCAGACGATCAAAGAAGAGATAGATCGCCTTAACGTTGAGATTCAGCAAGCAGAACGTGACTACGATCTCAACAAAGCTGCTGAACTAAAATATGGCAAGTTAACTAGCTTGCATCGGCAACTAGAAGAAGCTGAAACTCAATTATCTCAAACTCAAACCAGCGGTCAATCGCTACTGCGCGAGGAAGTGACAGAAGCCGATATTGCAGAAGTCATTTCTAAGTGGACGGGTATTCCAATCGGTAAGCTGGTGGAAACAGAGACAGAAAAACTGCTGCACTTGGAAGAAGAATTACACCGTCGCCTAGTTGGACAAGATGAAGCAGTCACAGCTGTAGCTGATGCAATTCAGCGATCGCGTGCTGGACTCGCCGATCCCAATCGTCCCATCGCCAGCTTTATTTTCCTCGGCCCCACTGGTGTAGGTAAAACCGAACTAGCCAAAGCCTTGGCTGCATATCTCTTCGACACCGAAGAAGCAATGGTGCGGATTGATATGTCGGAATACATGGAGAAACACACCGTTTCTCGCCTAATTGGTGCGCCACCGGGATATGTGGGATACGAAGAAGGAGGACAGCTAACCGAATCAATTCGCCGTCGTCCCTATTCAGTGGTGCTATTCGACGAAATCGAAAAAGCACACCCGGATGTATTCAACATCATGCTGCAAATTCTCGATGATGGACGAGTTACCGATTCCCAAGGTCATACGGTGGACTTCAAGAACACTATTATTATCATGACCAGCAACATCGGTTCGCAGTACATCTTGGATGTAGCAGGGGATGACTCGCGCTATGACGAAATGCGCAGTCGAGTAATGGAAGCGATGCGTAATAACTTCCGTCCTGAGTTCCTCAACCGCATTGACGAGATTATCATCTTCCATGCGCTCAACAGAGCGGAATTGCGGCATATTGTCAAGCTACAAGTACAGCGACTCGAACAGCGACTTGGCGATCGCAAGATGTCCCTCAGACTTGCCGATGCTGCGCTCGATTTCTTGGCAGAAGTAGGCTACGATCCTGTATTCGGAGCGCGTCCGCTCAAGCGAGCAATTCAGCGCGAGTTGGAAACTCAAATCGCCAAGTCAATTCTGCGCGGCGAATTTAGCGAAGGCGACACGATCTTTGTGGATGTGGAAAACGAGCGCCTTGCCTTTAAACGCTTGCCTGCTCAGGTGTTGACAACGTAATTCAGGAATGTTCGGGGTGGCATTGCCCACAAATTGCATGGATTGTAGCTTGTAGGGTGGGCAATGCCCACCCTACTGTTTATATTGCACAAGCTTGAGCCTCCACCGATGTAAATCAAACTGGATGAAAATAAAAGGCTAAACCCAAAATTGTATAGGTTGCTAATAGTAGCGATCCTTCTAGCCAGTTAGAACGCCCATCTAGACTAATCAAATTTGCTACTACTACGGCTAAAGCTACAGCTACAACCTCAAACGGATTAAAGTCTAGATCCATTGGTTGACCGATCGCTTGTCCTACTAAAACTAGCAACGGAGCCATAAATAACGCCACTAGTAGGCTAGAACCCATTGCCACAGATACGGATAAATCCATATTATTTTTAAGTGCTACCTTCACCGCAGTAACATATTCAGCAGCACCACCAATTAGGGGTAAAACAATCACGCCTGTAAACAAGGGAGTTAAACCCAATCCCTCAGTTGCTTCTTCCACTACGCCGACGAATAATTCTGACTCATA
>DATNQH010000176.1:0-9348 GCA_036704105.1 Leptolyngbyaceae cyanobacterium | reverse complement strand
CCTTTAACCTTTACCCTTTCCCCCTTAACCGAAAAGTATTGTGTATAGTTTCAGCGCCAGAGCTAGTAAAACTTTTAGTCACATCAAAAAACAGTCTAGTAAAAGCAAAATTACTCCACACAAAAATATCTAAGCAATTATCATATAGTTTTGATGTTTTGCCTAAAGTCTTCCAAACAGGTTGTAAAACTAAAGGTTGTTGTAGCTCTAAATTAGCAGTGAAAAAATTATCAAGACAATCAACTAAAAGAGAAATTAGTGGTAAAACATATCTGATGCTTGACCAATCATCAATTTGAGAACAAACAGGGTCAAGATAATCTAAAATTGCTTGTTGAGATGATTGAAATTTTTCAGCAATGCTTAATGCTAAGTAAACAACAGTATCTGGTCTAGTAACAATTTCACAACCATATTGATTATCTGCCAGACGATAAGTTGAGTTATCTGGTAAAGCTGTTAATTTGATTTCTATACTACGCAAACAAGAATCTTCTTTCAACGTGTCAATTGTCACTAAATCTACTCTGGGTAATCTGCCTATTACTATTTTGCGATAAGGAACATAGTCACTTTCAAAAGCAAAAAATAAATGGGGAGAAGAGGGATTTAGACCAAATACATCAGTAACATTTATTTGTTCGTGTTTAATCCTTAGTTGTTCATCCAGTTTTAAGTATACTGGATCTAAACCTTGAGAATGCATATAGCACGCAAGTGCAGTTGGAAAAGAATTGTTAAACTGATTTTTGCCCCAACTATCTCTTTGAGAAAAGTCTCTATTGGAATGATTTAAGCCATACAGTCCTGGTGTAGGTGGTTGAATTGTCATAGTTATTACGGACGCATTTAAGTGAAAGTTGTGTGGAGTAACTTTGAGATTGGAATTTATAAAATAAATTCATAGCTATGTAATAGCATTAGCGATCGCATTTACAACACCCTTAACAAGAAACTGCAATTGGACAATCGATTAAGATTGCCTTTTATTTGCCTGCTAACTAGTTGGTATGAGATACTGCTTGAGTACTTACCCTCAGTAGCAGTGGTATCTGACTTCGCTAAAGTATTATTATTCGCTCTTGCCGCTACGGTTCGATAAAAAATGTTTACGGCATCAGAAACATCTATCATCTCCTTAACTGTCCTGGTTGCTCTGGGTATCTTGGGCTGGGGCTTTTACCGAGCCAGACGTTTTGGCAAACTAGGAATACTAGCTTGGTTACAGTCAGTGGTATTGATGGCTCCCTGGCTACTTTTCTTTGGCTTATTTGCAACTGGGATTTATATCAATCTCGCAGGTGTTCTGTTATTATTAGTAGCTTCTACTGTGGTATACGTTTATCTGGGCAATCGTTTGAGAGCAGCTGGTGGGGATGCAGTGCTACAAGCAAAAGCAACAGAAAGGCTCAATAGTTCTAACTCACAAACAGCAGATTCGCCTGATGCAGCAGTTAAACCAGCCTCAGAAAAGCTGAAAATCGAGGTAGTGCCGCCAATTCCAGATGAAGATCTCAATGCAATTCGCGGCATTTTCGGCATTGATACGTTTTTTGCTACAGAAACAATTCCCTATCAAGAAGGTGCAATCTTTAAGGGCAATTTGCGCGGCGAGCCTGACATAGTATACGATCGCTTGAATGCTTCATTACAAAAAAAATTGGCCGATCGCTATCGGCTGTTTTTAGTAGAAAATGCAGACGGGAAGCCAGTTTTTATCGTCCTTCCCAGTAGCAACGACCCGCGCCCTAGCAGCCTGAGTCAAAAAATCTTTGCTGCCGTACTGTTTGTAGCAACAATTGCTACCAGCTTAGAAACAGGCGGTCTACTCCAAGGCTTTGATGTCTTCACTGCTCCGGCTCGATACCAAGAAGTAATACCTATTGCTCTAGGAATTCTAGCAGTTTTAGTCGCCCATGAAATTGGTCATCGGTTGTTAGCACAGCGTTATCAAGTACGCCTGAGTCCACCCTTCTTTCTCCCTACTTTGCAAATTGGTGCTTTTGGTGCCATTACCAAAATTGAATCTCTATTACCGAATCGTAAGGTACTGTTCGATATTGCCCTGGCCGGGCCAGCTGCTGGAGGCATTGTTTCTCTATTAATGCTGCTTGCAGGATTAATACTTTCTCACCCTGGTAGCCTGTTTCAAGTGCCATCGCAGTTTTTTTCTGGCTCAATTTTAGTAGGAACCCTAGCCAAGGTAGTTCTCAGTTCTGCTGTCAACCAGCCTCTGGTAGATGTCCACCCGCTAACTGTGATAGGGTGGCTGGGTTTGGTGATTACAGCCTTGAACTTGATGCCAGCAGGACAACTGGACGGTGGTCGAATTGTCCAAGCAATTTATGGACGTAAAACCGCAGGACGGACGACTATAGCAACTGTAATTGTCTTGGGAATTGCATCTTTTGCTAATCCACTTGCTTTGTACTGGGCAGTCGTGATTCTATTCTTACAACGGGACTTAGAACGTCCCAGTTTGAATGAGTTAACTGAACCCGACGATGCAAGAGCAGCTTTAGCTCTTTTGGCGCTATTTTTGATGATCGCTACTCTCTTACCCATAACCCCCGCCTTGGCAGGTCGTCTAGGGATCGGTGGATAGTCACAAGGCTGAAGCATGAAGGCTGTACGCGATCGCGTTGCCGTTCCCCGGAGGGGTTGCCGTACGCGCAGCGTTGCCGAAGGCTAGGCGCTTGCTAGGCTGAAGGATAAAGTTTTATACTTTATCCTTCACACTTTCTCCTGTCTGGCGCGATATATCGCGTCTCTACACACTTCAGACTTCACACTTCATCCTTTTCTAGTTTCTATTTAATTCCTCCTCCAGGCTCTCACATTTTTTTAGTTCTTCTAAGAAAATTAATGGCTGGAGATATGTAGGAGGAAATAATCGCGTGATTGTTAACCAAATCGAGTCTGGTTGGGAAATCATTTACCATCGTGCCCATGCTTTGCTTGCTGCTGAAATAGCAGGACATTGGAACAGAAAAAATAGCCCGATGCGTTTAATTGAGACAGTAGCGGCAATTTCCCATCACGACGATCTAGAAAAAGAATGGGAAGAGAAAAACATTACCCCAGTTGGCGCACCACTAGATTTTACCCTGGACAAAAACACTGATCTGCCCAAGCTGAAGAAACACATAACAAATTCTCGCTATCGCGGGCGGTGGGTGACAATGCTGATTTCGATGCACACCAGCTTTTTGAATGAAGGTAAGCGGGGAGAGTCAGAGGAACTGGATAGCTTTCTAGACGAGCAACTTCAGATGCAAGAGCAAATTAGGAAAGAGTTGCAGATTAGCAAGCAAGAGGCTGAGCAAGCTTATGCATTTATGCAGTGGTGCGATCGCTTCTCCCTGATCCTTTGTCAGCAACAGTTACCTGAAGATGAGCGCGCTTTGGAAATTAGTAATGGCCCAGACGGCAAGCGTTATGATGTGATTCAACTAGAGGATGGCACAGTCAAAGTCACTCCTTGGCCTTTTGAAGCGAAAGAATTTAGCGTCAACGTTGAAGCTTCTTACCTTGACCAATTGCAATTTGAGAGTAGTGCCGCGCTTACAGAAGCACTACAAACTGCACCAATTAAAACTAAGACGTGGAAGTTGGTCAAAGACTGATAATAACTTGCCATCAAATCTTAATTATTGTAATTAGTGGTAAATGAGTAAAAATGAGGAATTATGAATGCTGAACTCTTTCAATTCATAATTCAACATTCATAATTTATCATTTTAACAATTAGGTGTGACAGTGATAGAAGAACCGCAAATCCCAAACACTAGTGACAAACAAAATCTACCGCGCTTAGCCTTTCAAGATTGGTTTGAATATCCAATTCGAGTGCAACCGCATCATACTGACTATGCAGGTATTGCATGGCATGGTTCTTATATAGCGTGGATGGAAGAAGCAAGAGTGGAATGCTTGCGCTCAATTGGCGTGAATTTTGCGGATTTAGTTGCTGTTGGGTGCGATTTACCAGTAGTAGAACTTGCTCTGCGCTATCACCGCCAAATTCGTCTGGGAATGGCAGCTATAGTTAGAACGCGCATTGCCCAGATGAGTGGCGTTAGGATTAATTGGGATTATCAAATTCAATCCCCAGATGAGCAAGAACTATATGTAACTGCGCGAGTAACATTGGTAGCAGTTGATCGCGAAAAGGGTAAAATTATGCGGCAGTTGCCACCAGTATTCAAAAATGCTTTAGCTCGACAAGCTGGTATTGTTGATAATTGAATCGGATGTTAACTCGCCGTCACTTTCTCAAAAGCGCTACCGCTAATGCTGCTATAGCAATATTTCCAGGGATAAAGTTAAGTAGGGCAGCACTTAGCCCTCTGTTGAAACCGAAGCGTTTAAAATCTGGCTCCACCGTCGGGATTGTTAGTCCTGCTGGTGCTACATTTGTCCGGGAAGATCTCGATGTTGTCCAAGATGCAGTCAGGGGGTTGGGACTAGTTCCCCGACTTGCACCTCATTTGCTTGATCGTTATGGTTATTTAGCAGGTAGCGATCGCGCTCGCGCTGCTGACATTAATAAGTTTTTTGCTGACTCCCAAGTTGCTGCTATCCTACCAATTCGTGGCGGTTGGGGTTGCAGTCGAATTTTACCATGTTTGGACTACGAAACGATTCGCCTCAATCCTAAAATTATTGTTGGTTTTAGCGATATTACTTCCCTGATTCTAGGAATTACTGCTCGTACTAACTTGGTAACTTTTCATGGTCCCAACGGTTTAACTTCATGGAACCCAGAACAAACTGAATATTTCCGCCGGGTTTTATTTGCAGGCGAACTGTTGCAATTTCAAAACTTCAAAGCTCCAAGTGATGCAGATCGTTTGATGCAAGTAAAAAACCGGATTCAGACAATTAATCCAGGTCGCGTTCGGGGGCGGCTGTTTGGTGGTAATCTGTCAGTACTTTCGGCGATCGTTGGTTCTCCTTACATTCCCAATCTCAAAGGAGCAATTTTGTTCTTAGAAGATACCAGCGAAAATATTTACCGCCTCGATCGCATGATGACTCAACTCAAACTAGCTGGTATCTTTGATAATCTAGCTGGCTTCATCTTTGGGCAATGTCCCGGTTGTGCGCCAAGTGCTGATTATGGTTCTCTTACCCTAGAAGAAGTCGTGTGGAATCACATTCAACCTTTGGGTATTCCAGCTTGGTACGGCGCTACCATTGGTCATATTGAAACGATCTTGACGCTGCCTATTGGTTTAGAAGTGGAAATTGATGCTAAATCTGGCACAATTCGGATGCTGGAACCTGCGGTAGTTTAAGGTAGGCATTCGTCTAGTTCGTCTCAATAGTTAACTATTGTCTCTTAAAGCTTGAATTACTTGTCGCTTGATTTCAATAAAATCTGCTGATAGTTTGATGTCTAAATCTCGATTTGGCGGTAGACCTACAAGAATTTCTGACTGAATTTGTCCGGGAAAAGCACTCATGACATAAACTCTTTGAGACAAGAACACCGCCTCTTCTACATCATGGGTGATTGTTAACACCGTTTTGCGGGTTTTGTCCCAAAGTTGGAGTAAAAATTGCTGCATCTGCTCTTTTGTTTGGGCATCGAGCGCGCCGAATGGTTCATCCATTAGCAACACTTCCGGCTCATTCGCCAAAGCACGAGCGATCGCCACTCGCTGTTTCATCCCGCCTGATAGCTGTTTCGGGTAAGCACGAGCAAACTTCGTCAAGCCAATTACATCTAAATAATATGCCACTAGTTGTTGAATTTCCCGGCGAGGTAGGCGGCGTAATTTCAAACCAAAGCTAATATTATCTGCGACACAAAGCCAGGGAAACAGCGTATAAGTTTGAAACACCATCCCTCGATCCGCTCCGGGGCCTGGTACTACTTCACCATCAACTAAAATTTGTCCCGATGAGGGTTGAGTCAAGCCAGCCACAATGTTAAGTAATGTTGATTTACCACAACCTGAAGGCCCCACTAAAGAGACAAATTCTTCGGGATATATTTGCAGATTAATATTCTGCAAAGCTATCAGTTGTTTGCCTTGTGCGGAAAAAGTTTTATATAAACTGCGAACTTCCAACTTCGGTTGGTTAGATGAGATTGATGTAGCCTTTGATGCTTCTGTATTTGGTATCATCGAAAAATTTGCTTGATCGGTTTGAGGTTCACCATTAATTAGGTCAAAAGTCGTAGGGATACACAGCTAGCTGTGCGTCAGTACAAAAGTCAAAAGCTCCAAACCTAACTTTGGCAAGCATCTGACTGCACGAAATCTGGCAAATTAAAGGTGTGACAGCTTAATATAAATTTCTCTTGGCAATTAAGAGCTAACCAAGTATAGACTAGACAAACAAATTTGCTGCCAAGTTGATTTTTCCATTGTGCTAAAACCACACTTGTTGCCTGCTAAAAGTTATCTACGTCCGTCTGTATTTTGGAGCATTCGCTCCAGTTTTCCTCAGAGGTTGAGTCTCAAACTAGCGATCGCCTCGTTAGTAGTACCTTTACTGCTGTGGGCTGTACTTAGTTATGGCAAGTTAATCGATCCTTTATTTTTGCCCACACCTATAGCAGTGGTGCGATCGGGGATTGATATGTTAATTCAGGAGAACTTACTGCTCGATATCTTTGCCAGTTGTGGGCGCGTCGCCACAGGTTTTCTCACCGCAGCAGCGGTTGGAATTCCCCTAGGAATTGCTATAGGTACGTTCCCCAGCATGGAAAGTTTATTCAGCCCGATTGTTGGCACTATGCGTTATATGCCTATCGTCGCTTTCGTACCGTTGATCGTTCTATGGGCGGGTTTGGGTGAAGAAGCCAAAATCATCATCATTTTTCTCGGCATCGTTTTCTACAACGCGACTATGATTGCAGACGGGGTGAAGTTCATTCCGAGTCAAATGTTAAATGTTGCTTACACTTTAGGGGCAAATCGTAAAGATGTGTTGCTATGCGTGATTCTACCTGGAGTGCTACCAAGTGTCCTCGATACTCTCCGAGTTAATGTTGCAGGAGCCTGGAACTTTCTAGTTATTTCCGAGTTGATTGCGGCAGAAAATGGCTTGGGATATAAAATTGTTCAGTCTCAGCGTTTTTTGCAGACGGACAAAGTTTTATTTAGTATTGCCATCATTGGCGCGATCGGTTTGCTGACAGATTATGCCTTCAAACTTTTATCCTTGGTGGTGACACCTTGGGCAGAACATTCGCATAATTGAAAAATCGATAAAATTGGTGTTTCGGAGCGATCGCTTTTATGTCTTTCAAATTAAGTCGGCATACTGCTTTAATCAGCATCGATTTTCAAACAGATGTGTTTACGGATGGCCCTCTAAAAATTGTTGGAGCGTCAGAAGTTCTACCAAAGGCGAAGCTTGTGCTAGCTGCAGCTCGTCAAGCTAAACTACCGATTATCCACACCAAGGAAGTTCACCGCAAAGAAATGGTGGATTTTGGGCGAGAACTGGATGGGGCAGAACCAATCCACTGTTTGGAAACTTTGCCAGGTACAGAAATATATCCAGAATTAGCTCCAATTGAGGGAGAATTTGCGATCGCCAAGCGTCGCTATAGTAGCTTTTTTGGCACAGATTTAGAAATCCTGCTGCGAGGGCTAAAAGTTGATACTTTAGTATTGATCGGGACAATCACTAATGTTTGCGTCCACTACACCGCCGTAGATGCTCATCAACGAGACTATCATTTTCACGTTATTACAGATTGTTGTGCTGGCTCGGATTGGGAAGCTCACTCGGCTGCTCTCAAGGCAATGGAATACCTACAAACAGGTGCTTGCATCTCACACACAGATTTTATTGAAGCAACTCAAAGCCACAGTTTAATTCTTAATTCTTAATTTTCAAACCTTGTTCCCAAGCTCAACCTGGGAACAAGAATATTGCCTAATAACTATGCCTTGGTTTGAACTGCTTTAACGAATTTCGGTTCGATTAACTGAGCTAGATCTGGAACTTTCTGGATTTGCTTCTGAGTGGACAAAAACTGAGCTAGATCGTTAAAGGATGTCAACAGGTAAAGATCGCTTTTCGGGTTAGTTAACATTTCTACATTGGTTGCCGCATTGGGTATATTAATCCCTTTAAGATCGGCAGCCAAGCTCTCAGGTGTTGTACCTAACCGCTTAGCTGCGATCGCCAATCCTTCGCTGCGATTTTGATTGAGAAAATTCAACCCCTGAAAAATACCATTCACAAATGCTTGCACTGCTTGAGGATTGGTTTGGATGAACTTGTTATCAAAAATATACAAGTCAGTAATAGCAGTCGGCATCTTAGAAGTGTCATAGATAATCCGCCCATCTTTCTGTGCTTCATTTGCCTTTTGTAAGAAAGGAGCATAAGTTACGGCAATTTCCGCCTTCCCGGCTTGATAAGCTGCTGCTGCAGCATCTGGCGATGCACTGACAATTGTGACATCATTCTCGCTTAAGCCAGCTTGCTTTAAAACTTGGAGGAGGAAAAAATGGCTGACTGCTCCTCTGTCTACAGCAATTCTCTTACCCTTAAAGGCTTGGATATCAGCAACGCTGTTACGAGCTAAGATCCCGTCACCACCAACTGAAATATCCCCAACCAGAACAATGCGATAGTCTTTGCCTTTGCTTGCAACAAGAACGGCTTCTGATGTCACAGGGCCTATTCCATTCAATCTTCCAGCTAAAAAGGCAGCAGTTGCATCGGCGTTAGATCCGAAAACTTTGATATCTAAATTTATTCCTTGTTGCTGAAAGAAGCCTTTCTCCTTGGCAATGAACAATGGTGTATATCCAACCCAGTTAGCTATGCCGATCGAAGCTGACGCTGTTTGTGCGGATGCATTCTCAGCGGTTTGTGTCGATGTTGTAGATGATGTCTGACTAGTATTGGTACAAGCGTGTAGGGCTATACTACCAGTAGCTCCAGTCATTAACCAGAGAGCTTGGCGGCGTGTCCAATATTTATTACCTAATTTACTCATAAAATCTGACTGGTGGTGAAGCTGCAAAAATTAGATACTGCGATTGATATTTGATAACTGCTCTCTTGGACAGCTAGGTTGACGTTTAGCTTCCAGGTAGTCTGCCACGATCTCACCGAAGCGTTTGTTACCAAAAATATGGTAATGGCCCGGATAGACTGTTTCTACAGAAAGATTTTGTATGCGTTCGTAAGTGGAAACATAGTCTGAGATGTTACTACCAGGCAGGTGATCGAGCAAGTCTCCATCGTAAATTACATCCCCAGAGAACAATTCTTGATTTTGGGCATCATAAAGAGCAATACACCCTGGTGAATGACCTGGTAAATGCAAGATTTCAAAAGCCTTATTGCCTAAATCCAGCACATCTC
>DATNQH010000175.1:0-4164 GCA_036704105.1 Leptolyngbyaceae cyanobacterium | reverse complement strand
TTCTAGTCAAGTTGGCTTTAACGAGGTTAGCACCACACAAGTTAGCTCCCCATAACTTGGCTTTGGCTAGGTTAGCACCATTCAAATTGGCTCCCCATAGATTTATCCCAACTAAGTTGGCTCCAATTAGCTTGGCGTTGGCTAGGTTGACTCCTGTGAAGTCTCTTTCCCCTGCGGCGTAACGCCGCTTCAGTTCTTCAGCATCCATAATTTTATATATAAGTGCGATCGCGCCTATTTAGATCTTGGCACCTAAATTGCTCTAGAGCCAGAATTGGCGATCGCCCTCCCCCCATACCAAAGCTAAATTAATGAATATCCCGATATGAGATAACCCTATGGACGCAGCTACAATCACACTTCCTCCCACCCTCAAATTGCATATTGAATTGACAGATGAGCAATTCTTTCAGCTGTGTCAGCAAAACCGCGAACTAAGATTTGAACGCACAGCATCAGGGGAAATACTAATTATGCCACCAACCGGAGGAGAAACTAGCAACCGTAAGTTTGAAATTGCCGTGCAGCTAGGAATTTGGAACAAACAGAATAATTTAGGTAAAGCCTTTGACTCTAATGGTGGCTTTACACTGCCCAATGGTGCTGTTCGCTTGATATATCTTGGGTAAGACGAGAGCTTTGGGATGCTCTCACACCACAACAACGACAAAATCTCCCCTTGTGTCCCGATTTTGTGATAGAGTTACGCTCTCCTAGTGATTCCCTCAAGGAAACCCAGGAGAAAATGCAGGAATATATCGACAATGGCGCACGTCTGGGATGGTTAATCGATCCACAAACGCGAAGAGTGGAAATTTATCGCCCGAATCAGGATGTCGAGATCCTAGAAAACCCTGCAACTGTGCCTGGGGAAGACGTGCTACCTGGATTTGTCTTGGATCTCAACTGCATCATCTCCATAGATTAAGCTATAGCTGCGACTCGCTCTAATAACCCTTGAAACAACTTTAATCCATCTGTTCCACCTAACATCGGATCTGACGCTCTTTCTGGGTGAGGCATCATCCCCAATACATTTCCTTGACGATTACAAATCCCGGCAATGTTATTCATAGAGCCGTTGCGATTTTCGCCTTCATAGCGAAATAGGACTTGACCGTTATCTTCAATTTGTTGTAAAGTGCGTCTATCAGCGTAAAATCGACCTTCTCCGTGCGCAATTGGTAGAGTGATAATTTGTCCAGATGAATAAGATTGCGTCCAGGGTGACTCAGAGCGTTCAACTTTAACAGGGACGCGATCGCAAATAAAATGCAAATCCCGATTTCGGACTAAAGCCCCAGGTAACAATCCCGCCTCAGTCAAAACCTGAAAGCCGTTGCAGATACCCAAGACAAACTTACCTTGCTGGGCGTGTTCGACTACGCGCTGCATCACGGGAGAAAAACGCGCGATCGCACCGCAGCGGAGATAGTCGCCATAACTGAAGCCGCCGGGAATAATTACCACATCCAAGTCGGTAATATCAGTTTCTTCATGCCAAACCATCCGCGTCGGTTGCTGGAGTAAGTCACGAGTGACATAAGCAACATCGCGATCGCAATTCGAGCCGGGAAAAACAACAACTCCAAATTTCACGTCGATGCTCCCATTTCCACAGATACTTCTTTTAAGTCAAAGCGGTAATTTTCAATTACTGGATTCGCCAACACGCGATCGCATATCCGATCTACCTGCTCTTGTGCAGTCTTTTCATCATCTGCAATCAGCGTCACTTCGATATACTTGCCAATTCGTACCTGTTCAACATCGTCATAGCCCAGGTGACTCAAGCCAGACTGGACGGCTGTACCAGCTGGATCGAGGACAGAAGGACGCAGGGTGACATAAATAGTAGCGCGATACTTGCGTAACACTTGAGGTGAATTCTCAAACCAACAAACGCTATCCTAACGCTTTCTTATACTACTTCGGTTGAGTAATTGGCGATCGCTTTAAGTTAGTTTAGAGAAAAGCTGAATATTTATTTTAACCTTACTTATATTCACAACTTGTCTATGAAAGCTGGGAAAGCGGGACGTACTCGTAGTCAGGATCGGATTTTAAATTTACTTAAAAGCTTAAATCGAGCGATTTCCGCACAAGATATTTATGTAGAACTGCGTAATCGCAATCAAACTATCGGTCTAGCTACAGTCTACCGCGCGCTCGAAGCTTTAAAGCTAGAAGGCGTTGTGCAAGTACGAACCCTGGCTTCCGGCGAATCGCTATATAGTTCAGTGCAACAAGATAAACATCACCTGACTTGTCTCCAGTGTGGCAAATCCATTCCGATTCATCAATGCCCTGTCAATGAATTAGAAACCCAGCTCAACCAATCCCATAAATTCAAGATTTTCTACCATACCCTAGAGTTTTTTGGTTTGTGCAACACTTGTCAGCATTTTGAGGGGCTAGGGGCTGGGGGCTAGGGTAATGATGAATTGAGATAACTTCACGAACGCGATCGCAATTCACCCAATCCGATTTTCAGAGTATGTCCCTCGTTGTGAATGGTTAGTAGTTTTGAATTGCCCTTTTCGTAACCGGGCGATCACTTGTTGTATCTGCACTAAATTCCAGCGCTAAGTGGTTCCAGAAAGACGCGATCGCCCTTCTCCTTTACTCAGTCAGTAATTGGCAAGCGATCGCTAATCATAACATTCGTTTCTCCATCCCAAACGAGACTGGCAGATCGTGTCCAGCCAAAACATCGCAAATTCTTAAAATTTCTTTGTATAATTCTTGTGCGATTTAAATTACATCTATACAATATGTCTCCAAATTCTTTTTATTATTTTTATACCTAATTTTTTAAAAAATACGCGATTTTGCCGGAATTAATTACTATAAAAATAACTGAAACAGTTAACTTACAAGGGGAGTTGCTATTATGATTTTCTTACAAAAGATTGCCCCTTAAGTCTTAACCAATACTAGTAGCCCGGCAATGCCCACCTTTTGAGCAGAAGATGATTCCTCATCTTTTAAAAGAATAAAAAATAGCGTTGTTGGCGATCGCACAATTATTAAGAGATAACTTTTATCCGGATGGAATCAATTTATACTTGCTACAAATTTTACCGACATCGGCAACAGATATTGGCTAATCAAACAACTATTGAATAATGTCTTGGCTGCATCTTACTACCATTTTTCTTCCCAACAGCTATATTAGATTCAAAGCTTATTATTCTACGGTTTCTTTAGTTCAGGCTGGCTAACTAAAGACTGAATAAAGCAAAATAGATTTGTTTGTCTGTCTTGACAAACATAGAAATCACCAAGCATTCCGGGTAGAAGGTAAAAATTATGACAAATGAATCAATTGATTATGAGGCTTTAAACGATCAAAAACAATTCTATAATTCTAGATTCCAAGCCGGATATATGCAAGACTTCTCGGATCTATATGAGTCTTGTAGATTAATTGCTATGAAAGCCATACTCAACTCTGTGAAAGCAAGTGGGTTCAATCCTAGCACTGCTTTAGACTATGGCTGTGGCGAAGGACGCTATATAGAATTATTAACTGAATTTTTTCCAGATGCTTCAATTTATGGCAGTGATATATCAGACACAGCTTTACAAATAGCGCAAGCAAAGTATTCATCTGCTAAATATTTAACTATGTCAGATGAAGCTATCAATTTTGCCGATAATTCTTTCGATATAATCATCTCCATAGAAGTGTTAGAACACGTCAAAAATGTAGAAAAATCAATTGCGGAAATTAGCCGCTTACTCAAACCTCAAGGTATGGTAATTATTTCCACACCCTGCGCCAATAAATACTCTTTAGAATGGTCGCAAAACCGATTGACAGGAGGTTTACAACCATCTTTTGATGGTTATGGTCGTTTTTCCACTGACGAACCTGCTCATTTGAGAAGGCTAAATGATGCCAATTTAAAATTGCTATTCTCTCAGACAGGCGTAGATATTTATAAAATATATCATCGCGCTCACTTATTCGAGACAATCGTTCCCAAAGGTAGGACATTTAGGCTTTTACCCCGCCCTTGCGTATGGTTTGGAATGCTGGATTGGCATTTATTTAAACACTTTCCTAATGGCGCAAGTATGATTGCTTTAGGGAAAAAACGTTGAGTTATAAAATGATGAATGATGAATTATGAATGCTGAAAATTTTATCATTTATAA
>DATNQH010000174.1:0-4345 GCA_036704105.1 Leptolyngbyaceae cyanobacterium | reverse complement strand
AGAGGAAAGTTTGGATGTGGCAAAGCAATTGCATTCTTCCCAAGCGATCGCTGATACTCTACTCAGTTTAGGTAATACTGTCCGCGCCCAAAAAGATACTCAAGCCGCTTTAAAGTTTTATCAACAGGCTGCTAATGCATCACCAACTACACGCCTTCAATCTCAGCTAAATCAACTAAGCTTGTTGGTTGAAACCCAGCAATGGGGAAATTATCAAGCATTGTGGCTTCAAATTCAGCCTCAAATTGCTAACTTGCCTCCCAGTCGAATGGCAGTTTACGCCCAAATCAACTTAGCTCAAAGTCTTATTCAATTAAAAGAGAATATTACCACAAACTCCGTTTCATGGCAAGCTATTGCTAAGTTGCTGGCGGTGGCAGTTCAACAGGCTAAAAGTTTGGGAGATAAGCGCGCAGAAGCTTATGCTGTGGGTAGTTTAGGTAGTTTGTACGAACAAAGCCAGCAGTGGAAAGATGCTGAAAACCTAACTCAGCAAGCTTTGTTCCTAGCACAGGCTATTGATGCATCAGATATGGCATATCGTTGGCAGTGGCAGTTAGGACGTATATTTAGAAGTCAGGGAAATATTCAAGGAGCGATCGCAGCCTACTCCCAAGCAGTTAAAAACCTCGAATTCCTCCGTAAAGATTTAGTTGCAATCAACCCACAAGTACAGTTTAACTTTCGGGATGAAGTTGAACCAGTCTATCGCCAATTAGTTGACTTGCTGTTGCGATCACCTCCTGATTCCCAAGCTCAGCCTCGAAACGAAAGTGGGAATCTCGTGCAAGCGCGCAATACAATTGAATCATTGCAGCTAGCAGAATTAGAAAACTTCTTTCGCTCAGCTTGTTTAGATCCCAAGCCAGAACTAATTGATCGCGTTGTTGACTCAGGCGATCGCACAGCAGCAGTTATCTATTCAATTATTCTCCCAGAGCGGTTAGAGATCGTTCTCAAATTGCCAAATCAACCGCTTCGCCATTATGCAACTGAAATATCTAATGCAGAAGTAGAAACAACTTTAGAGCAACTGCAACAATACTTAAAAGAACCTGACCGAACTAATGACGTGCAGAAATTCTCTGCACGAGTTTATAGCTGGCTGATTCAACCGCTTGAGGCTGAGTTAGAAAAAACGCAGCTAAAAAAACTAGTATTTGTGCTAGATAGTGGCTTGCGTAATATTCCGATGGCTGTTTTATACGACGACAAACAGCAAAAGTATCTCTTAGAGAAGTATGCGATCGCCTTAACTCCAAGTTTACAGCTATTAGAACCCAACTCTTTGCAAAGGGAAAAGCTAAATGTCTTGGTTGCTGGACTCGATCAAAAACGCGAAGTTGAAGGTCAAGAATTTCCCGAACTTAAAAACGCCAGACTCGAATTAAAGCAAATTCAGTCTGAAGTCCCAAAAAGTAAGGAAATATTTAATCATAATTTTACCAAAACAAACATTCAAAATCAACTCAACTCGACTCCCTTTTCCGTAGTTCACATGGCAACTCACGGTCAATTTAGTTCCAACCTGGAGGAAACCTTTATTCTCACTTGGAATCAACTTTTGAAGATAGTTGACTTGGATAATTTAATCAGGAATAGTAACTCTGACAGTTCTAACGCGATCGAATTACTTGTCCTCAGTGCTTGTGAAACAGCAGCTGGAGATAATCGGGCTGCCTTGGGACTCGCTGGAATAGCCGTACGGGCTGGCGCACGTAGTACCTTAGCAACACTATGGTCAGTAGACGATCGCTCTGCTGCTGCACTCATGAATGAATTTTACAAGCAGTTAGCTGATCGCAATTTGACCAAAGCTGAGGCACTCCAACGCGCTCAACTATCCCTGTGGAGTAACCCAAGCCAAGACTGGAAACGTCCTTACTTCTGGGCTGCTTACACTCTAGTGGGTAATTGGCTTTGAAGATGACACAATTGACAGCAATCTCACCTCTCCAATCATCGGTTCTTGTGTCAGTTGATTCAAACCAACACCAGGCGACGTTAACAACTCGGCCCATTCACGATTGAGCAAAGCGTTCTGCGTGTTAGCCAGACGAAGCGTAGCAAGATTAGCTACGGCATCGTACCAAATGCCATTGGTGGAATAAACAACGTGATCCTTTGTTGTCGCTGTTGTTAACTGTTTCTCAAGTTCGGGAGTTAATGCAACTCTTTGCACCCATCCTTCCACAAAAACAGGAGTAGATGATGGTTTTTGACCGCAATAAAGTTTGAAAGACCAAAAATACCACTTATCAGTTTCAAGAGTTGCTTGTGGAGATTGAATACTTAAGCTTACAAAACCTGGCGTTTGGGGCAAACTAAAAGGAGTGCGGTAGAGATCGTTGTATTTTTCATCTTGCAAAACAAATTCACCGGAATGTGCTTCATCAGGAGAATAGGGAACATAGAACCAAAAAGTGGGTGTAGGTGAAACTGTTTTTCCCCAGTTAGCCACAGGTGTTAACGCAGTTAGATCTATGCTCGTAGATGCACAAGGGCTACGGCTTCCTCCTCCTGCCCGATTTCCAGGCCTACCATAACTAGAAAAGTCAATTTTTTCCTGCTGCGGCTGTGGTGGTTGCTTGCGCTCTGGTTTAGTATCGGGAGTATTGCTAGATGGTTTGGAAGTGTTGTTGGGTGGTTTGGGAGTGTTATTAGGTGTTGGAGAAGATTGCGCCGACAATCTTGATGGGTTTGTGAAGCTAACAAATGCCATAGTGCAGGCAAGTGGGATCTGTCGAGACAACTGCATCAGTCGCGCACCAAATTCTTACATAATCTAATACACTTGCCTATTTTGGAATATCGTATAAGCAACTAAACTACCGCTAGTGAGTAACAAAGCCAATGCTGACGGTACGAGTGGTATCCAACCACCCAAAAGCAACACAACAAAGCAAAGTGCAGATAGAATAGCGAGTGCAAAGACGATCGCTCCTGCAATATGAGGCGATCGCAAACGCCACACCAATATACCACCCACACTAGACCAACTCCAAACCCAAAGCGTTTCACCCCAACCAGGTAGCCACCACAGCATTCTTCGCCCTTCAAGAACGGCACTAATAATCTGACTCACCATATGTGCGTGAATAACCACCCCTGGCAGTTCCTCCTCCGATTGACCAGCACTATAGGGTGTGGGAAAATAATCTTTAAAGCTTTTGGCCACCGTGCCAATCAAAATGATTTTATCCTTAACTAGTTTGGGTAGTTCAGCGTCAAGCGAACCGCTTAATATCTCGTAGAGACTGACTTGCTTTGCAACAGAATTAGAGGAACGGTAATTGAGCAATACTTGGTAGCCCAACGCATCTAACTGCTGATAGCCACCAGCATCGGGTTGAAGTTTCTTAAAAACAACATTGCCTATCTGCCAGTCTCTTTCTTGGTAGGGTTTGTTTTCTGGAGTTAGTTTATACTCAATGCCGAGGCTAGATAAATAATTTAGTGCGACGCGGAAGCTAAATGATGTATCTGTTGAACAAAAAGATTTAGGATCGGGAGCCATACCTAGTAATTGACGGCGAATGACGCGATCGCTGTCAATAGGAAAATCGCTAAAGCTTAAGCGCTCTTGTGGAATTTCCGGCGGGTGTCCAATTCCTTTATAATCGTTTTCACCAACTTCGCAAACAGCAATGAAGCGCCGATCCTGCAAATAAGTTTTTAAATCTGCATGGTTCGGATCTACAGGGAAATTGCGATAAATATCCAAGCCAATAACTTGCGGTTGATACGGCTGTAGTTTCTTCAACAGTTGCGTTAATGCACCATCTGATAAACTTCTCATCTCCTTGATGTTCTGATTCTGAATATCTTTTTCAGTTACAGTAACGATCAAAAGGCGTGGATCTGGCTTTTCATCTGATCGCAATCGTACCAAGGAGTCGAAAGCCTGCAACTCCGATTTTTGAAATAGGCCTAACTGCCGTATTCCCATTATTAAAGCAGTTACTACCACACTCGCCAGCAGTACGGTTTGAAGACGGTACTTGGTCGGTTTAAGATCGCTTGTTGTTCCACACCATTCTTGCCAACTTGTCGGCATTTGAGCCGGATTTTGGCAAATTACAGGCAACCAAGTAGCGCAAGGATACTTATACTCTAGTTTTTGCAGTCTTTCTCGTGCTTCCCGCACCGAAGTATATAAAGGCTGTCCGCTTGAAAATGTCACCAGAAAATGCTTTAAGAATTCTTGAGCTACGACGTCTGGCACTGGCTCTCGCATTACTATAACTTGAGGAATGTGTAAATCAAATAGTGCCTGTGCTAAGCCCAAGCCATCACAAGAATTAAAAATTGCTAGCTTCAATCCTTTGCTAATAGCTTTTTTCAA
>DATNQH010000173.1:0-23572 GCA_036704105.1 Leptolyngbyaceae cyanobacterium | reverse complement strand
ATTTTCAAAGTAAAAATCCCGCCAGCTTATATATGTTAAATTAAATAAGACTAAACAAAAGTTTACTAAGATAATAATTGCGATTAGTCTTTCCCACCAGAGATTACGGCGAACCGCAGGTTTGATTAAAGTGATTTTTGGCATTGTCATAGTTGGTTAAACCAAGTTTTCTATCAAAATATGAATTCAGTAGTTGATTTGTTCTAAATTAGCTGAACACCGCCAAATAAAATTTTAAACCCAAAGTCATACAGAATAAATCGCAGTAGGGGCGGTTTTAATCATTTGGCTTGTCTAACGACAAATATGTCTCGTAAACCCGCCAGTACCGCTGATAAATATTAATAAAAGCAGAATTTTGTTTGAAAACCATGCTTTATTTCTGTAGGCAGAAGATTAATTTTGTTTGTCATCTTAAAGTGCTGCTGGTAATTAATTACACTGCCAGATTTTATGCGATTACGCTCGGTTGTTACCATACTGTTTTTGATAATCTTCGTTGGCTTCTTGGCATACCAAATTGAGTTGGGTTTTCCAGGGACACCGAGCATTAATAATACATATACACCTTTGACGCAACATACAGCCCAGGAAATAGGTTCCTATGATGTGCTGGGTAAAGTTGTTAGTAAAGAGTCAGCAGCAAATTTACTGCAAACAGATGCGGGAAGAAAACAGCTATCACCAGAAAATGGGGCTGTGGCTGTAACTGAAAAATTGATTAACCAAGGACGCAAAGCGTTTTATTCAGAGACTTTTGGCAATGAGGTCTTTTTTACTGATGTCACTGGTATTTTGAACGGGCCGCTTAACATTGGGAATTTGACTCGTGCGATCGCTTCTCTTGGTGGTAAGCATACAACAAATTTGCAAGTGAAGTTGGATCGGGATCTTGCACTAGGAGATAAAACTTTCCCAGGGGGAACTCTACTCAATACAGGGTTAGACGTAGCTGCGGGTTCCCTCGTACCGCTGGGAATTCAAACTCGCATCCATCAAGGTAAAATTCGTGTCGGTGTCACCTGTGCTGCGTGTCATGCAGCTGTCGATAAAAATACCGGACGCATCCTAGAAGGCGCACCCAACAACGACCTCGATACTGGTTTAATTTTGGCACTGGCTAGCAATTCAGCTGCTTGGTTCCGCCAAACTGGCGTTAACCCGCTGAAAATTCGTTCTGGAGAACATACATACATTAATGCAGATGACAAGCAAAAGCGACTACCAGATGCAAAAGCTTTAGAAAAAGCTGTGGATGCAGCGTTCTTAACTTGGGCACCAGGCAACTTTGATTCGACGGGCGATAATAAAAACAATCCATCCCAGAATCCATCATCCTATACTTTCGCCGCATATCCCTATGGCTTTAGTGGCAATGCTGCAATTGGTTGGTTTCACGGTTTAACGACACTCAACAGTAACGTGCATGGGACTAACTCAGATTTGACAACGGGCGGGGAATCAAGTCAGCAGCTATTAGGTATTGACAAAGAAACCTACTTAGGAATACTTCTGCAAAATTCTGCCAACCCAGCTTTCAAATTACCAGAAGGTGCGAAACCATCTGACTTTTTAGCTAAAAATGATCCGACTCCAGGCACGCCAGCAATTAACGAGGTGATACCAATGCCTGGATACCCAAAAGGTTCGCCGTTTATTCTAGATGGATTGATGGCTTCTTCACCAGGAATGCCAGTGGCTGCCCAACTTAACGGGATGTCAGCGTTTCAAAATAGCCTCGCGCCGCCACCGAATAACAATGTAGAGACGTTGCAGGCAACGTCTCTACAAAATGGGGCAGCAATTTTCACCCGTGCAGGTTGCGCTGAATGTCACAGTGGCAGGTATTTTACTAATAATCGCGTAATTGCCCAAACGCAAATCAAAACTCAGCCTTCACGGGCAAAGGCATTCGCAAAATTCCCCCGCATTTTCGTTTCCCCGCAGACTTATCCTAGTAACGTATCGGTTCCCCTGCCAGCAAATCCACCTGTACTTGACGTTCCCACTGAGATTACACCAGAAGAAGATGTAAAGCTTGCCTTTGCTGAAGGTAACTCAGGTGGTTATAAAGTGCCGAGTTTAATTGGACTTCATGTCACTGCGCCATATCTGCATGATGGGGGTGTAGCAGCAGCTAGCGAAGCACTACAGCAGGGGAAAAAACGCTTTGAAGTTGCTAACAGCGATCGCATCGGTATGGCAGGTACACTCATGCAAGGTATCCAACCTGATCCTAGGGCAAGTCTGCGAGTGCTGCTAGATCGGAGTTTGCGCCGAGAGACAATTGCTGCTAACCGGAAAAATTTCAGCTTACAAAAATCCAACGTAGATGGTAGCGGACATCGCTACTGGATTGATCGCGGCGCTGGCTTTACTATCCAAGATCAAAATGACGCGATCAAATTTCTTCTCAGCTTGGACGACAACCCAGAAGTTCTACCTAATCAATAGCAAATATCTTTGTAGGGAGTAGGTTTATACATATATAATTCTACTCCTAATCCCTATTGCGTGGGAACCCTGAATCCTGCTGCCGCATGGGGTATTCTCCGGCTGGAGGAGTATTTTCTTGAGCATTTAAACGGCTCTGTTCAACCAGCCCGATTTCTCGCTCCAAGAAGTAATTGAGCAGGGTTCTCAAAAGCACAATTGCCCCTAAATTTAAAATATCCTGGCGAGTTGGTGCAACAGCCGTGCGCAAGATATCACTAGCGACGGTAAATTCTAATCCCAATGCCAGCACCCGTCCTAATTGCAAGCGGATCAATTCGGTGGAATCAAAATGTTGTCTTGAACGCGAAAAAAATTGGCGCAGATAAGCGATAATACCGCGTATGACTGCACCAGCGATGACTAAAGCAGCGGCAATTTCTGTGCCTGCCGCTAAATAGTCCACCAGTAGCTTCAGCCATTTTTCCAGCGGAATGCTTACTGCCTCTTTGGCGGTTTGTCCGGCGTTAAGACTTAGTAATAGAACTAAACCAAAGATTAATGCCAGTGGTAAAAGAAGATCGATTAAAGAATCGCGCGATCGCTCTCGTTTCATTTAGTTGACAAAATCTAGAGGGCATCATTATTTTGGCGTGCCAGTGCCTGGATGTCGGCACGTAAGGCTTTGATTTCATCATGCAGGGCATCAATCGATTTTGCCCCTGCAATCTCAGCTTCTTCGTTTTCAGCATCACGTCCGAGAAAAAAAGTAGCGATCGCTGCCGTTACGTAGCCAAATACAGCAAAAGCATAAACAGCCAAGATGAAACAAAGCACGCGCCCTTCAGCCGTCTGGGGCCAGTATTCCGATCCCATTGTCGTTATCAGCATCGCTGTCCACCACAGCGCCGTACCGTAGTTATTTAGCCCTTCGCCGTTGGCAGTATTGTTTTCAAATGCATACATCCCCGCTGCTCCCACTAACGTCACCAGCAGAGTCAGCGCCCCAACATAGCCTAAGCCCCGCCGCCCCATACTGTTACCTAGCGCCCGCATACCGCGATTAGTCCGAGTCATCACCCGGACTAAATTCAGTCCACGAGCAGCCCGTGCCGTACCCAGCACGCGGATAAAGCGGGCAATTCTGAAAATACGCAGTGCTGGCAATAGTAGCGCGATCGCTGTTAGCCAATTGCTTTTGAGATAAGCAAACTTGCGTGGAGCCAGGCTGAATTTGAAAATAAAATCTAAGATAAAAATTATCCAAATAACTGTGCCGATCACTTGCAGCAGCGGACTTAGACCCCAAATCAATTCAACGACAAATAGCGCCAGCCACGCGAAGCCCAGCACCAGCATTGGCATTTCCAGCCAATCTTCAAGTTGTTGCAGAACCTCTCGTCTTTCTCGATCAAATGCCTGTTTTTCTGGTGTGCTTGGTTTGCTCATCCGATTTTTAGCTTGCACAACACAGATCTACATTACATTTAAAGCTGCGTTTAGTGTTTGACAGCACTTGCTGTGGCTGTTATCTGCTAGATTGCTCCGGCATTAGCAGAGATTTAGCTTTAGTACAATCGGCATTAATTTGTGCTTTCAGTTCTTCTAAGGAAGCGAATTTTTGCTCTGTTCGCAAAAATTCTTCTAATTCTACTGTGAGATTTTTTCCATATAAATCACCCGACCAGTCCAACAAATGTATTTCAACTGACTGAGTGGTACCATTAATTGTAGGACGATAGCCCATATTCATCACACCAGCGGCAACAGGTAAGAGGTGATCGAGTAGAGGTGAAGAGTCTGCCGTATCAGCTTCAATCAAAACTCTGACAGCGTAAACACCTTGTCGAGGCAGAAACTTGTTAGCAAGTAGCTGGAGATTGGCTGTAGGAAAGCCGATAATTCTACCTAGCTGCTGTCCTTTCACAACGGTTCCCGTCAGAATATAGGGACGACCTAACAGTTGTTTAGCACGTTGCAGGTTGCCTTCGGTTAAAGCTTGACGAATAGCAGAACTACTGACGCGATCGCCTTCCCAAGTAAAATTCGGCACGACTGTGACAGGAATGCCAAATTTAGCTGCGATCGCTTGTAGATCCTTGGCTGTTCCACTCCGCTGCTTACCAAAACAAAAGTCTTCTCCCACACTAATCGTTTGAGTGCCCAGCTGTTGCACTAAAATCTTTTCCACAAAATCTTCAGGACTTAATGCAACTAGTTCTCGGTCAAAAGGCAGCAGTACCAACTGTTGTATCCCCCAAATTGATAGCTGCAATTTTTTCTCTTCCAAAGGTGTCAACAAAGTACGAGATTGCCCAGAAAAGAACTCTTTGGGATGGGGATTGAAGCTGACAACCGTGCTGTAAACTTGCTGTGTGGAATCGATTAGGGCTGAATTGTGTACAGACGTTGCAGGTAACGTCTCCTGACTCTTGACAAAATTCAAAACAGGCTGAATAACCTTCTGATGCCCACGATGCAGACCGTCAAAATTTCCCAGGGCAACAGCGGTTGGATTTAAAGCCTTAGCAGTAGAGTAGGTAATCCACACGCTTTACATTTTGACACAATTTCAGAATAAATGATGAATGCTGAATATTAAATGCTGAATTTTGGGATTTTGAATTTACAATTCATCATTCATAATTCATCATTATCATTGCCCCTCACTCCCTATTTCCTTGGCATGGCAAGGAAAATTAAAATTCCACTGACGCAATTGATTTAGTCCAGATGCATAAGTCAGGTTGTACTGCAACGGAGTAACTGTGATGTAATTTTGGCGAATTGCTTCCACATCAGTAGGGATATCTTGAGGCAAATGTAAACCCTGTTCTGGTTCAACCTCCTCTAGTAACTCGCCTGCTAACCAATAGTAAGTCTTACCCCTTGGATCGACTCGTTTTTCAAACACATCGACATAACGGCGCACGCCTTGGCGAGTGAGGACAACCCCGGCAATTTCTTCTAACTTCACGGGGGGTACATTGACATTAAGTAACATTAGTTCTGGCAAAGGCTCGTTTTCTAGCTGAGCAACCAAGGACTGAGCAAAAGTTACAGCGCCTTGAAAGTCTTTAGAAGTGAAACTAGTCAGACTAATAGCTATGCTGGGAATGCGTTCTATCACCCCTTCCATTGCTGCGGACACAGTACCAGAATACAAAACATCAGTACCCAAATTCGCCCCTTGATTAATCCCAGAAATCACAAGTTCGGGGGGACTGTCTAGTAAAGCCCACAGTGCCAGCTTAACGCAGTCCGAGGGAGTGCCAGAACACGCCCAAGCTTTGATTTGAGGGTGAAAAACTGATTCAATTATTTCGGCGCGAATCGGTTGATGTAGAGTCAAACCATGTCCAGTGGCGGATCTTTCTCTATCTGGGCAAACTACTGAAACATCATGACCCGCAGCTGCTAAGCCATTAGCTAAACTGCGGATACCGGGGGCGAAAATTCCATCATCGTTGCTAATAAGTAATTTCATCAATAAATTAGGGGCTGGGGTGTAGGGAAAATTATGAATTATAAATTATGAATTATGAATTCAGCATTCAGCATTTAACATTCAGCATTCATTTAAACTGGTATGGTGGACTGCGTTTTTTGACGCAACTGAGTATTCTAGAATCACTGTTGATAATTAACGAGCATGACCGATCCGACTAGTAATTTAGAGGCTCAACTGGAAGCACTACGACAGGAAGCGCAACAAATGATCGCTGCTGCCGATACCCTAGAACGCCTAGAAGAACTTAGAGTAGTTTACCTCGGCAAGAAGGGTCAGTTGCCAGCACTGTTGCGAAGTATGGGTCAGCTATCAGCAGAGGAACGTCCCAAAATTGGTGCGATCGCTAATACAATCAAAGAAGCACTGCAAACCTTTCTCGACGAGCGGCGTAGCCTTCTGCAAGCGGCTGGGCTGCAAGCGAAATTGGAGTCTGAAACCCTCGACGTTACTATGCCTGGGGTTTATCGTCCCCTCGGCCGCACTCACCCACTCAACAGCACCATTGATCGCGTCTTAGATATCTTCGTCGGTCTTGGCTACACTGTGGCAACCGGGCCAGAAATTGAAACTGACTACTACAACTTTGAGGCGCTAAACTTCCTCCCAGATCACCCAGCGCGGGATATGCAGGATACATTGTATCTGAGCGATGGAAATCTGCTGCGCACTCATACCTCAAACACTCAAATTCGCTACATGGAAGACAACGATCCACCAATCCGGGTAGCAGTTCCAGGGCGATGCTACCGCCGGGATACCGTAGATGCAACTCATGCGGCTGTCTTCCATCAAATTGAAATTCTTGCCGTTGATGAAGGGCTGACATTTACTGATCTCAAAGGCACGATCAAAATGTTTTTGCAGGAAATGTTTGGTGAAGTGCCGATCCGCTTCCGCACTAGTTATTTTCCCTTTACCGAACCCTCAGCCGAGGTAGATGTGCAATGGAAAGGGCGCTGGCTAGAAGTCATGGGTTGCGGTATGGTCGATCCAAATGTGTTTAAAGCAGTTGGCTACGATTCGGAACTGTATACAGGATTTGCTGCGGGTTTTGGTGTAGAACGATTAGCAATGGTGTTGCACCAAATTGATGATATTCGCCGCTTATATAGCAGCGATCTCCGCTTTTTGCAGCAATTTTAGCAATGGGCAAACGGTTCAGTGTCATTCGTCATTTGACGGATGACAAAAAAATGCTGTTGCTAAAACTGTAACGGCATCAGGTTTTTGTTTCTGGAGATGCCATAGTAAAGAAATATGAAGTACCTCAAGCCACTAATAGGCGTTGGCTTCATAGACTAAGCTGCCTTTGAGGGTTTTACTACTGAATATCCTAGTCTTTCAACTAGCTTGTGTGACGTTAATTCCGGCACTTCCTGCCATATTAATGTATATCATCACACCTTTGGGTTTTCATCTTCGCCCACTAGGGATGAGGCATTTTTGCTGAAAATGAATAAAACTAATTGCAGATAAACATATATCAAGTCAAATTTATTGGCTTGTGTCAGTGGTTAAATTCTTTGGCAACTAAGGAAAATAATGAATTATCAGGATAGGACAAAGACAAAGTTCCTGCAAAGACGCTATGCTACTCGCCTGGGTAGACGCTATGTTAGCACAGCAGCCAGCGTTATTCTCTTGGGGTTTGGTGGATGCTCAAAACTTGATAGTATCAATTCAGCTGTTGCTCAAACTCCACCACTCCAACAACAATCATCACCTAGTAATGAGCAGTTGGCAACACCAGCGGCTAATACAACAGTAACTGCGGCGAACACAAGATTCAGCTTCAAGCTGTTTTCAGAGATTCTGAAGCAAAATAACAGCCAGAATAGCCAAAATATTTTTATTTCTCCTACTAGTGTAGCGATCGCTTTGGCTATGACTTACAACGGCGCAAAAGGCGAAACGCAACAAGCAATGGCTAAAACTTTGGAATTACAGGGAATAAGTCTACAAGAAATTAACTCAGCCAGCACAGCTTTAATTGCCGCAGTGCAAAATGCCGACGATAAAGTTCAGTTGAATATTGCTAACTCGCTCTGGGCGAAGCAAGATATAAACTTTAACCCAGACTTCTTACAAACAACCGAGGATTTCTACAAAGCTACGGTAACGAATTTAGATTTTAGCGATCCGGGTGCAGCGAATGCAATTAATGATTGGGTGAAGCAAAGTACCAATGGCAAGATTGATCGCATCGTACAACAGATTAATCCTGACGATGTAATGTTTTTAATCAACGCCATCTACTTCAAAGGCAAATGGACAAAAGAATTTAATCCCGCACAAACTACTCAACAGCCGTTTTATCTAACAGCAGGCGAAGAGAAGCAGCATCCATTGATGTCTCAATCTGGTGAATATAAATACTACGAAAACAAAAAGTTTCAAGCAGTTAGTCTGCCTTATGGTAATGATGGCAGGTTGAGTTTATATGTCTTTCTACCTAGCGATAATTCTAGCCTGACAGCTTTTTATCAAGATCTCAATGCTGACAATTGGGAGAAATGGATTGCCCAGTTTAGAAATAGACAAGGTTCAATTCGGCTACCCCGTTTCAAAATAAATTACGAGCTGACACTTAATGACACGCTGAAAGCTTTAGGTATGGGAGTGGCTTTTGAACCAAAAGCAGATTTTTCCGGCATAGGTGATAATCTTGCCCTGAGTGAAGTCAAACATAAAACTTTTGTCGAAGTCAACGAAGAAGGCACAGAGGCTGCTGCTGCAACTTCGGTAGGAATAACGCTCACATCTGCTTCTTCAGAACAGCCATTTCAAATGAATGTTGATCGCCCGTTCTTCTGTGCTATTCGGGATAATCAGACGGGAACAGTTTTATTTATGGGTTCAATTGTAAATCCGCAATAAAATTACGGATGCTGAATGTTGAATGCTGAATCATGAATTCATAATTCATAATTCATAATTCATAATTCTTAATTGAAATGGATAGTTGTTGCGAATAAGCTTTGCAACCAATGCAGTTGAGTTCGGTTTTGGTAAACTAAATCTCCTGAGATAATTTTAGAATCGAGTTAACTTTGACACCAGCATGAGGTTTGAGCTGGACTAGAATAAAAGCAGGAGCAATTGCTCCTTGGTAATCAACAATAATTTTTACAATTGCACTCACTCTATAGCAATCCCATTTGATTCACGAAATACTCCCCGTCGTCATTAGTCATTAGTAAGAGCGCCTTTGTACTAATGATTAATGACACTCGTACAACCAATAGAAAGATTTACGAATCATTTAGGGTTGCTATAATAACTCAAATAGCAACATATCCAGAGCATTGATAGCTCTGCAAAAGCCATAATTTACCGAGTAAGTTACGACTATATATTAATAGATGTCCGCCATTTTTTTATTGCTAAATAGGATTTACTCACATAAATCTTATTTAGGCAAGAATTAAAACGTCATCTGTACTTCTATGCAACAATAAAACTAACATTATTAATTTTTAGCGAAATAATCGTAAAATCACTTATATCAAGTCTGAATAAATACTAATAAAACTTGTACTTGCAAGTTAAACAACTAATTTATTTTTAAGCTAAATATATAACCCGCGCCTCCAAGCGCGAACAATAAATAATTTTGTATCCCATCGCTAAGCTACGTTCTCACAGCAGATGCTGAAAACGAACCTATAGTAATAAAAAGTTGCAATGCAGAATATAAGCAGTTATTTTAAATAATTTTTAACTGCCCGTTCTTCTACACTCTTCGAGATAATCAAACGGGAACTGTAATAAATTGTGAATTATGAATGCTGAATTAAAAATTGATCTATCGCCAACGGCTGTGGGCGAGATCCTGACATAATTAATAATTCAAACTTTAGACTTGTTAGCCCCTAGCCCCTAGCCCCTCCGACGGCAAGTTATCAACTGATTTTTTCTGCTTCACCTCAACAGTGGGTAGAGGTGGAGCGTTACGCAAATCTTTTTCCGGCTCAGTTACCTCGACTGTAACTTGACTGGCGTTTGAGATTGCTTCAGTTGTAGGTAAAGCTGTTTCATTTTTAGCCCCATGCACTCGCACAGCCGCTAAAGCTGTTTTGATCACTACAGCAATAGGTACTGCCACAATTACACCCAATAATCCACCGATTCTAGCTCCTGTCAAAACTGAAACCAGTATCCAAACTGGGTTTAAACCCGTCACGCTTCCCAAAATTCTTGGCGCAACTAAATTATCTAGAATTTGCTGGACAATTACAGCTGCAATTAACACCCGAAAGCCCAACCAAAAATCTTGCAGTGCTACCAGCAACGTAGTCAAGGCAATGCCCACTGTGCCACCAAAGGGAACCAGTGCCATAAATCCAATTGTGATACCAAACAGCAAACCAAATGGTACTTTCAACCACAAGAAAATGGCAGTGAGGGCAGAACCCATGCAGATGCCAAAAATCAACTGTCCAATGAAGTAATTTTGAAAGCTGAGGCGTAGTGTCTGAGAAAAAGGCTGTCGGATGCGTTCGGGAAGCCATTCGATTAAACTCTGCCAGAGTTCATCACCGTGCTGCAAGAGATAGAAAGCTAAAACCATCGTCAACCCGAAGTCCAACAGACTGGTGACAGTCACCACAGCCAAGTTTAAGACTTGGACAGCAATTCCCTGCAACTGTCCCTTGACGCGATCGTTAATTTGCACCACCAAGGCATCAAGGTTAATTGGAAAGCCCTGTTTTTCAGCCCACTCGTTTAACAACACTAACTGATAGCGTCCGGAATCGATCCACTCTGGCAAGCGCAAAACCAATTGCTGAGCTTGCGAGATCACCAGAGGAACGAGTGTTACACCCAACGCCAACAAAACTGATAAAGCTAGCAAAAAAACAAGGATAGCCACTTGCTCCCGCCTCGCTCCTTGCCGTTGCATCCAGCTAACCGGATAGTTGAGCAGAAATGCTAGCAACGAGGCAGCGACTAAAATAACAATCAGCGAGTTGAAGTAATAAAAAATTGAAGAAATTGCCCAAGCGTTGAGTACTAGCAGCGGAGCCAACAGTGCGATTGCTAAAAATCGCGCTAAAGGCGTTAATGCCTGCCACCATTCCAGAATTATGCGTTTCTGCATTGGCCTACTGTGGGATCGAACGAACTCAAAATTTACCTTGCGGTCATATTATCTCTAACTCGATAGCCATAACTCATCCCCCCTACTTAGGATTCCAACAATTAACTATGAAAAATATCGAACAAAATATTGACAATCTAGAAAATTCTGACTTGAAACACTTATATCTATTGTTCTACCTAATTCCCATTCTTGGCTTCTTCCCTTCGCTGTGGACTCTCTACCGCCACAATCGAGTGGCGAGTGGTGACGTAGGAGTGGCAAGTAGTAAGGAGACAAAAGACAAGGAGGAAGCAAAAGACAAAGGAGAGTGGGAGAAAGAACTACATCAAGATTGCCTTGATGTAAAAGTCTTACCATCACCTCTTCACAATTCCACTCGCCAGTCACTAGCCGTCAGTCGCTTATCTGTGACTCTGGCGTTTAGTTGGTTGTTAGGCTATCTTCTATTGAATGTTGGAGCAGAAACGTCAGAATTTTTAACTTTGCGCCTTTTAGTGTTAAATAGTTTACTGACATCTGGATACTTTTTAGTCAGTATTTGGTTAATGGTTCGCCTTGCTTCCCGCTCCTCAGTTCGTTTACCGGGGTTCACCACTCTCGCAGAGCGAGTAATTGGCAAGCACTTATCATAATCAAAAAGCGCTATTAGCGAAGACAACTCGTTTTCCCTTGGAATGTAAATCAGTATTAATCTAGATAGCTAGTCAAAACTGTAGCAAGTATGCAATCAGTCTGCTTGAGGAATTTTGCAGCAGATAACCTTGGAGAAGCTACCAGATAGGCTGTAGCTAGAATATGAGAAGATAAGCTGCTCACAAAAAAAACTAGCTACTAGGTATACGTTTTTGCAGTGTCATGTTAAAAACTTAGTAATTTATGCTGCAAAAGTTAAGTGTGAGGAAGTTGTATCAGTGCAAAAAATTTCAGGGCAAAATTCCCATCCTACAAATACATCAAAAAATTTTAGAAAACATATGCCGTCAAACAAGCCTGGGCGTTGGCTGTGGAGAGGAATTGTGCTTTCCGGGGTGGCGGTACTTTCAGCAACAGCAGGAGCGCTTTTAGCTCTTTCTTTGTCTACTAAGCCGTTGATGCAAAGTCAACTCAGCCCAGAAGATCGGGCAATTTTTGATCGCGGCGATCGCTTGACTAAGAATAGTTTGCGGATAACAGAGCTAGCTCAGCCAGTAAATATCTTAGTTTTGGGAGTAAAGGTTCTCACTACAGATCTTAATACACCCACCGCCCAAGTCAAAAAGGAAGGATATCAAGCCTTAGTCAATTCCTTCACTGGTTTGACAGACACTATGCTTCTGTTGCGGTTTGACCCTACAACCGGGAAATTAACTGCTCTGTCAATTCCTAGAGATACCCGTACCGTTGTTGAGGGACGTGGTGTTACCAAAATTAATACTGCTAACGTTGTAGGTGGGCCTGCGCTGAGCGCTAAATCCACCAGCGAACTTTTAAATGGGGTACAAATTGATCGCTATATCCGCATTAACGTCCAAGGTGTAGAAAAGCTGGTTGATGCTTTGGGTGGTGTGACTGTTTATGTCCCTAAAGACATGAAGTATCAAGATGATAGCCAACACCTATACATCAATTTGAAAGCAGGAAAACAGCATCTCAACGGCAATCAAGCACTACAATTGCTGCGTTTTCGCCACGATGAGAATGGAGATATTGGTCGGATTCAGCGACAGCAAATGTTAATGCGATCGCTAATGGAACAAACCCTTTCCCCAGCTACTTTAGGGCGCGTACCGCAGATTCTTTCAGTGGTTCAGTCTCACATCGATACTAACTTATCGATGGAGGAGTTAATGGCGTTGGCAAGTTTTGGGGTGCAAACAAATCGCTCCAACGTGCAAATGTTGATGTTACCAGGTCAGTTTAGTGAAGCAGGAAGATATAAAACTAGCTATTGGTTACCAGACAAAGACCGAATTGCCAGTATGATGACTCAACACTTTGACGTTTTTAGCTCTGGAGTATCAACAGCCGTCGATCCAGCCAAGATTAAAGTAGCGATCGCTAATAGTACAGGTAGCGATGAAGCCGCGCGATCGCTAATTAAAAACCTAGAAGCAGCAGGCTATCGCAATGTTTATCTCGCCAAATCTTGGTCTGAACCTCTAGACACAACTCACATTGTTGCTCAGCAAGGTGACTCCAATAGTGCCGAAAGCATTCGTAACCTTCTCAGTATCGGTGAAGTTCGGGTTGAAAGCACCGGAAACCTCAATTCTGATGTCACCATTCAGCTAGGAAAAGACTGGCTGCAAAAAAATGATTAATGATGAATTATGAATGATGAATTGTAGAAGTTTTTAGCTTCTGTAATTTAGCATTCAGCATTCAGCATTTAGAATTCACGATCCAATCAAGCAAGATTGGATTTACTATCTCTGGTGCTTCATCTTGGGGACAATGCCCTAAACCTTCTAAGGGAATAAACTTTTGTACTTGGGGGAAATTAGCCAACTCTCGCCCCAAATCTACTGGTTCCCAAGGATCGGCTGTTCCCCATAATAAAATTGCTGGGCAAGGTAAAATTGGTAGAAGGTCTTCAGGCAAAGGGCCTTGAGAATAAGCTGTGAAGGCGACGAATACAGCCACAGCTGCTGGATCTGTCGCAGGAGCCATGAGAATATCTACTAACTCATCTGTCACCGCTTCCGGATGAGCATAGGCTTGGTTGAGAATTTTTCGCACAGTTTTCGGCTTGGCAAGTTGCCCAAAGAAGAACTGAGCAATTGGTTTGACTCCTAGCAGACGTTGGATTAGAGGCGCTCCGAAGCGTCTATACCAAGGCAAACCACCACGCTTGCGATCGTGTAACAATCGCAGCGAACAGTTTAGCATAGCAACACCCAAAGCCAGAGCTGGGGCATATACTGCTGCTTGCATAACGGCAATGCAGCCAACAGAGTTACCTACTAAAAAAGCTGGTTCACCAACCACCTCGCGGCAAAAATCAGCAATTTGCTGGCCCCAGGTTTCAAATGAGTATAAAATTTGCTCTCCTGGTACTAACTCTCCCGGAATTGGTTTGGCAGAATTACCAAAGCCGATTAAGTCGATCGCATACACTCTACAATTTTCTGCTAGAACCGGGATGTTTTTACGCCAATGTTGCCAAGAAGCCCCAAAACCATGCACCAGAATAACAGCTGGCCCTGAGTTGCCTTGCTGTTGATAGCAGATTGAAAATTCTTGCCAAGTCCAAGTTTGCGTAGGGTTGAGTGAGATAGATGTATTTGTAAACGAAGAATTCATGGATGGTGAGACAATTTTAGATTGTTAATCCAATAGCCCGAAATGGTTTGAGGATTTTAAACGCTTTAGTACAGGCAAATTGCTACCTATTACCTTTTCTATTGTGACAAATCTTTACACCCTTGCTCACCACTTGTCACTCGCCACTCACTTGAGACGTAGCACTGCTACGTCTCTACTCGTCACTTAATTCTCTAGCTACTAGTATTGATCGTGTTGCTACTCGATATCTTCCAGTCATGCTGACACAAACTTCTACTTTGGTAATGCCATTCCTTGGCTCTGATGTAGCAGCAAATTATGATGCTGCCAAAGTTGTTATCTTACCCATTCCCTACGAGGCTACAACTACCTATCGTCGGGGCTGTGAAAATGGGCCAGATGCGATTCTAGAGGCTTCGCACCAAGTAGAATATTACGACGAAGAACTGGATAGGGAAATTGGTTGTGATGTAGGAATTTACACTCACGAAGCGATCGCAGACACCCGCCACGAGCAAGTTTCAGCCGAACATATGCTGCAAGTCACTCAACAAACAGTGTACAAGCTGATCCAGGATGGGAAATTCGTCATTGCTTTGGGTGGGGAACACAGCATCACTACTGGTGTTGTCGCCGCCTATCGTGGGGCTTATCCAGATGAACCTTTTACCGTTGTGCAAATCGATGCACACGGCGATTTACGCCACGAATACGAAGGCTCAATTCACAATCATGCTTGCATAATGCGGCGAGTTGTCGATATGGGTTTGCCGACAGTACAGATAGGAATTCGGGCTATTTGTAAAGAAGAAGCAGACTTAATTAAGGAAAAAAATCTCACTGTCTTTCGGGCGCGAGAAATTGCTAGTCAACCAGATTGGATCGAAAGAGCGATCGCATCTATCCCGACTGAAAAAGTTTTTCTTACCATCGATCTAGATGGCATCGATCCGACTCTTATTCCTGGTGTTGGCACTCCGGAACCAGGCGGTTTGAATTGGTATTCTATCACTTCATTTTTACATCAAGTGATAGAAACTCATCAAGTTATTGGCATGGATGTTATGGAATTAGCACCAATTGTAGATTCAGTTGTTTCACAGTTTACATCAGCAAAATTGGTGTATAAACTAATCGGTTATCAAGCTTTAGCTCAAAGCTGGTAAAAGCGATTAGCTCTTAGCAATTGTTTGTCAGGCTTAGTAGGAATATTTTTCGTTGGGGCAGGTTTAACCAACTTACTAATGCGATCACAGACAATTTTTTCAAAACCTGCCCATACTACAGATTGATTGTATTGTCGTGAAAGTTTTAAGGCAAAAAAACGCCTGTAGCTTTCACGCGCAATAAATAATATGCTATTTGCAATCAAGCTCAATTGATGATATTAAGCCAGCTATATTAGCAGTAAATATGCAATAGTGTTAACTAGAGACACAGAGCCACTCTACTGCTATCTTAAATTGAAGGCAATTATGAACTAAATTTAAATGTATGATGAATCCTTACAAGCGGGTTTTACTCAAGCTCAGCGGTGAAGCTTTGATGGGCAACTTGGGTTATGGTATAGACCCAGCAATAGTGGAAGAAATTGCGGCCGAAGTAGCAGAAGTTGTTAACATGGGCATTCAGGTCGCTATTGTAGTAGGTGGTGGCAATATTTTTCGCGGCGTTAAGGCTTCGGCAGCTGGTATGGATCGGGCAACCGGGGACTATATTGGTATGATTGCTACTGTAATGAACGCCCTAACGCTTCAGGATTGCTTGGAACGAATTGGGGTGCAGACACGAGTACAGACAGCGATCGCTATGCAAGAAGTGGCAGAACCTTATATCCGCCGTCGCGCCATCCGTCACCTAGAAAAAGGACGGGTGGTAATTTTTGGTGCGGGTTCGGGTAATCCTTTCTTCACTACTGATACTACTGCTGCCTTGAGAGCTGCAGAAATTGATGCCGAGGTAATTTTTAAAGCTACCAAGGTAGATGGTATATATGATTCCGATCCTCATGTCAATCCGACAGCCAAGCGCTATCAAAGCTTGACTTACGGGCACGTACTGACGCAAGACTTACGGGTAATGGATAGTACAGCGATCGCCTTGTGTAAAGAGAATAACATCCCTATTCTGGTATTTGACCTGTCGGTTAGAGGTAATATCCGTCGAGCCGTGATAGGAGAATCTATAGGGACGATTGTGGGAGGTTTTTGTGAAGTTAGCTGAAGCTGAGAGTTCGATGCAAAAAACGGTTGAGGCAACTCAACGATCTTTTAACACGATTCGTACTGGTCGTGCTAATGCATCTTTATTGGATCGGGTGATGGTGGAATATTACGGTTCCCCTACACCGCTGAAATCCCTAGCGAATATTAGTACCCCTGATTCGACTACGATTACAATTCAACCGTATGACCGTAATACCCTCAACTTAATTGAAAAAGCAATTTCAATGTCGGATGTGGGACTCAATCCGAATAATGATGGTTCTATGGTGCGGTTGAATATTCCGCCATTGACAAGCGATCGCCGCAAAGAATTCGTCAAACTCGCTGCTAAGTATGCTGAAGAGGGGAGAGTTGCGATTCGCAATATCCGCCGCGATGGTGTGGATACCATCCGCAAGCAGGAGAAAAACAGCGAGGTTTCTGAAGATGAAGCACAAGATCTACAGGATAAGCTGCAAAAGCTGACTGATAAATACACTGCCAAAATTAACGAGCTGCTAGCAGAAAAAGAGAAAGAGATCTCAACTGTATAAACTAAACCTTTAGTTAAGAGCGCCCTTCGCTCGTAGGTGTTTGCCTATACCCCCATGAGCGCTAGGGGGGTTTTTTTTATCTTTCAAAGATAATCTATACATACTGATACCATTTGATTTTATGGCTGCAACCTAAAGGCTTGCTAAAACTTATGACTAGCAAGCGTTTACCAAATCCAAAATCTAAAATCTAGAATCCAAAATGGTATGACTATGAATTTTGAGCATTATACAGGCAAAATAGTTAAGGTCTGTTAAGACTATCTAACCCAGATAAAGATAGAGAATTTAAGAGCAAAATTTCTGACTTATGTACGATTGCATCATCGTCGGCTCCGGTCCAGCTGGTGGAACAGCGGCATATCATTTAGCTAAGCGCGGGCGTTCGGTTTTAGTGTTAGAAAAAGAATCGCTCCCACGCTATAAACCATGTGGAGGTGGGGTTTCACCTATGATCGCCAAATGGTTTGACTTTGACTTTGACCCAGCCATTTCCGTTAAGGTAAACACAATTCGCTACACCTGGAAAATGGACGATGCCGTGCAAGCTGAACTAAATACACCAGAACCGATGTGGATGGTGCGGCGGGACGTTTTCGACCACTTCTTGGTTCAGCAGGCACAAAAACAAGGGGCTGAACTCAAAGACAAGACGGAAGTCAAGGGCATTGAGTTTAAGGGTGATCGCTGGCACGTTAATACAGCCAACGGTACATTTGAAGGTCGCTATCTCATTGCTGCTGATGGTGCTAAGGGGCCAATGGCAAAATGGTTGGGGTTCAAAGACCGCAAACGCCGTTTAGGGGGGGCATTAGAAGCTGAAGCCTCTGCCAACGTCCAACACCCCAACATTGCCCATTTCGAGTTTGGCATGGTCAAAAACGGCTATATTTGGAACTTCCCCAAGGCTGATGGCTATTCGATTGGTATCGGTACGTTCCGGGGTGGTGAAGGGCAAGACTTTAAGGGAATTCTGGGTGAATATGCGACGATGTTTGGTGTCGAGCTTAAAACTTGCAAGCAGTACGGACATCCTCTTTGCCTTTGGGATGGTACTCAACAACTGCATACTCAAAATGCAATTTTAGCAGGCGAAGCCGCTTGTGTGGTCGATCCGTTTACAGCTGAAGGTATTCGCCCCTCGATTTTTAGCGGGTTGAAGGCAGCCGAAGCAATTGATGGCGCTTTAGCAGGTGACATGAACGCCCTAGACAAATACAGCCAAGTTATCAACGAACAATGGGGTTCTGATATGGCCTGGGCGCAAAAACTAGCAGGAGTGTTTTATCGCGTTCCTGGTATTGGCTATAAAGTGGGTGTTAAGCGCCCCTCTGCTACCGAACGCATGGGTCAAATCATGTGCGGCGAGTTGGGTTACGGTGACGTAGTTGGACGCGCCTTGAAGCGCCTCAGCGGTGGCTTGATACCTGGAATCGGCTGATAAAAACCTGTAGAGACGTTGCAATGCAACGTCTCTACAATGTCTTTTCGTTTTGGTATGCCAAATAAATTGCTTCTAAAAAAATATCGGGGGTAACGGCTGGTGGTAGTTTTTCCAAGCCGATAATATTTTTAGCTTGCCCAGCAAGTTGGAGACTCAGCTGTTCTCTCGCTTTGAGTGTCATTGCCTTGCGTCGCTGCAAATATTCACGAATAACGGCGAAGTCATCCGGTAGTAACTGGGAAAAATCTGTTTCGTATAGTAACTGCGGCGCTAAATTGTTAGCTGGCTCGGAAATAGGAAAGTTTGCTGCTGCTTGGGGTGATTCTGCTTGAATTACAATCGTTCCAGCGACGACATCTCCCAAGCGCTTTTCTTTGCGGGTGAGCATAATCATAAATGCACCGATGAATAAGCTGTCGTCAAATGCGCGCAGCAGCGATCGCAATGTTGCTTGTCCAATACTAATCGGTCTACCATCATCTCTAACTACACGAATTTTGGCAAAGCGTTTACCCGGTGTTTGTCCTTGCCATAGAGTTTCAAATAAGACAAAGTATCCGGTGTAAAGAAAGAACATTACTAATAGAGCGATCGCAACCAACCATAGTCCAATATCTGCACTACGAAACAGCCTGCTAAAGGTATCCAGCAGTTGATAGGAAATGATACTCCAAACAATTAGGAATACCACTGCGAGTAGACCTAATATGTGATAGTCAATTAATACTGCCCAGGCGCGACTGCCAATTCCTGCTAGGGTGAACTCTAGTTCTACGCTTTCAGGTGTTTCATGGGTTATGCGATTAAAAATGTCCATAGCTAAATGTTGTGATCGCGTAACTTCAAGCCCAAACCTTCCCGCCGCGTGCGGATATCGTAGTATAAAACAGCTTTAATTGCTTGCCAAAATGGCATAACTACTGCCCCACTTAATAGAGTAAGACTCAGAGTTATCAACAATCCCAACAAGTTTAACTCAGAAGAATCTTGTTGTAAAAAGTAAGAAATAATTGTTTCAATGATACGGTTTAAAACTTCCGAAGCAATTTCGATTGGCAATGTAATCAAAAAAGCTACAAAAATAATCACTAAAATTCGCCCAACGTATCCCTTAGTTAAGTTCCAACTGCGATTAATTGTTGAACTGCCATTAACATTTTCCTCAATTGCTAAGGGAACAACCACAACAAAGAACCGTGTTATTAGCCATAACATAATGATGATAGGAACGAGCGCAGAAACTACGATCAGCAAAACTGTAGGAACTGTAAATCCAAGAACTATAGGAATATTTGCTACAGCAGCTAAGCCAGCAAATATCGCCGCGAAAATTGCAACTAGAATGACAAAACCAATGAAAATTCCTACTCCAATTAGGAACATTAAGAGAAATGTAACTAAAAATTGCCACAGCTTGGAATTAACATATCGACTACCTGCTTCGATACTTTCAGGTTGATTAACTAGTTCACCAAAAGCTAAGCGCGAAAGCAGCCCGCAAATCGCATAAAATTTTGCCCAACCATAAACTGGAACCAGTATCCACAAGTAAGCTTTCAGCGCTAACAGAAAATAAGACTTGAGATGAGAGCGATAAATTCGTAGTCCCGCAGTGACAACATTACCGATACTGAGTGGTTGCATCGGACTGGGAGAACTGAAGCTTTGGGACATAATTCAACTTTCCCTTAAGTAAAGGCAGATATATATAGTCTGCCCAAATAATTGCAGTTATCTTTAGTTAGTTGTTACCAATTATTCTTAAAATTTATGAACATTCAGCGTTGGATTGCACGGCGAGAACTCTTCTGGAAACGGCAGGATGCTTTATTAAGACAAGTGGAAAAAAAAGGGATAAAGTCGATACGTTCTGATGACATTAGGGAGTTAGCTAGTCTATATCGTTCAGTAGCGGCAGATTTAGCCCGTGCTAGGACTCAGAAAGCCGGAAATATTATTATTCAAAATTTACAAGTCCTCACCACTCGTGGCTATAACCAGATTTACCAAGGTTCGCGGCGACAGGAATGGCAAGCGCTAGTTGATTTTTATCGCTGGGGTTTACCTAGTGTAGTGCAGCAGAATGCAGGATATATTGCCCTAGCAACGAGTCTTTTTCTTTTAGGGGCAATTGTTGCTTGGTGGTATGCATGGCAAGATCCCACCTTTATATCATTAATCGTACCAGAGAACTTGATTAGAAAAGTGCGTGACGAGCATCAACTTTGGATGGGTTCAATTGTTGGAGTTGAACCTCTGGCTTCTAGTAGTATTATGATGAATAATTTGTCCGTGTCTTTTGGTGCTGTGGCTGGGGGAATCACGGCTGGAATATATACAGTATTTTTGTTGGTATTTAATGGCTTAAGTATTGGTGCTGTTGCAACTTTAGTCGGACAAAATAATCTTGCCTATCCTTTTTGGGCTTTTGTGTTTCCACATGGTTCGTTGGAATTGCCTGCGATATTTTTTGCTGGCGGTGCAGGACTTTTAATCGCCAGAGCAATTTTGTTTCCGGGTAAATATCGGCGGATAGATGCGTTGAAATTATATGGAGAACGCGCAGTTCACTTAGTTTTTGCAATTGTGCCAATGTTAATTATTGCTGGGACAATTGAGGGATTTTTCTCTCCTAGTCCCTTAGTTCCTGAACCGCTTAAATATCTTGTTGGGATTGCGTTGTTTGCGTTTTTAGTAATGTATTGTAATCAAAAGAGGAAAGATAGAGTTCCAGTTACAAAATTATAAATAGTTTTTTTAACGCAGACAATCGCAGTAAGGACTGGAATCTAGTCGTTTTAAGTTTTAAGTTTTAAGTTTTGAGTTATAGCCACTTGTATAACTTAAAACTCAACATTCAAAACTAAAAACTATTCACAAACCCGCCCGTACACAGAAAAGCTAGCAGGGGTATATATGCAATCTAATAATTTTAAGTTAGAGATACTAAAAAGCAAGTTGAGTCATCTGAAGCGAAAAGCATGGAAGCCTATTGTACAAGAAGGTGATGGGGCGATAACAGCATCAAAATATGCTGGGAAACCTTGGCTGAATGAAGGTGAAGAGTACCCTACTTGCCCAAACTGTAGCAAGCCTATGCAATTGTTTCTTCAGCTCAACCTAGACGAACTTCCTAAAAATTTGAAAAGTAGATTCGGTAGTGGAATATTACAATTCTTTTTCTGCACAAATGTATCTGAGATTGAGCAAGAGACTGGATTGTATGGAAGGACGGTTGAGGAATGTGAAACTATAATAAAAAATTTACCTGAAAATATCGTACAAGGATGGTGGAAGTTTGTAGATTGGGAAGGCGATATTGGAAAAATTAAACTTAAAAGAATTACTAGCTGTGAAAGTGAATGTGATGGTTGGGATGCATTCTCTCGATGTCAATTTATTAGGATTGTGCAACCAACTAATGTTTCTGCAACTTTTGAAATTCCTAAAATAGAAGGTTTATTTGAGCCTCAGCTAATTGTTGGTTGGTCAGAGGTAGACGACTACCCAAATTTGGATGAACTTTACACACTTGGGGTCATGCTAGATAAAGACGAAGAAGATATTTTGATCAACGAACTTTATCTGTATAGTGATAAGTTAGCAGGTTGGGCTGACTGGGTACAATTCCCTAGATATCCAAATTGTCCTACTTGCAACCAATCAATGAATCAATTTGTGTTTCAGTTAGGACCAGAACCCTATGCGTGGGGTGATTATGGAGAAGGTTACATTGTGCAATGTCCAGAACATAAAGAACAGGTTGCTTTTCTTTGGCAATGCTGAAATATATAAAAAATTCGCATTATTAGCTAATTAAAATAAAAGACGTTGCATTCTTTGATTATGCAACGTCTGTTTGTTTAGGTTAGCTCGACATATCTACAACAGTTATCTCGACACTAAGTCAGTTTAGATTCTTGGCTTAGAGGGCAAGTAACATAATTTTCTCCTGACCAATCTGCAAAGGTATTTTCATTTTTGTAATGTCTTGGAGTTTGCATTAGTAAGCGCCAAGCATCATTAGCATTCAATAAATTGATGCGGTCAGGATAGTGAATTTTTAATAACTTTTGAACCATTGGATAATAGTCAGAGTTAAGTCCAGGGAAAATATGATGTTCTGTATGGTAAGAAAAATTTAAATGCAATTTATCAAATATTTTAGGCATCCGTAAAGAAAGACTATTAAGCAATGGGTCATTAACGTTTGTCATCTGGCAAAGCATATGATTCGTATAAATATAAAACATCACTCCCGCATAGCCGATACCAATGGGTAAAAAGTAACTAAACACAAGTTTTAGTAGGCTAAACTTCAGATATGCCAAGATAGTCAGATGAATCATTAAAATTCCAATAAATTCACCAGCAATCTTCCGACGTTCTTTAGTACTGACTTTAAAAGCAGCAGGAACATAATCGACTGATTCACAATTAAACAACACTACAGAAGTCAAATTGCGGAAAGTATGGACTCCCCATGCTGTCGCCATTCCCACTGTTAATCCTATAAGGTTTACTTCACTAGAAGGTACAAACAGATTCTGGATCCATTTTCCCCAGGTGTTAGGCTGATCGTATAAGTAATTGCGATCAGGATCGGCTAAGGAATTCGTGTTATTGTGATGCACTTTGTTGTGAACAACTTTCCATAAAGTCGTAGGCATCCAAAACATCGATAACCCTATAAAGCTAAGGATATAAATCAGTCGGGAATTTCTAATTACGCTACCATGCATCAGATCGTGGGAACTAAATAGCAAGAGAATGACGCTATTTCCCATTACCACTGCTAAAGGTAAATAAAGCCATAAAAGATATAATGACCAACTATCCAGCCGTTGGGCGATCTCCCAGCCTAAAATTAATATTGCCAGATTAATAAATAATAAGACTAATTTACTGGGATCGGGTGTAAATGCTTCTTCAGGCAGAAGCGAACGTAATGTCTTCGCATACTGAGCTTGGGGAATTAGCGTTTGCTTGTCAATCAAATTCATAAACTTTTTTGAATTTATCCCAGAAAAATTAAAACAAAAATTAACTGTTTTTCCA
>DATNQH010000172.1:0-10549 GCA_036704105.1 Leptolyngbyaceae cyanobacterium | reverse complement strand
CCCAAATCTTTTTATGTTTGCTAGCTTATTATGTCGAATGGCATATGCGCCAACATATAGCACCAATTCTTTTTGATGAGGATGATTGGTCTAGTGCAGAAATTAAAAAAGAATCTGTTGTTACAAGCGCACAAAAAAGTGATAAAGCTAAAGCTAACGTTAAAAAAACGTACTAATTCGGATTTACCTGTTCATAGTTTCCAAACTTTATTAGCAGATTTAGCAACTGTTGTTAAGAATAAAATTCAATCGACTGTTGCGGGAGCTAATTTTACTTTTAATAAGATTACTGCACCAACGATAGTGCAACAAAGAGCAATAGATTTGCTAGATATTAGCCTGATTTGTACACAGTGAAGGCTGAGTTTAAATCACCAAAAGCCTTCCTAGGCATACACTACGCTTTTTTGTCAAAGGGGAACTTCAGTTTAAAAGATTTCCTAGCCAGATAACGGCAAAAGCCCCCAAAAGCAACCAGATAGCAACGATTACGACAGCTGCTATCCAACTTTTAGGGGTAGCTTTATTAATTGCGACTTCAGCCTGTTGGCGGCATTCTTCTAAAACCTTTGGGGGAATCATTCGTATAACTAGAATTATTCCCAATGGTACCAATATCAGATCGTCCAGATATCCAATTACAGGAATTATGTCTGGAATTAAGTCGATTGGACTGAGGGCATAAGCCACAACGATCGCGGCCAATGTCCTCGCATACCAAGGAACTCTGGAATCTTTACAGGCAAGGTAGATGACATAAGTTTCTTTTTTTAGCTTCCTGGCCTGTTGTTTCCAATCTTGCATATCAGGGGCGAGAAGTGAGGAATTTTAGATTTTAGATTTTGGATTATTAGGGTGCTTGTCAGTCTCATAAATGTCGTAGTTCTAACTAGTAGCCCCGAATCTAAAATCCAAAATCCAAAATCTAAAATGGATTATCCCACAACAGCTGAGACTGGCTGATTCAGTGCTGCTTTCAACACCTCAGCTTTATCTGTCTTTTCCCAAGGCAACTCAAGATCGCTGCGCCCAAAGTGACCATAAGCAGCGACATCTTGATAGAAGCGCCCATTCTTTTCTGCTGAGAGGTGACGCAATTTAAAGGCGTGAATAATTCCAGCAGGACGCAGTTCAAAATGCTCTTTCACCAACTCAAGCAAGCGATCGTCGTCAATCTTGCCAGTGCCGAAAGTTTCCACTAGAATGCTGACTGGTCGCGCTACACCAATTGCATAACTCAACTGAACTTCGCACTTATCTGCTAGTCCGGCAGCAACAATATTCTTAGCGACATAACGGCAAGCATAGGCAGCACTACGATCTACTTTAGTTGGATCTTTACCAGAAAATGCCCCGCCTCCGTGCCTGGAGTAGCCACCATAGGTATCAACAATAATTTTGCGTCCTGTCAGACCGGAATCGCCTTGGGGACCACCAATAACAAACTTTCCAGTAGGATTAACCAAAAACCGGGTTTCGCTATCGGGTTGAATGTCAATATCTGCAAAAACTGGTTCTACTACTGCTGACCACAGATCTTCTTTAATCTTGGCTTGCACTGCTGCTTCATCAGTGATGTCGCCGATGGTAGGTGCGTGTTGAGTGGAAATCAAAATTGTATCAATTCCCACTGGACGACCACCTTCATAAGCAATGGTCACTTGAGTTTTCCCATCTGGACGCAAGTAAGCCAGTTGACCAGTTTTGCGGACTGCTGCTAAACGCCGAGCAATCCGGTGGGCGAGACTGATGGGTAGTGGCATCAGTTCGGGAGTTTCGTTACAAGCAAAACCAAACATGATCCCCTGGTCACCAGCGCCAATGGAGTCAAATTTTTCCTCGCTATCCTGTTCTCGGCTTTCTTGAGCGGTGTTAACACCTTGAGCAATATCAGGAGATTGTTCATCTAGAGCTACTAGAACGGAGCAGCTATTGGAACAAAAGCCATTGACAGCATCGGTGTAACCAATTTCGGCAATTTTCTGCCGGACTAGATTAACGTAATTTACCTGAGCCTTGCTAGTAATTTCACCTGTAACTAATACTAATCCTGTATTGACAACTACTTCTGCTGCCACTCGGCTACTGGGGTCTTGTGTCAGTAGCGCATCTAAAATAGTGTCGGAAATCTGATCGCAGATTTTATCTGGATGACCTTCAGTAACTGATTCTGACGTAAATAGGTAGCGGCGAGACAAAGGCAGATCCTCCTTGGATGTTGCTAGTGTAACTAAGTTTTTGCCCTGAGTTTAGCTACTTTAATCAGCGAACGTAACAGCATTGCCTCTATTGGGTAGTTGCCATGCCTTCAGCTTCTACAACATAGCTGAATAGGCTGAGTATATTAGCTTATTTTAAGCAAATTGTTTGTAAAAATTTTAATCTTAGATCGATAAGATGAGTGCAATGTAAGTGTGAATTGTGTATGAAGTTTGGAAGAAGACGGGTGAGTGGCGAAAATAATGATCGATTCTAAACGATTAATGATGAATTTTTCAGCGTTCATCATTCATAATTCATCATTTCCATTACCTTACTGGCTGATTTGGATTTGATCGAGAGAAGCGATCGCCACATCTGCTGTCTGTAAATGGGCTGCAACTAGTTTACCCCAATAGATGCCAATACAACCAGCAGCGCCAGCATTCCGCGCCATTTCTATGTCACCAGCAGAATCTCCAACCATCAACGTAGCGCCGGGTTCAACACCTAGAGCTTGGCAAGCTTGTAAGAATAAAGCTGGATTGGGTTTACTTAGTTCAGCAGAATCGACTCCCATTTGCAGTTGAACGTAATCTTGCAGTTGATGGCGCAGGGCAAAGGCACGTACTCTTTCTGTTGAAGCAGCTGAAAGAATTCCTAGTTTCAATCCGGCTTCGGATAGATACTTTAGCACCTCTAAGCTACCCACAAACAGAGGTGAAGGGGCTGTGCCAATATATTGATCTGCTTCCTCAAAAGCACGACGGGCTAGAGCTAATGACTCCAACCACCCCTTACCAGTCTCAGCAATATATGCAGCAGCAGCAATTTCTGTTTCCCGCCGACTGCCTACGGCTAACAAACCTGTAGGATCGAGGCTATTGCCATTGATGCCAAATGCCATTAATAGCGGTTCGCCAATGCCGGGAATTTGAGCATCAATTAGGCGCGATCGCTTTTGTCCCAAATTCCGTAAATATGCTTCTGAATCTTCCAGAGTACCGTCTTTGTCAAATACAATTGCTTGGATATTGGCAAATTTAACGCCTTTACATTGAATTGTTACCAAAGAATTACCCCACTCTTAAGATTTTAGATTTTAGAGTTGCATTGCAACGTCTCTACAGCCATAAAAAAAGAGGGTTAACCCTCTTTTACAAAGATTGTAGAGACACGCATAGGCACGTCTGTACGTCCGCTACTTTATTCCACTGCTGCTGGTAAATCTTCTTCTTCAGTTGCTAGTGGTATTTCTTCTTCAGCTACTGCTTCCGGCACTTCAGCTACTGCTTCCGGTACTTCAGCTACTGCTTCTGGTACTTCAGCTACTGCTTCAGTTTCAGCCTCAGATGTAGCAAGATCAATTCCTTGCTGTTTAGCTAGCAACTGTTCGCGGTACTTAGCAGCCATTTCCTCTGCCTTGTCGTATACCAGATCACGATTTTTGATCATATCGCCTGGTTCTGGCTCTAATTGCTTGGTGGACAACGAGATCCGACCCCGTTCCGCATCCAAGTCAATGATCATCACTTTCACTTCATCATTGACATTGAACACGCTATGAGGCGTATCAATGTGGTCGTGAGAAATCTCGGAGATGTGTAGCAGACCGCTAACACCACCAATATCGATGAACGCACCGTATGGCTTGATACCGCGTACAGTACCAATTACTACCTCGCCAACCTCCAGCCTGTTCATCTTCCGTTCTACTAAGGCGCGGCGGTGGGAAAGAACTAGGCGGTTACGGTCTTCATCAACTTCCAAAAATTTCAATGGCAGTTCTTCACTTACCAATTCTTCTTTTGGCTTGCGGGTGCTGATGTGAGAGCCGGGGATAAAACCACGTAAGCCTTCAATCCTGACTAATGCTCCACCACGATTAGTGGCAAATACAAGCGATCGCACTGTGGCATCTTCAGTTTGTAATTGCCGTACTCGCTCCCAAGCCCGCATATATTCAATGCGGCGAATCGAAAGAGTTAGCTGTCCATCTTCATTTTCATCGGTGAGGATGAAAAATTCCCGTGTTTCATTCGACTGCAAAACTTCTTCTGGAGCATCTACCCGATTAATCGACATTTCCTGAATCGGAATGTATGCTGCCGTTTTAGCACCAATGTCAATCAGAGCGCCCCTTGGCTCTATACTGAATACCGTACCTGCTACGATATCACCGGGGCTGAAGTGATAGTCGTACTTGTCGAGTAGAGCTGCGAAATCGTCGTGTGTAAAACCAATTTCTGTAGTATTTAATTTCTGATTGACCATGCTGGTTGTTTCCTGGGAATAGTCTTTGAAAGGATTTTCCTCCTATCGATGTATATGCAAGCCGACTATAGGCAAATTACAACTACATCTCTAATTCCATCCTAGCGTAGGAGAACTGAATCTAAATGTTATTAGAGTACAGAACCATAATTATACCTGAGCGTTAGGAATGAGTGAAATTATAATTTGAATGAGATTGTTCCGCGCTAGGAGAATTTCCGGCATAAGTCTTTTGGGCTAGTGACTCTCTACAAGAGGAGTACTCTGCTGCTAAAGTGCTTTCGGAGTCATTTTCACGCGAAAGATCGTCTAATGTCTCAACAAAATCTCGAATTTTTTGGAACTGGCGATATACAGAAGCAAAACGCACGTAAGCTACTTCACTGAGCGATTTTAAGTGCTGGAGTACTAGTTCTCCAATTTCCAGACTGCTGACTTCTTTTACAGTTCGCTGTTGCAATTGGGATTCAATTTCATCTACTATTGTTTCCATTCGCCCAGATGGAATCCCAGTTTTCTGGCAAGCCCGCACAATTCCCCGCAAGACTTTTGAGCGATCAAAAGATTCCCGTTCCCCGTTCTGCTTGAGGACTGTAATTGGTACAAACTCAATACGTTCGTAAGTAGTGAAGCGACGTTGGCATTTTAAACATTCCCGTCGGCGGCGGATACTTTGTCCGGCTTCAGCTGAGCGTGATTCAAGTACCCGATTATCTGGATGCTGGCAAAAAGGACACTGCATAATTCGTAATTCGTAATAGTCGCACGAGTTGGGTTTGGCTCTACGTAATTCGTAATTGTTTTTCCAAGCCGCTTGATCGCTCTCGCCAACAACTGCGCGCCTGCGGCAACGCGCGCACGAACACGCTTCATAAATATGTGAATATCCGCTGCTACCCTTGGGGGTAGCAGCGGTTTTAAAATCGGATTCTAACCTAGCAATTTTGACAGACAAGTAGCGGTAAACTACTTTTTCTCAATTCGAGGGGGTTCGCGAAAAGCGATCGCAAAGAAAAGGGTACCAATAGCGAGAGCGAGAATCAAAATGTAAGCAACGGCTTCCATATTACAAATTCCTAATTCGATGCTTTCATACTGTTAGTCTACCAAGCAAGGAAAAGAACGGTGTAACAAACTACCAATGAACTAGATTCCAAGGTTAGTTATGTAACCGTTCTTAACACTTTTTCCTGAATCTTTATACTGCTTCCTTGCGGCGGGTTGTCTTGTCACCCACTTTCTGGAACAGTCCCCATTCGACCTGCTCTTCCAAGTCAGCATCAACACCAGCAAACACATCCCGGAAGAGGGTGCGCGAGCCATGCCAAAGATGACCAAAGAAGAATAGCAAAGCAAATGTGGCGTGTCCGAAGGTAAACCAACCTCTGGGGCTGGTGCGGAACACACCGTCAGAGTTTAAGGCTTCCCGGTCAAACTCAAATACTTCACCAAGTTGGGCGCGGCGAGCATATCTCTTCACTGCGGCTGGTTCGTCGAATGTCTGACCATCCAACGCACCACCATAGAAACTGGCGGTTACACCAGCTTGCTCGAAGCTGTACTTAGATTCTGCCCGACGGAAAGGAATATCGGCGCGGACAACACCATCTGCGTCGGTCAAGACCACTGGGAAGGTTTCAAAGAAGTTGGGCAGACGACGCACTGTCAACTCTCTGCCTTCACTATCTTTAAATACTGGGTGACCTAGCCAAGATTGAGCAATACCGTCACCTTTATCCATCGGACCTACGCGGAACAAACCACCTTTAGCAGGGTTGTTGCCCACATAGTCGTAGAAGGCCAGTTTTTCTGGAATCTCTGACCAAGCTTCGGATAGGCTTGCACCGTCTGCTACGCTAGCTTGAACGCGCCGCTGGATTTCTTGTTGGAAATAGTTTTGATCCCACTGGTAACGGGTAGGGCCAAACAGTTCAATTGGGGTAGTGGCGTGACCGTACCACATCGTACCAGCAACAACGAAGGCAGCAAAGAATACTGCTGCAATACTGCTGGAAAGTACGGTTTCAATGTTCCCCATCCGCAGAGCTTTATAAAGCCGTTCGGGGGGTCGAACTGTCAGGTGGAATAAACCAGCAATGATGCCGACGACTCCCGCCGCAATATGGTGAGCGACCACGCCACCAGGGTTAAACGGGTTAAAGCCTGCTGGTCCCCACTCCGGCGCTACGGCTTGGACGTGACCAGTTACGCCGTAAGCATCAGAAACCCACATTCCAGGGCCAAACAGCCCTGTAAGGTGAAAAGCACCAAAGCCAAAGCAAAGCAGACCAGACAAGAATAAATGGATACCAAACATCTTTGGCAAGTCCAAAGCAGGCTCACCAGTACGAGGATCTTGGAATAGTTCCAAATCCCAGTAAACCCAATGCCAGACGGAAGCTAGGAACAGCAGACCGGAGAGAACAATGTGGGCAGCAGCAACGCCTTCAAAAGACCATATACCAGGATCGGTGGCGGGTCCACCTGTAACGTTCCAACCGCCCCATGATTGAGTCACACCTAGGCGCGCCATGAAGGGCAGTACGAACATCCCTTGCCGCCACATAGGGTTAAGAACAGGATCGCTGGGATCGAAAATAGCCAGTTCGTACAAAGCCATCGAACCAGCCCAGCCTGCTACAAGGGCTGTATGCATTAGGTGTACAGAAATCAGCCGCCCTGGATCGTTCAGAACGACTGTGTGTACTCGATACCAAGGTAGTCCCATTGACTACGCTCCTCCTGGATAAGTTATATCTACAAGGCAATTTTTCAGCTTTTTGTTATTGCCATATGCTAACTATCACTACAGTAGTCTCTTTATGAGCCAAACAGCGTTAATGGTTAAGCAATGGTGATGCAATACAAAAATGAGAATTATTAAAAAAGTGTAACTATTGCCCGGACTGAATGCAAGGCAGTTGGTGAAAGTATGAAGGGTGAAGGATAAAATTCGTTGTCTGTTGAGTGTTAAGCGTGAACTGTCTAACCGTTAACCCTTGACCCTTTGCTATTACTGAGCTACAGATTGGATATTGGTAAGTTGGCAGATTGCCTTTGCTGCTCCTAATCTCTCGATTACTTGCTCCGCATCGATCAGCCGTTTTAGTACCACTTGCCCGATCGCTCGTTCTGAGGCATTATTTTGTTGCGGTGCAACGGGTGTTACCTCTATGGTTAATACCGTATCTTCGACTCGGTAAAGCCACAATTTTTCCCGCTCTTCGACTAAACAAACGTTTAGTCTTTCAATATCTGGTTGCCGTCGCCAAGCTGTTTGAGTCCACAGCCCGTCTGATGCCCAGACTCTGCCCACTGCCCATCCTTCAGTCAGAAAGAAATATTTCACAAATCTTCTTCAGACTCTCGACAAGACTATTTGCTGTTTATAAGACTACCGTGAAGAGTTCAAAAGGTGGTTTATTTCAAAATAATAATTATTGTTAAGATATGTTAAATTTATAAATTTGGCTAATGGTGCAAGTTAAGGTAGGCGATCGCCATTACTAACAGAATCGTCTCCTAGTGGTACATCTTCGTACAAATTTGCGATCGGGCAACTAAAGTTAACGCTAGCCAAGTGAACTTCTTCACCTTCACCGTAAGGGTACAGTACCCACAGCCCTTCGGAATTGCGGCGGAAGCACTCAACGCTCATCGTTTCTGGATTAATTAGCACGTACTCTTGTAAAGTTTCTAATCTTCGGTAGTCGGCGAACTTGTTACCTCGGTCAAAAGCTTCGGTTGTAGGCGATAGTACTTCAACGATGAGACAAGGATAGCGCTTAAAGTATCTGAAGTTTTTATCCCGTGTGTCACAAGTCACCATCACATCTGGGTAGTAAAAGACATTGGCTGACTCAATTTGAGCTTTCATATCCGCCATGTAGACACGACAACCAGTACCCCGAAGATGGTTTCTTAGAAGTGCGAATAGATTTCCCGCAACAGTCACATGGGCATCGCTTGCCCCTGCCATTGCGTATACTTGTCCTTGAATGTATTCGTGTTTGATCGGGCTGTCTTGCTCTGCTGCTAGATATTCTTCTGTCGATAGGAATGTTCGGCTTTTGCTGACAGTCATGGGTGGCTCCTGTATGATGTTTCGATGGTAAGCAATGCCACAGTAGTTTATTGTTATAAATTATTTAAATTAAATTGGTATCTGAATTATAGATACTTGAATATTATTGTAATTTTACAAACCAAAATGCTAATTAACCCTGAAGATATACCAGAAAAAATTACTTCTAATTATCCAGAAGAATTTAAAGCGTTTGTAGCTGGACGTTCTAAAAAACGCTTAGGAGATGCTGCCGGATTGCAAAATTTTGGAGTTAATTTAACTAAACTTGCTCCTGGAAGTTGCTCTGCACTGAGACATTGGCATACTAGGCAAGATGAATTTATCTATATTTTATCAGGTGAAATTATTCTAGTTACTGATGAAGGCGAACAAATTTTAACGCCAGGTACGGCAGCAGGATTTCCGGCGGGAGTTGCTGATGGACATCATTTAATTAATCGTTCTAATTCAGAGGCGGTATATTTAGAGATTGGGGATAGAACACCAAATGATGAAGTAATTTATCCCGATGATGATTTAGTGGCTAAAGATAGTCTTAAGGGTTGGGCTTTTACTCACAAAGATGGCAGGTTGTATACGAGTTAATTAATTGCCATGTTCTGAGCGCAGGCGATCGCTCTTTATGTCAAACAAATTATTAAGTCATTATCTTATAATATAAAAGACTAGAAATTTATCCCAATTAACTGAAACAAACTAGGCTATTATATTTTCATTATTTGTGTAAATTCCTTATTTCTAGTCAGCAATTTCGCTTTTCATACTCATGTTTACAACTATGAGAACAAAAGTTGTAGCTTAGAAAATGACCGCCTTGTATAGATTTAGTTTGATAATTTTGATTGCAATAGGCACACTCATACTGTATTTTTTTTGGACTAAATACCTTACTTCCTTGGTTTTCTGTCTTAATGCTTGTATCTAAACTACTTTTTTTAGACTGCTTATGTAGTTCATTTTCTAATTTTCTATACCAATCTGTTAATTCATAGAGATCCGCATATATTTTAGATTCAGAGTTTTCTACAGATATCTGATGGCTTTGTAGTTCTACTTGTATCTTTGTAATTCTCTCTGATACACTGCTAGACACAGCCTAGACTTGCTGACTTATAGATTGAACATCTTCTACAAGATGTTGCTTTAGTTCTGTTACATCTATTATTTTCCCTTCTACACGAGCTACCAATGCCTGAAACTCTCTATCTACAAATGCATACAGGAATTTAATTTCATCATCAATTTTATCAAGGTTAGGCGCTTTGAGCGACTTTAGCTGATTTTGTATTTCTGTATGTGCGAATGAAAGTTCTTGCGTTTTGCTGTTTACGCTTTGAACTTGCTGACTTAGAAATTGAATTTCTCCTAAAAGACACTTGTATAATTGTGTAGATTCTGTAGAGTTTAGTTGTAACTGATTAACTAGCTCTTGTAGCTGAAGCAACTGGTGCTGTAAATCAGATATTGGTAGATTATTAAATTGCTGTTCTAACTTTCGGATTTTTGCTTTAATACTAACTATATTTTCCTGTAACTCTGTATCCTGGTGCGTTGGATTGTGAAGTTGTATAAGATTCTCTAAAACATAAAGTCGCTGCTGTACATCAGCAATGCTATGATAATTATTAATTTGCTCTAGCTCTAAATCTGTATTATTTTGTTGTTCAGTTAAGGTGTATTGCTCTGCAAAAGCAGAGTTATATGCCTCTAAACGGCTTTCTATATTTGTTAACTCAGCGCGAGTAGGCAACGAGTAAAGAATTTCATTAATAGACTCTTGCTTGTTTGAATTCCGCTCTAACTGAATAATACTAGCTTTGTGCTGCTGCTCAACTGACTCTAATCGTTTTTGATGAGATGAATTAAGGCTTATAGCCAAGGATAAGGGAATTGAAGTGATGGCAGCAAATGCAACTTGTTGAAAAATAATGGCAGCAATCGAGCTACCAATCGAACTAACTACTAATAATACTTCTGTTTTAGCAAACC
>DATNQH010000171.1:0-24852 GCA_036704105.1 Leptolyngbyaceae cyanobacterium | reverse complement strand
CGTATTTGCTGTTTGTTGTGGCGCTGGGCTTCTATTACAGCTGATAACTAGTAAGCAGCATATACAGAATAAACCCAAGAATTTACCAATCGACGACCAGCGTCTAAACTCTTTCATAAATGAATGCAATGATGAATTATGAATTATGAATTATGAATTATAAATTGGAGCAAAATTTACAAAATTTCATCATTCAACATTCACTGAAGGGGGCGTGGTACCGCCCCATTTCTTATTAGTTCGGGAAGCCAAGCCGTCCCGCTCACCTTTGTTATTTGTACGCATGACAAATGACAAATAACACGAAATACCCGTCCATTTATGGCGGGGTTGAGTTAACATATGTTATTTTTTAAATTGAATAATATAGCGGAAAAGATTTAGCATCTTTAGGTTTAACATAAACCTTTTGATTGGGTTCGAGTCTTAATTGATCGAAGCGATCGCGTGTCAAATGCGCTGTTACCACTTGCCCATCATCTAGGCTTAATTCTGCTTGAATTTCCCATCCCAGATGTATAATGCGAGTGACTCTAGCTGGTACACTGCTGCCGTTGATTGGTTCTCGTTCCACTACCACATCTTGCGGACGCAAAAACATTTCTGGGTGAGCCGAATCAAACCCGTTACCTTGGAAAATGTCGGAAGTGCTGGGCAAGATATTCACAGGCCCAATGAAGCTCATCACAAACGCTGTAGCTGGATGATCGTAAATTGCGGCTGGAGTTCCGACCTGTTCGATTTTGCCTTTATTCATCACCACAATTTCATCCGCCACTTCCATCGCTTCTTCCTGATCGTGGGTGACAAATACCGTAGTAACATGAACTTCATCATGCAGGTGGCGCAACCACGCCCGTAAATCTTTCCTGACTTTGGCATCCAGCGCCCCAAAAGGTTCATCCAGCAGCAAAACTTTCGGTTGAACTGCTAAGGCTCTAGCTAATGCTACCCTTTGCCGTTGTCCGCCGGAAAGTTGGGAAGGATAGCGATCGCCAAGTCCAGCCAGCTGCACCAAATTCAGTAATTCCTCTACCCGCGCCTTAATCTTTCCCTTTGGCGTTTTGCGAATCTCCAAACCAAAGGCAATGTTTTGCCGCACTGTCATATGCTTGAATAAGGCGTAGTGCTGAAACACAAAGCCAATATTACGGTCTTGCACGCTTTGATTTGTGGCATCTTCACCAGTCAGCCAAATCTTACCGCTATCTGGGATCTCTAACCCAGCAATTAACCGTAGCAATGTGGATTTACCAGAACCACTAGGCCCTAACAAAGCAACGAGAGAACCGCTTGTGATTTCCAAACTCACCTGACTCAGGGCTTGGAAACTGCCGAACTGCTTAGATACGTTTTCAACTACAATGCCCACGCCAAGAACCTTTCTCTAAAGTATGAAGGATGAAGTGTTAAGTATAAGGAGTAAGGAGCCAGAGGTGAGTCCGTGAGAAGAAATAATTACGTATCCTTCATCAAGCGCCTACGGCAAGCCGTTTTGCGTCTTGTGCGTTCATCCTTCAGGCTTTTGATTTCCCAGTTTACCGATGGTATTACAGTAGTTTTATATCATAAATAGAGTAGCGATCGCCTGACTTAGCTTGTCATTAAACCACAACAAGCTTCTGTAGTGTGGCTATACCAATACCAGCCCATCAATCTAATTTGGCGCTAATTCTAGCCCTAAGTAGTTCTGTTATAGAGGATCTTATACCCGCGTAGGATTAAATTAGGTTAAATCGATGTGCGGATTTGAGATTGTAGAGACATTGTTTGTTTGTAGAACTAGCGGTAGCGTTGACACCAGCATCAAAATTTGGTGTTTGAATATAGCCAAACTAAAACATATTTTGACTGGGCCTTTAGATGCAGTTAATTCTGTAGCTATTAGCCCAGATGGACAAACTTTAATAGCGCGGTAGTGCTGACACCAGCATCAAAATTTGGCGGGTAGTTTAAACACGAACGCTGAGAAATCCCGCGATCGCTGAAGCAGCAGCGGAGGTAAAAGCGGTGCCAAATAGCCACCAAGCAGCAGTTTCCGCCACCTTTTGGGTTGCTTCTGCTTGCGCTTCTGCTTGCTGTTGACGAGTTTGTTCAATCAGTTGCTCTAGCTTTGGACTCAATTGATTAGGCTCTGGCTCCTTTGTTTGGGCAGGCATTATTTGAGTCAGCGCTCCAGTTTCTAGAGCTTTGTTAGGTTGCTGTTGCCAAAATTGCTGCCAAAAGCCCTCCCACTGCTCTAAAAACAAATTAATATCTTGTTTTGAGAAATTTGTACGGTTATCGACCATATCCACAAAGGTTTTCCGTCCAATGTTGCGTAGGTGATTATCTTTTGCTAGAGATTGCATTTCTGGTTCGGCAACTAACTTTTCAAACTCGTCTTCAATTTCTTCTCGCTCTGGTTCTGACAGTTGTAGCTGATTCAAATAATTGTCTATTGCTTTACGGGTGCTGACTCGATCCACAGATGAACTGAGTTCATTACGAACTGCGGCTGCGGCTGCGTCTGCTGTCGAAACAACGCGATCGCTAATCGTCTTAGCGCTAAACGCTACAGTTGCTGTGCCGATAATCCCTTGCAAACCAGAAGTTGCCTTATCCACAAACGCACCAAGCACCGAGCCTACCGTAGTAGCACTTATCCATACTAGTAAAGAAAAGTACCCTGCCCAGATGATAAGTCCAAGAATTGCTCCCAAAAGCTGATCATGCACTGGGCAAAGCTTCAGGGCTAGAAAACAAGCAATGAATAATGTAATACTAAAGGTTCCTAAAGCTCTCAGCCCGACGATTATCCCAACGCGATCGATCTTATCGTCGATGTCTGATGCTTGATTGATATAATCAGCATCTGATTGATTCTCTGAGTCAGAGTATGAAATTCCCAAGGCAACGAAGAAATTAGTTAACAGCAGCTGAAAGGCAAAGGCAAGCAAAAGTCCCGCAATCAAGACTAAAAAACCCCCACCCCCCGATAATGTCTGTCCAATATCTTCTGAAATAATACTTCCAGAAGCCATGATAATTTGTGCTGTCCAATACTGCTTGTTATTGCAAAGGTCTAATATTATTTCCATATCCACAAACGTTAATTTTTCTTTTGTTGCTAAATTACTGATAATACGTTTGGTGTTACCTTTGTCTCTTCCTTATGAACTAAAAAAGCCCCTATTCTTGGGGCATATTTTTGGCATTCCTTTCAAGACTGCTGCTTGAGAACGAAAGATCGGGGCTGCTACCTTGTTACTCAATGCAGACAATTGAAAATTGTCTTTCTTCAAAATGACAAGAACAATTCGCAATTCGCAATTCGCAATTCGCAATTAAAAAAAAGAAAACTTCAGTTGTGGGATACAAGAACAATTCGCAATTCGCAATTAAGCAGCCATCAGCTTCTATATCTTTGTCACAAGTAAAGAATTATAAACAACGGTTTTACAATTGCGAATTGCGAATTGCGAATTGCTTGTTGACTTTTACTTTACACGCAGAACGTTTTAGTAGGGTGCGCATTGCCCAACTTACACATATTTGAACAAAAAATATTAATTATTCTTACGCTGCCTTGTTAAGCTCTATTTCAAAATACCCGATCTACCACTAACTTAGTCAAAGCAGCCAAAAGGTCGTGATACCATGCATTTCTAGAGATTGAAGTTTGGGAGAAGACCTTTGACACTACGGGTTGCTGTTGTTGGATCAGGTCCTGCTGGTTCCTCTGCCGCAGAGATCCTCGCCAAAGCTGGCATTGAGACTTATCTGTTTGAACGCAAGCTAGATAATGCTAAGCCTTGTGGCGGTGCTATTCCGCTATGTATGGTGAGTGAGTTCGATCTCCCGCCACAAATCATTGACCGTCAGGTGCGGAAAATGAAGATGATTTCACCCTCAAATCGAGAGGTGGATATCAATTTAATCAAAGAAGATGAATATATTGGAATGTGCCGCCGCGAGGTACTAGATGGATTTTTACGCGATCGCGCGGCTTCTTTGGGTGCAAATTTAATTAATGCCACAGTTCATAAACTCGATATTCCGACAAACAATACCGACCCCTACACCATCCACTATGTAGACCACTCAGAAGGTGGCGCTACAGGTATAGCCAAAACTCTGAAAGTGGATGCAATTATCGGTGCTGATGGGGCAAATTCCCGCATTGCCAAGGAAATTGATGCAGGGGATTATAATTATGCGATCGCTTTCCAAGAGCGCATCCGTCTGCCTGAAGATAAGATGGCATATTACAACAACTTGGCAGAAATGTATGTCGGTGACGACGTTTCTACCGATTTCTACGCCTGGGTATTCCCCAAATACGACCACGTAGCCGTTGGTACTGGAACGATGCAGGTCAACAAAGCCAGCATCAAACAACTGCAAGCAGGTATCCGCGCCCGTGCGGCGAGAAAACTCGCTGGCGGTAAAATCATCAAAGTTGAAGCACACCCAATTCCAGAACATCCCAGACCCCGCCGTGTAGTCGGTAGAGTTGCTCTTGTGGGAGATGCTGCTGGTTACGTGACTAAATCTTCTGGTGAGGGAATTTATTTCGCTGCTAAATCCGGTCGGATGTGCGCCGAAACAATTGTCGAATTGTCTAACAGTGGTAGTCGCATTCCAACCGAAAATGACCTCAAGGTTTATCTGAAGCGCTGGGATCGGAAATATGGTCTAACCTATAAGGTGCTAGACCTGCTGCAAACCGTATTTTATCGCTCAGATGCTACCCGTGAAGCGTTTGTAGAGATGTGTGCTGATTTGGACGTACAAAAGCTGACGTTTGATAGCTACCTCTACAAGACAGTTGTTCCAGCTAACCCCATCACCCAATTGAAGATTACTGCTAAGACAATTGGTAGCTTAATTCGGGGTAATGCTCTAGCTCCCTAATTCGATTCCACAAAATATAGTAGGGTGGGCATTGCCCACCTAACCCCATCAAGCAATTGAAGATTACTGCCAAGACAATTGGTAGCTTAATCCGGGGTAATACTCTAAACCCCCTAATTCGATTCAACAAAACATAATTCTGTCAGGGGGGCATTGCCGGGCTACATTTTTTTGTTTGTATGATGACGTTTTTGGATGTTGGCAAAACCTACTTCTTTAGCCCGGCAATCGCCTTACCCTTATGGCGATAAGGTTATTGCCATATTGATTTTTGCCTGTTTTTTTAGTATTATTATTTTATAATGGAAATCAGTGTCCGAATAAACAAGTGTATAAATAACAATTATAAATAAAATATAACATAAAAGTTTGGAGTATAGCTGTTAGAAAGAAATTCAAAGCAGCTCAGAACCCATTGGATCAATGGGGACAATATTAAGAATATTCAGGTTTGTGTCAAAGACTTTTAATCTTGACCAGTCAAACTGGCAGAAAAATCGGCATCCTCCGGTTGTTCTATGGTAGGCAACTCCAAACAATAACCAGCACCATAAACAGTTTTGATATAGCGGGGATGGCGCGGCTCTGGTTCCAGCTTTGTTCTCAAGTGCCGAATATGTACTCGAATAGTTTCAATGTCGTCATCAGGGTCATAACCCCAAACTTCTTTAAGAATGTCGCTGGGAGACACTGTTTGTCCATGTCGTTGGAGCAAGCAGTGTAATAGCTCAAATTCAAGATGAGTCAACTTCACCGTCTGGGCAAACCAGATTGCCTCAAAGCGTTCTGGAACCAAGGTAAGCGGGCCAAAATTGAGAATTTCACTATGTTTAGCCGCTTGGGGAATGCGATCTGTGCGCCGGAGCAAAGCCCTGATGCGGGCAAGCATTTCTTCGACTTCAAACGGCTTGGTGAGGTAATCGTCTGCACCAGCATTGAAGCCTTCAACTTTATTTTGGGTCTGGCTTAAAGCTGTCAACATTAATACAGGAATCTCAGCCGTCCGCTCATCCCGACGCAGACGTTGGCAGACAGTAAACCCGTCCACCCTTGGTAGCATCAGATCGAGCATGATCAAATCCGGCTGTAGCTGTAGAGCTAGCGCTTGTCCTTTAATCCCATCTTCTGCTTGACTGACATCGTATCCAGCCATTTCTAAGTTGACTGCAACTAGTTCTGAGATTGCAGGGTCATCGTCAATTACAAGTATCCGAGCCATTATTAAATAAGTTTGACAACTTGTTACAGATAAATAAGAACCTTTGGGATATACAAAGATTGCTGTACTGATTATACGGAGGATTTCAGAAATTTAAATCTTAAAGTCAATAGTATTGTCACATCATCTTAAAATGTCAGCTTTGTTACAAAGTAAGGGATAAGAGGCAAGGGGTAAGAGGCGATTTGCGAGAGGTTTGATTTTTCGTTAGTTTCAAAGCCTTTACTACCAGCAGACAATTCTTCCTCATGCCTCGTGCCTGAATCGCAGCCTCAACGCCTCTAGCCCCTATTTAATTGTGAGAACGTCCTGAAATATACGCTTGGAAATGTATTGTGTCAATCCATCCTCATTGGCTTAATTCTGAATTTACTCCGCCTTGGTGGTTGAGAAATGGGCTATCAATGACAGTTTATACAGCAACTTTGGCTAGTCAAAACTGGGAAACAACTACTATCGACCCGGAACCACCTTATCAAGAAACTATCTTTACAGGGGCTGGTGGAGTGCCGATTTATGGCTGGGTTGCCATTCCAGAAAACCCAAAAAGCACGATTGTGGGAACTTATGGTATTACAGGTTCACTGGAAAACCAATGGTTTTTAAGATTGCTGGGACGTAAAGCATTTGCCCAAGGCTACGCAGTAGTTCTATTTGACTGGCGGGCGCATGGCAAAACAGCCGAATTATCTCCAACATTGACTTCTGATGGTTTATACGAGGGGGAAGATTTTGTTTGCATTGCAGCGCAGGCTAAGATAATGGGTTGTCCTGCGAAATTTTGGTTCACGGGGTTTTCTCTTGGCGGACAATTAGCACTGTGGGCTGTGAAAGCATCCCAAGGTTTAATTAGCAGAGGAGCAGAGGAGCAGGGGAGCAAAGGAGAAAACCCAATCCAAAATCCAAAATCCAAAATCCAAAATCCAAAATCCCCTCACTCGTCCCCCTTGACTACCGACGAGATTGGCGGCGCGGCAGTGATTTGTCCGAGTTTAGACTCAAATCGATCGCTGTCGTATTTGGTCAAACATCCGGTGGGGAAGTATTTGGAACAAGCGATCGCACGAGGACTCAAAGAACTAGCGTATAGAATTTATGCAGCTCATCCAGAGGCGATCGAGAAAGCAGCGATTGAAAGAGCTAATAGTATTTGGGGTTTTGACCACGAATTAGTAATTGGACGGTTGGGTTTCCCCTCGGTAGAGGCTTATTACGAAGCTAGCAGCGGTTTACATTTGTTACCTAACTTAGAGAAACCGACGCTAATTATATACGCTGCCGACGATCCATTATTTGACCCAACAATTGTACCCAATCTGCAAGCTGCGTCTGATCGCAACCCCAATATCGAGTTAATTTTGACTCGTTATGGCGGTCATGTTGGCTATCTCAGTAGTAAAGCGTGTCAGACGCGGATGGGCGATCGCGATCCTTGGTGGGCGTGGAATCGAGTATTAGAGTGGATAGAAAAATGATGAATGCAGCAATGCTGAGTGCTGAATGCATAATTTATCATTCATCATTCTCTAATTGCTTCAGTAGTCCCTGTACGAGTTCAAGAAGGTTTTGTAGCCTACTGTTTCAAATGAAGTGATGATTTGGTCGCCTTCATAGCGCAAAACACCACCCAATATGTAAATCTATAGTGGACGTGAAAGGCAGCTACTGACTTCTCTGTTACGAATTACGACAAGCTGTTATCTTGGCAACAAAACGAGCATCTAGATGCTTTTGATAGCTACATGATCAAAAACTTGCAAAAAGCTGACTATTACCTGAATTACAGGCCAGCCCACTAAACAAATTAAAGTAGCCTTGCCAGTGCTGATATCTAATCCTTGACGCACGCCAACAATTACTGCGAGTAAACTCCAGATTGCCAACACTCTTTCAATCGGTTGTCCGAGTAAAGGAATCAGCGTTAAGAAATTTAACACTTGCGGCGCATAGGCAAAACCAATCGGGCCGAGTAAATCTCCATAAGCAGCGGGAGGATGTCGTTTCAGCCATTGCCCCAACTTCCAAATCGTAAACGTCCAGAAGTAGTAGCCGCCGACAATGCTAAGTCCATTGATCAAAAGCGCTAGAACCATTTGGGCTGGTGTTGCCAAATTAATAACGGCAATGACTAAACTACCCAACCCGCGAGACACTGCTGCTAAAATCACAATACTCAGCGCTAAGCGATGAATTCTGGGAGTATTGCGCGCGTTTTCATAAAAGTTTGCATTTAAAGCTAGGGCATGGCGCAAAGTTATCCATAAACCCGCTTTCGATTGTCTGTTGCTCAAATTAAATCCTTACTGCTGATTGCTGCGATCGCTTAAAATCTTAAAACATTAGGTAACGCCAACCTTGCTGAATGCTTAATTTGATTGAGCAGCTGCTTCTCTGGTTACGCGGTGGCAGCTTAAAGCTACTAACACTAGCAGGACTAATACTTTTAGTCTGGGGAACTGTCTCGCCTGTAGGTACTTTGATCTGGTGGGTGAAAGAAGGCGCTCAGAGTTTGGGTTTGACAAAAAAACAGCCGGGGCAACTACCGGACAGCAGTAACTCAAATCTTGCCACTTCAAAGTTAAATTGTTACGTCATCTTTCTGACCGGAGTTGGAGATTTTTCTACCGATAGATTAACTCCTGGGGAGGAAGTATTTCTCAAAGGTTTAGTTAAAGCTCACCCCAACTGTGCGATCGTTGAAGATGTTTTCCCTTACTCAGCCGCTAACGTAAACTTAGGTGGCGAGCGTTTACTGGCTCCCTTGTGGAACTTTGCTGAAGAATCAGACGGTTGGCTCAGCACGGCAAATGTATTAATCAAAATCCGTAATCTCTGGCGGTTTGCGATCTCAGCTGACAATCGCTACGGACTGGTTTATAACCGGGGAATTGCTCTTGCGATCGTCGACAGGATGAACGCAGCGCAGCCAATACCACAATCCTCTCCTGAAAAAGTCAAAATCATTCTCATGGGAACGAGTGGTGGCGCACAAGTTGCCATTGCAGCTGCTCCCTATCTCGAACAGTGGCTAAATCCTAAAATTATTGTAGTTTCTATTGGTGGTGTCTTTGCTGGTACAGATGGTTTTAATGTAGCCGATCGCGTCTACCACCTCCAAGGACAAAGAGATTGGGTTGAGGATATAGGCATTGTATTTCCATCACGTTGGGCTTGGACGGTTGGCTCTCCTTTTAATCAAGCCCTGCGGGAAGACCGTTATACAGTAAAGATTAGTGGCCCCCACGAACATGATGGTGATCGCGGTTATTTTGGTACAGATTTAGTCAAGGCAAATGGTATTAGTTACGTAAATTTGACGCTGCAAAAAGTTAATCAATTGCCAATTTGGCCTGAAAAGAAACGCAAACAGCAGTGACTACAAAACCACAGATTGACCGACAACGAGAGCATCAAGCTAACGAGCGCACTTTCTTAGCATGGTTACGCACGGCGATCGCTTTAATTGGTTTTGGGTTTGCGATCGCTCGGTTCGGTCTATTTCTGCGCCAAATCCAAGTAGCCGTTACTCAAAAAGAAACTCCGAACCATCACTTTTTTAACTCTGAAAACTTGGGTGTCAGTCTTGTAATTGTCGGTATAGTTACTATCGCCCTAGCAGCTTGGCGATACAATCAAGTTTTCTGGCAGATAGAACGTGGAAATTATCGACCTAATCGCCTAGCAGTTTGGTTGCTGACTGCCATAGTGATGATTTTGGGAACACTCAGTATTCCTCTAATTCTTTTACGCAATATTCAAGTGCCAACGGAAGGGGTCAAAAACAACATAAAATTATGAATTATGAATTATGAATTATGAATTATGAATTATGAATTATGCATTATGCATTATGCATTCAGCATTCAGCATTCATCATTTCAAAAAAAATCTGGCATCCAAGGTGATGCACCAGCAAACATCTGTGTAGCTACTGATAAGGCTGTTTCTGTAGCTTGTAGCTGTCCTGTAAGTTGCAATTGGTAAGGCGTAAACAGTCCGGTATAAAGCGGTGATAAGCTGCTTATTTCTAGCTGTAATTCGCCTTTTCCTCCTTTTATGACTTCACCGCGTCCATTGGCTACAGTTAAGACAAACCTACCATTATTTTCAGCTATTAAATCATCCTTAATTTCCATGTGCAATTCGGCTTCTAGTCCTTGGGGATAGCCGCGTTTTTCTAAAGCTTTGATCAAATCAACAATTCGCAGCATCCAGCGTTTTGAATAAGAGATTTTAGCTGTTTGCTCTGGCAGCAGCAATGTTAAGAAGTCAACTGTTGAATGATGCCATTGCACCTCTTCAATCTGGGAGCGATGATCCGAAATAAATGTCCAGAAACGTCTCACAGCAGCAGGTGTTAGCAACACCCAATCCCGGATGTAGATCGATCTACTATTATTTTCTGCTGTTTGGCTGAAGATAATGTAACCATGCGGTTGAGTTTCTTTGCCGATTAGATAAGCATAAGTTTGATGGGCATTGGCTGGGGTTTTAATCACTTCTTCCCAAATAAATTGATTTCGTGCCAAATATCCGTTAGTTACTTTTGCCTGTTGCTGATAAAGGTGATGGAACTGATAAGATCGAGCCACAGGCTGAATGGGAAGAGAGCGATCGCTCAAATTAATAGTATTCGTAGGCATTTCCCAACTGCAACGACTCCCTGCTTGTTCGTAACCCACTTTGCGATAAAGCCGCTGTGTAGCAGGATAAAGGGCTGAAATTGGTATACCCCGATTAGAGATTTCTTTCAGGGTTTGTCGCACTAATTCTATAGCAGCACCTGAGCCGCGATATTCTGGAGCAATGCCAACCGCCGCAATTCCCGCCATTGGGACGCACTTTGAGCCATACCATTGGCCCATTTCTAGAAGTCCCAAGCCACCTGCAATCTGGCCGCGATCGCGGATAATGCGGAAGTTGTCTAAGCCAACGCGCTGGAAGTAAGCCCCGCTAATTTCCGGCGACATATTAAAGCACTGCTGAAGAATAGCTTCAAGCTTCTGAGTGGATTCAGAGTCGGAAATAGTGCCATATTCAAACAATGTCATGGCAATTTTGGCTTTCTACTTTCATACTACATATATGTAGTATAGTTTATTGGCTAGCGATCGCTTATAAAACCACTGCCTGAGAAAACTGTCGCTTCAGTGCGGAAAAAACAGGACACGGAGCGCGATCGTCCAAATTTTCCGGCTTACTCCAAGTAAAAGGCGCTTTTTGGGCGGCAGAGATCCACAGCAACCGTTTGGCGCGAGTCATAGCCACGTAGAGTAAGCGAAACTCTTCAGCAGTTTTTAGCTGTTTTGCCTGTTCCCAGGCTGTTGTCACATCAGGTAAAGGAAATTGTTCGTGAAGTGCAGCGCGAATTTGGGCGCGGGCAACTTCGGAGATAGTAAAATCGCCGAGAAAGTGAGCTTGGGGTAGGACTCTGAGATTACCAGGAATGACGTTTTCGTGCAAAAACGGGATAAAAACACAATCCCAATCTAACCCCTTGGCTTTGTGCATGGTGATGATGGTAAGTTGACCAAGACGAGTGTATCGCGCCTCTAATTGTTCGGTTTCTACAGGCTCAAATCTTTCTGAATTTATAATTTCGCTTAAAACGGAAAGAATTGCTGGCATAGAATTAGTGCCAGCTATTTGCTGAGAAACTCGTTCTGCCAATTTGTCAGCAGTAGCAAGTTCTGCTTGGTCGTAATTTAAAGTCAAGGCAAGGAAGGAAATTAACTGGTAATGGGGTAACTCCATCCGCGCGCGCAGTAAACTACGACAGAAGTATCTAGCTCGCTTGACTGGTTCTGACTGCGGCGCGTCTAATGGGCCTGGATAAAGGAATTGTTCTGGTACGCTGGCAAGAGCATTCAAGTCTTGAGTAGGAATTAGCTGGCGCTGCACCAGCACTGCTAAGGCGGCTTTCAAATAATCTGGAGAATGGGGGCGATCAAGAAATTGCAGCAGGGTGAGAATTTCGAGGGGGACGTGAGAGTGGCGATCGCTCTCTGATACTTCATAAATGGGAATATCATGTTCGCGGCAAACAGGTGTAAGTGCTTCTGCTAACCACCTACCTTGGCGATTCTCCCGCACTAAAATCGCTACGCCGATCTCATTTCCAGCTTCAGCAAATAATGAAATTACCCGCTTACCAATTAACTCAACCGTATGGTGAATGTCGCGGGGAGTATACAATTCTAGCCCTGCTCCAATTGGCTCTGGGTTAGCATCCGGTTGCGGATCGTTCAAATCAACAGGCTGAATTTTTTGCAGTCGAAAAGGAAGCTCTGCTGATTTTTGATTTTGGATTTTTGATTTTGGATTTTGGAGCCACTCCGATCTTGCGGTTTCCCCAAGTGGAGGAAGTAGCGTGATTTTGGATTCTTCCCCTTGTCCCCTTGTCCCCTTGTCCCCGTGCCCCCGTGTCCCCTCGCCTACAGCCTTCAGCTTCTGGCCACTATAAGAACGATTCACCCATTCCAGGGCAAAGTTAGCAGCTTCAATAATCTTTCTAGTGCTACGACCTGCCCGATCCATTGTTGCTAGCTGTTGTTGTCTGTCGCAATCTTCACAGAAGCGGCGAAAATAAATCGGATCGGCTGGGGTGAAGGTGGAGTTGATTGCTTGGTTGGGATCGCCAACGCGGATCAAGTTGGGAGGATTTGCCGGATTGTCTGGATCGGTGGCAAGAATTTCTAATAACTTTGTCTGGAGAGGAGAAGAGTCTTGAGCTTCATCTTCAAATACGGCAAAAACTTGTCTTTGCTCGTAGGCACGGGCGCTGGAGTTTTCCAACACGCGCAGAGCGGCTAAAATCATGTCGTCGTAGTCGATCAAGTCGCGCGAGCGCGTGACTTTTTCATACTGCTCGTACAACCCAGCCGCGATCGCCATAATCTCATACTCGTCTGTGGTTTCTTGAGTTAAATCCCATAGTTTTTGCGGCTGATAACCAGAACTTTTCGCTTCATGAATGACAAGATGAGCCAAAGCTGGCAAAATTTCTGTTCTTAGCACTGATTGCCGCCGCAAGCGCTCTGTTTCTTCGCCGTCAAATTGTCGCCCTTCCAATAACTGGGAATATAGCCTGGGATTGCTAACAATCCACTGCTCTACACAAGTACGGATTAAGCGGTGGCTCTGGTTCGGCGCGATCAATGTCGCAGTATCAAGCGGCAACCCTGATAAATCTGGGTAACGACTAGCAATGTTCAATGCTAAACCGTGCAATGTATTGACAACAAAGCCTCTTAGTGGTAGCGATAAATCTCTATGCAGATAGTTGCGAATTTTAGCTTTGATATTGGCAGCAGCGGAGCGGGTAAAGGTGACGACAACGATCGCTTTTTTGGCGTGGAGTTGATGACGAGCGATCGCCAGTGCCGTCGCTGCTGCCATCCCTGTAGATTTTCCCGCTCCAGGCACAGCACTAACAGCCAGCGACCCCCCTTGCCAGTCTGCCATTTGTTGCTGTCCTGGTCGCAAACTATTGCGAATTCGCTCCCAAGCAATTGAAGTTGGGGGAACTGAGGGGGCTGACGGAGCTGATGGAGCTGAGGGAGCGGAAGAATTAATCTTGGCCCCTGACTCCTGACTTCTGACTTCTGACTTCTGACTTCTGACTTCTGGCTTCTGACTCCTATATGTTCATTCATCTATCTGCCAGGAATCTTTACTCAGTTCTTCATCCAGAATTCTTTTTGGACGCAAGACAATAATGATTCGTCCTAATATTTTGACATCAGGTTCAGTCTCCAACCACTGAAAGTCTATTTGCCCAGAAGAATCGATCGCAAAGTAGCTGTTAGCGTCCCATTCTCGTGCAGATCTGTCTACCACCACCAGAACTTGTTCTGGTTTGTTATTGGTGAGTTGGTTAGGCAAGCGATCGCTTTGGGTTAAAATCGCCACCGGATCTTCAGCACTCAACAAGACTTGCCAACCGGGTAAAGGCACCCAAGCTTGTTCTCCAGCAAACTTCACCATGCGAAACGGTTCAGTTTCCTCGACTAAAGGTACAGCTTGAAGTTCGACTGGTGTCAGCGGCATTTGCCCCACTACTGGTACAATTCGAGGTAACTCCTCCTCAGATTCCAAGCGATAGAAGGGTATTTGGGGAGCCGGACGTTGAGCAACAACAGTAAAATCAGTCAGTAGCTGTTCGATTTGTTTCCTTGCCGTGTGAGAGTAAGCAAATTTCAACCCTTTGGCAATCAAACGCGATCGCTCTTGCAGGTCTGTTTTTTGTCTTGCCAGTTTCCAACACTGATAAGCCACTGCATCGCCTGGATGATCGGAAAACCCCGCAGGCAAAGTACGGAAGCGAGAAAATTCTTTGATATCTTTAGTCACTTCCTTGGCTGTGTCAGCATCTACTTTGTGTAACACAATTAACTCGGCAGCAGCAGCCCTTTCTGTATTGGTGAGCGATCGCAACTCATACAAAATATCACTGCCTCTTTGGGCAAAGTGCGATCGCACTGCTTCTGATGCTCCCGCCTTTTCTATGGAAGCATAAACCTGCGACCCCACAATTACCTGATTCTGCTGAATTGGCTCAAAGCCTGTGGCTTCAAAAATCGTCTGGGGATTATAACCTGCTTTTTGTAACTTGGCGATCGCCGTTCCCCACTCCACCCAGTTACCTTGCTTTTGGCGCAGCAATTGCAGCATGGAGTCTATTGTTTCTTGTGAGAGGTCATTGCCAGAATTGATCGGGTTGGGTGGTAGTTCAGTCATAGTCAGGGGTGAGGGAAGTATGAAGTGTGAAGTATGTAGAGATGCGATATGTCGCGTCTTTCCTATGAAATGTGAAGTATGAAATTTTAGCCTTTATCCTTCAGCCTAGCCTAGCAAGCGCGGGGGCAACGCTGCGCGTACGGCAAAGAGTGCCTCTAACGGGAACGCTGCGCGTACATCCTTAATCTTTCACTAATTTACCTTGAGCTTCTGTTTTAAGTTATTGATAACTTAGTTTTATTTAGTTTCGGTGATCGCCTGTTCAATTCATCATTCATCATTTCCCTCACCCGTATGACAGCCACTCAAGTCCAGACAATTTTTAACCGTATTGCCCCGGTTTATGACCAGTTAAACGACTGGCTCAGTCTTGGTCAACATCGGATTTGGAAGCAAATGGCAGTAAAGTGGAGCCAGGCAAAACCAGGAGACAATTGTATAGATTTGTGTTGTGGTAGCGGCGATTTGGCATTGCGGCTAGCACGTCAGGTAGGATCTGTGGGTCATGTATACGGAGTAGATTTCTCGTCGGAGTTGCTTTTGATCGCACACTCACGCAGCCAACAGCAGTATCCCCACCCGCCAATTTCTTGGGTAGAAGCGGATGTTCTAGATTTACCCTTTGATGATAATTATTTTGATGCTGCCACAATGGGCTATGGGCTACGCAATGTAACTGATATTCCCCGCAGTCTGAAGGAATTACACCGCGTTCTCAAAAGCAGTGCTAAAGCCGCTATTTTAGACTTCCATCGCCCCAACAATTCACAAACAAGAGCTTTTCAGCAATGGTATCTAGATAACCTCGTTGTTCCCATTGCCAACCATCTAGGTTTAACAGAAGAATATGCTTATATCAGTCCTAGCCTTGACAGATTTCCCACAGGAGGTGAGCAAGTCAACTTAGCCCTTGAAGCTGGCTTTGCTAGTGCCACACACTACCCGATCGCCAGCGGTATGATGGGAATACTAGTCTTAACTAAGTTTTCAGCTTAATGTTTTGACTTTGAATTTTAAAATTCATAATTCATAATTCATAATTCATAATTTTTTGTGGATTGGTCTAATCTGTCGCTGTATGTCGGGCCTCCTTTAATAGGAGGGATTATTGGCTATTTCACTAACGATTTAGCCATAAAAATGTTATTTCGCCCCTATCGCGCTTATTATTTCGCCGGACGGCAGCTACCGTTCACTCCCGGCTTGATTCCAAGTAACCAGGAACGTCTAGCTAAACGAGTTTCTGACACGATCATGGGTTCGTTGCTGACACCAGAGGAATTACAAAAACTGGCAAAGCGACTGTTGCAACCAGAGCGCGTTCAAGCTGGAATTCTCTGGCTGCTGCAACTGGCTCTCGATCAAATTCGAGCAGATAAAGAACAAAAAACAGCCAAAATCATAGCGGGTATTCTCCGCGATCTACTGGGGGAATCTTTACCGCGTCTGTTGAAAGTTCTAGCTCGCCGTGAAGATTTTTTGGCAAATCAGATCAACTCTATTTTTGACCAAATATTGCTCGATCTCCAGCTGAGCGAGGAGCAAGCTACTAAACTTGCTGACTGGCTGCTACAAGTAGTGCTACCACCAGATGCGATCCGGCAGCTAATTGTTGACTTTCTCACCGATCGCACGATTCAAATCATAGATGAAGGCTTTCGGGAAAAGGCAAGCGGCACTTACTGGGTAGTTGCTAATTTGTTTGGTCTACGCAATACCCTAACTCGTTTGCGGACATTTTGCTTGGATGAAAGGGAAGCATCTAATACTCGCATCACTGAGTTAGTCCAAGCTTTGGTGGTACGCGATCGCTTGAAAAGGTGGCTGCAAACTCTCTCATTACAAAACTTGCCTGTTTCGACAGTGCGACAGTTACGCAAGACAATCAGAGATACTATTCGCAGTTATATACAAACGCGTGGTCTTGAGTTCTTGCAGGGATTCAGTGATTCAATTAATTGGGAAGAAACTGCTAGCTTGCTGCTCAATCGTCTGCGCAGCTCGGCTGCTGTCAATGCTTCTTTAACAGTTGTGAGTAAAGAATTGGCTTTGATTTTAGAGCGATATCTAGAGCGAGACTTAGAAAAAATTGTAGCTGAAACAATTCCAATTCTGGCGATTGATCGAGTAATTATTGACCGCGTGAAATCAACCTCACCAGCCGAACTCGAAGCTGCAATTGAGGGAATTGTCAAAAATGAATTGCAGGCGATCGTTAATTTAGGCGGTCTTTTGGGTTTTGTCGTAGGTTCGATGCAAACATTGCTGCTACTGCTGCAATTGAGGGGGTGAGGGAAGTATGTAGAGACGCGATATATCGCGCCAGACCTGTGAAGTATGAAGTGTGTTAATCGCTAAGCTCCTCGCAGTATGAAGTGTGAATAATTTTCAGCGATAACTGACAACTGATAACTGATTACCTTCATCCTTCTTTTGATTCTTATCTCAGAATTAGCTAACCATATGATATAATTACGATTCCTTGCTGTTGTAGCAGCCATTTTGTCCATAAGGAGAATATAGTCGAACTATGCCCACAGTTTACGAAACAATGTATATTTTGCGCTCCGACCTGGGAGAAGAACAGGTAGACTCTGCGATCGCAAAGTACCAAACTCTGATTCAGGAACAGGGTGCAGAAAACATTGAAATTCAGCATCGCGGTAAGCGTCGTCTCGCCTACGAAATTCAAAGGCAGCGAGAAGGGGTTTATATTCAAATGAACTATCAAGGGCCGGGAACGCTCATAGCGCCTCTTGAAAGAGCAATGCGATTGAGCGAAGACGTAATCCGCTACCTGACAATTAAGCAAGAAGTTGATGCTCCTGCTGCTGAGTCTGAAGCAGAAGCAGAAGAATAAAAGCATTGTAGGGTGGGTTTGATGCCCACCCTACGTTATATATAAAGTCAATAATGTCTAATTTAAATAGAAACTAAAATTTTAATTGTGGTTGAAGCTAGGGAAGAAGGTAATTCCAACTTGTCAACCAATATTCAAAATACTATTAGCACTAAAACAAGTGAGCGCCACTTCTACTCAGCCAAAGCGCCACAGTTTAAGTAGTTTTTCTGCTGGAATTAAATGCTAATGCTAACTCTGTAGTACAAAAAATTTTTCTTGTTTGTCTTTTAACTGTGAATCTGGCACTCAATCTAAATTTTGATAGCCAGACAATTTATCAAGCTTGTCGTAATCTGACTAAGTTATGCAGATGGTGTTAGACAACGACTAGGATAACGTGAGTTTGAGTTTGAAGGAGCGATCGCGCTTTTCAGCAGTTGAGCAAATGGTATTGCTCAACAATAACTCAATTGCAATTGCCAATTTTTGACCTGCTGATGTCTCCCACCTAAAGCAACCCTTGGCAATATCATTAGCCTAACTGACTAATACAGGCGCATTCACTGCACTTAGCACCGCATCATAACTCTCAAAAATTTCAAACACTGAATCAAGTTGAGTCAGTTCAAATATTAGCCGTACATGATCTTGTACATTACATAGTACCAAGCGGCAACCACTTTTCCGTGCTGCTTTCAACCCTGTCACCAAAGCGACTAAACCAGCGCTATCCATGAAATCAACTTTAGCTAAGTCAATTACCCAAAGATCTTGACGCTGAGGTATCAGCCCAGCTAGCTGTTTTTCCAAGGTTTTACTTCCCTCCAGGTCTAAATGACCTTGAGGCTGAAGCACGATCAGTTGGCATTCTTGTGTACTCATGATAATTTCCGCCGTGTAGTTGATATCTTGAACAGGAATAATGACAAACCAGCTATAAATACAAATTTCACTTTTAGATTACAACCAGCAAATTTAGCTTCATTGGCTAAGTTTTTTAGTTATCTCGATCGCAATTTTAGAAAAATTTGTTTCATAAACAGTCCGTGTAAAACACTCTCACTAAAGTTACAATTAACACACCTAATATTCCTCTACCAAGATGCTGATTTTTATTGTACTGCGCCTTTTTGGTTGAGATAAGTCAATCAGATAGCAAGCTTAAGCTTGCCTTATACTTTACTTCTAACTACCAGTGTTTTCACTGAAAGTAGCGGCAGATTCTGGAAATTCCACTCGAACTAAAACAGTAGCCACAAAAGAAAAAAATGTATTTTTATATACATTTGTCTCAAATTATGTAATCATTATTGTCAGTAATATCCTCATACTCTTGCTTCAACTCACTCAATCTAAACACGAGGATCTTAAAATTTCAGTAGTATCAGGGCTTTTTACCGAATCTTTATTACTATTTGGAGTTTTTATAAAGTTTTTGTAAAGCGGCTACATTCTCCACAGGAGAAAAGAGAGATCGCCTTGAGCATCGCCATATTATCTGTAATTGACACATTTTCCAGACACGCGCCAAGATGGAAGAAAAGTAAACCTTTGTAAAGGCTGGTCTGGATGTCTCTGGAGTTTTTATCGCTAGAAAAAGTCCAAGAAGTTGCACATCAATACGGCTACTGGGCAGTTTTTCTGGGAATTTTGCTTGAAAATCTCGGCATTCCCCTTCCTGGTGAAACCGTCACCATAGTAGGAGGGTTTCTGGCTGGCAGTCATGAACTAAATTACTGGCTTGTGCTTGGTGATGCGATTGCTGGTGCAGTTATCGGTGGTACTTGTGGCTATTGGGTTGGTAGATCCTACGGTTGGTCTTTCATGCAGCGCATCAGTCGCATTTTCCGAATCCCAGAAGAACGGTTGGAGGAAATGAAAGAGCAATTTAGTAAAAACGCCACCAAGGCAGTATTCTTTGGTCGATTTATTGCTTTGTTGCGAATTTTCGCCGGACCCCTAGCTGGAATTGCCCAAATGCCCTTCAGGCAATTCTTCTTGTACAACTTAGCAGGCTCGGCTTTGTGGGCATCAGTAATGGTAACTTTGGCTTTCTTTATCGGACAAATTGTATCGTTAGAACAATTGGTGGGTTGGATTGCTCAATTCGGCATTGTGGCATTGATTGTGGCAGTTGCTTGGATAGTTGTACCCCTGTGGTTAGAATCTCGCCAAGTCAAAAAGATAAGCAGTGAGGATTAGGAAATGATGAATTATGAATTATGAATTATGAATTCAGCATTCAGCATTCAGCATTCATCATTCATCATTCATTATCTAGCCCCTAGTTTGTTGCGACCAAATGCGAGTAGGTAGTCCCCAAACGTAAATAAAACCTTCAGCTGCCTTATGATCGAATCGATCCTCTGCTCCATAGGTAGCAAGGTCAGGCGTGTAGAGCGATTTATCCGATTTGCGTCCTACAATTGTGGCATTGCCTTTAAATAGTTTGATTCGTATGGTTCCAGAAACTCGCTCTTGAGTCTGGCGAATAAAACCATCTAATGCGGCTTTTAGTGGACTGTACCAAAGCCCGTTGTAGATTAGCTGGCTGTACGTTTCTTCCACACCACGTTTGTAGTGAGTAACATCTGCTGTCAATGTCAGACTCTCCAAGTCTCGGTGAGCCAGGATTAAAACCAGGAGCGCCGGGACTTCATAAATTTCCCGTGATTTAATCCCCACAAGGCGATTTTCTACCATATCAATGCGTCCAACGCCGTGATTTCCGACGATTTGATTGAGTTGCTCGATCAGATCAACGGGAGTTTGCGCTGCGCCATTGAGGCTAGTAGGAATACCTTGCTCGAAGCCAATTTCTACATATTCTGGCTCGTTGGGAGTATCTGCGATCGCTTTTGTCATTAAATAAATTTCTTCCAACGGTTCCGTCCAAGGATCTTCCAGTGGTCCGGCTTCAATACTGCGACCGAGCAAGTTACGGTCAATACTGTAAGGAGATTTCTTTTTCACTGGCGAAGGAATACCAAAGCGTTCGCCGTAGGCGATTGTTTCCTCGCGGCTCATCCCCCACTCTCGCGCCGGAGCCAGCACTTTTAAATTAGGATTGAGGGCGGCAATAGAAACATCAAAGCGCACTTGATCGTTGCCTTTTCCCGTACAACCATGAGCTACAGCATCAGCACCGTATTCTTGGGCTGCTTCTACTAACAGTTTGGCAATCAGCGGACGGGCTAAAGCCGTCGAGAGAGGATAACGGTTTTCGTAGAGAGTATTCGCCTGAAGCGCTGGGAAAGCATAATCTTTCACGAAGCTTTCTTTTACATCCGCTACCAGGGATTGACTTGCACCAGACTGAAGTGCTTTTTGCCGAATTGGCTCTAGTTCATCACCCTGACCTAAATCTGCTGCTAGGGTAATTACCTCTTGAACGCCCCACTCCTGTTTCAAGTAGGGAATGCAGACGGAGGTATCGACTCCTCCAGAATATGCCAGTACAACTTTGTTGGCGCGACCCATCGATTTAATTTGGCAAGAATAACGAGTCAATATTATCTAACGAATTTATCTCTATTCTTGTTAGTAATGGCACAGATTTATTAGAGACACTTAGGCTATGGGCGAGAAATAGCTATGAGTTTTGAATTTATACCTAAATTTAAAACTTTGCCATCCTCCTCGCTTGTTCGCTCCTCTCGCCCAATAGGAGATACTAAAGAAGTGGTGTTAAGGGGAGTAGTAGTGTTTTTCAGCGTTGTCATTCCGACCTATAATCGTCTCCCAATTTTACAGAAGTGCTTGAAAGCGTTAGAGAATCAGCGTTTGACTGATGATAGCGCCATCGAGGGTTATGAAATTGTGTTAGTGGATGATGGATCGACAGACGGCACTTTGACATGGTTAGAGAAAAATGCGGCTGTTGTTCCCCATGTGCGATCGCTTTGTCAAAATCATGCTGGCCCTGCTGCTGCTCGTAATCTAGGTGTAGAAGCAGCTAAGGGTGACTTTATTATCTTTATTGATAGCGATTTAGTAGTAACAGAGAATTTCTTGCAAGCACACGCCGAGGGGCTAAGGCAAGGACAATTGACATATGGTAGCGATCTCGTCTTTACCTATGGGCAAGTAATTAACACCTGTAATTTTGATCATCCTACCGCCGAACCCTACAAAATTACGGATTTTTCTGCTGCTTATTTTGCCACAGGGAATGTGGCGATCGCGCGTCACTGGCTCGAAGACGCGGGACTATTTGACACCCGCTTTCAACTCTATGGCTGGGAAGACTTGGAATTAGGAGTGCGACTGAAACAGTTGGGCTTGAAACTGATTAAATGCCCATCTGCCGTTGGCTATCACTGGCATCCACCTTTTACCTTAGAACAAATTCCCAATTTAATTGATAAAGAAATTCAACGCGGTCGCATGGGAGTGCTTTTCTATCAAAAGCACCCTACCTGGGAAGTTCGGATGATGATTCAAATGACTCCTCTGCACCGCTTACTTTGGGGTTTTCTCTCTGTTGGTGGACAAGTAAATGAGCGTACCCTCGCACCTCTTTTAAAATGGCTAATTCACCAAGGCAAGCCTCAGTTAGCTTTAGAAATTGCCCGAATTTTTCTCAACTGGTACAACGTCAAGGGAGTTTACGCAGCTTATGCTCAAATAAGAGAGGGGTGAAAAAAGGATGAAGCTTGAAGGATGTACGCGCAGCGTTCCCGTTAGAGGAACTCTTTGCCGTACGCGCAGCGTTGCCCCCGCGCTTGCTAGGGTAGGCGCTGAGGATCAAGGATGAAGGCTGAAATTTAGCTCTTCACACTACTACTCACAGACGTAGCACTGCTACGTCTCTACTCACATTTCACACTTCATACTTCACACTTTCATTTTGTGCTATTCTAGTAGAGTTGTCTAAATTCGCACATCCAGTATTTTCGGGTGTTTCCTTTAAGGGAAATACGCCTGGGTGGAGGATTAACCCGAATTAGGAGTTAAAAAATCTATGCCAGTAGTTTCATTGGCTCAAATGATGGAGTCTGGAGTTCACTTCGGGCATCAAACCCGTCGGTGGAATCCGAAAATGTCTCCTTATATCTACACCTCTCGTAATGGAGTTCACATCATCGATTTGGTGCAGACAGCCCAGTTGATGGATGAAGCTTATAATTACGTGCGGCAAGCCTCAGAACAAGGGAAAAAATTTCTCTTTGTCGGCACAAAGCGTCAAGCTGCAGGAATTGTGGCACAAGAAGCGTTGCGTTGTGGCTCTCACTTTGTTAACCAGCGGTGGTTGGGCGGAATGCTCACCAACTGGTCAACAATTAAGACGCGCGTGGATCGGTTGAAAGAATTAGAACGCCGCGAGGAAAGCGGCGCACTGGATTTGCTACCGAAAAAAGAAGCTTCTGTGCTGCGGCGCGAGTTGGCAAAGCTGCAAAAATACCTGGGCGGCATTAAAACCCTGCGCAAGGTTCCCGATGTGGTGATCATTGTAGACCAACGACGGGAATATAATGCAGTGCAAGAATGCCAAAAACTGGGAGTAGAAATTGTATCAATGTTAGATACAAACTGCGACCCAGACTTAGTTGATATTCCCATTCCTGCTAATGATGATGCCATTCGCTCGATTAAGCTCATAGTTGGCAAATTAGCGGATGCCATTTATGAAGGTCGTCACGGTCAGCTGGACAACGAAGAAGAGTATGAAGATTACGACAGTGGCGAGGAAGACATCGATTACGATGGAACCGACTATACTGACGCGATTCCAACTGATGACGAAGAGGAAGAATAATAGAGAACAATTCGCAATTCGCAATTCGCAATTCGCAATTATTTTTCTTTGAGTTTTCTGGTAGAGGAAACTAAGATTTTGCCAATTTCTTGAGCTTCTTGCAACAATGCATTAAACTTTTTAGGTTCAACAATGCCGGATTCAATCAGAATTTCAAGCCAATATTCAGTTTCTCTGGCTTCCTTTAGAGCAATTTCCAGTTTGTGCAGAAAGTCCTTGTCAGATTGGGCTGACTGGGCTTCACGAATATTGACTCCTATGGAAGTACCAGAACGAAGTAATTGTTTACTTAGAGTTCTGAAACTCCAGATTGTTCATCTAAAAAGCTACAAGCTTTGATGATTCTAATAGCAAATTGCTTAGTTCTATCAACGATTGGAATGAAATTACTCATAATTAATACTAGGTTTAATTGTATTAATTGTAACTTTTGAGTAATTGCCAATTACGAATTACGAATTACGATTTAGGAGGAGAAGATGGCGGAAATACCTGCAAAAGTTGTCAAAGAGCTACGCGATCGAACTGGCGCTGGCATGATGGATTGCAAAAAAGCACTCCAAGAAAATAGCGGCGAGATAGAAAAAGCTGTTGAATGGCTGCGGCAGAAGGGGCTAGCCTCCGCTGGAAAGAAAGCTGGGCGTGTAGCAGCAGAAGGGCTGGTAGACAGTTATATCCATACTGGTGGTCGCATTGGTGTGCTGGTGGAAGTAAACTGTGAAACAGACTTCGTAGCTCGTAACCAAGCATTTGTAGAGCTGGTAAGAAATATAGCGATGCAAATTGCGGCTTGTCCTAATGTGGAGTATGTCAAGGTAAGCGATATCCCAGCCGAAATTGCCGATAAGGAAAAGGCAATTGAGATGGGTAAAGATGACTTAGCTGGCAAGCCAGATAACATTAAAGAGAAAATTGTCTCTGGGCGAATTGACAAACGGCTGAAAGAATTGTCTTTGGTGGATCAGCCTTACATTAAGGATCAAAGCATGACAGTTGAGGAACTGGTGAAGCAGAGCGTAGCTCAATTGGGTGAAAATATCCAAATTCGTCGCTTTGCCCGCTTTGTCTTAGGTGAAGGCATAGAAAAATCGCAAGAAGAAAGCTAAGCCTTAGCGATAGGCAGTGGCTGCATGGTATAAAAGCATCAAATCACTGCTATATTTCCAAGACAGGTCAAATGAGCGATCGCTGACCTGTCTTTTTTTTCAGCTGCTATTCTCAAGTATGGGGAGACAGAAGAGAGCAGGGGGTGCAGGGGGTGCAGGGGAAGCAGGGGAAGCAGGGGGAGAAGATCTCTTTTCCACTAGCCCCTCCACTGCGCCTTTGCCCCCAGCCGCTAGCCCCTCATTCTTGCCAGAGGGAACTTATTTAGATAGACAGCAACGCTATCAGCTGCTA
>DATNQH010000170.1:0-4858 GCA_036704105.1 Leptolyngbyaceae cyanobacterium | reverse complement strand
AATTGACCGATACTTACAGATCGGTTACTACAGTTGGAAAGCTGTAAGTAGTTGTTGCTCTAAGAAAACTTGAAATTCTAAAAATTTCCTTTAGCAGCTAAAATCTCTGGTAATCTCAGGTTAACTTTCTTATGAACTACTCACCGTTCAACGAAGTAACGGTGAGTTTCTGTCGCTTCGTTGAGGAAAGTTGCTGAAATCCTCCGCACGATGTACGCACGGTGTTTACAGTAGAGCTTTCCTCTCCACGATTGAGGACGGTGGTTCCCAGCGCCCAAGACAGCATTACCTTAGCTGCGGCTACGTCCCTGTCTTCGGTGTAGCTACATTTCACACAATTGTGTTCTCTCTGATCTAAGGTTTTAGGTTCCTGATGCCAGCAATTTGGGCAGGTTTGAGAAGGCTTTACCTTTTGGGTTGGCACTTCCACAAACACGCCATCGCACTCAGCTAACTTATACTCAATCGCGCTTCGTAGCATTCCCCATCCAGTACCCAGAATAGAGCGATTGAGTCCTGTTTTCTGACGCTTACGTTTGCCCGTTTTAGTTTTCCGGGTCATCGCTTTAATATTTAACTTCTCGGTAGCAACCATGCTATTACTGCTGACAATCTGTGCTGCTAACTTATGCGCCCAATCTCTACGTTGATTTGCAACTTGGCGCTGAAGTTTACCAGAAAAATGGGTTTAAAGCCCCGTTGCTTCAGCACGGCTTTAGATTAATATTATATTATTTTATCTACAATAATATGTGATAAAATATAAAAATGATAGTAAGAGAAGCCAAGCTACTAAACGGAACTAAGTAACAATACCAGCTATTAAATGACGCAATTCGTACTGCTCAATTTATTAGAAATAAAGCAGTTCGTTATTGGATGGATAATCGAAAAGTTGGTAAAGCAGACTTATATAAACTGTGCAAAGACTTAGTATTACAGTTGTATTTAAGTGAATAAAAGATTTGTTCGCTTTTTGTAGTGGAAGAAGCGTGCAGTCGCTTGATGGGTTCTTCGCCACAATGACCAGTGCAGAATATACTCCAATGACCATGCCACCGGAAATAATAGTTTCCAAATCCATTTGAGCAACTCTGGAATACTCAAGGGGACAATAATCCTCGCGCCACTTTGAATGCAGCCATACTGCTGGGTGTTTTGCCGCCGCCCTTGGAATTTTTTTTAGCCAGTGGTGGCGGTTCAACCTGATGGCGAAGCACACTCAGGAAGGACTGAGCGGCCATCACTAATGCCATGTGCCGATGCCATCCTTGCCAAGAACGTACTTCGTATTCACTTAACCCCAGTTTGTCTTTGGCAATCCCAAAACATTCCTCGATCCGCCACCGCCTGCCTGCAATCAATACCATGTCTTCTAACTTTGTATTAGCAGGAGCATACACTTGATAGTAAGTGATCGAATGTGGGTCATCTGGTTTTTCAAGGTTTCGTCGGAATAGTAACCATCGCTTCAGTCCATGTTCATCGCCACAGTTGACTTCAATTCTTGCCCAATCATAAAGTCGTTCGCCTTTGGTTCCATTACCACAACTGAGTCGAAGCCATTGTTGTGGTTGAAGTGATTGGACGAGCGTTTTGCTTCGATACTGCTGATAACCAATAGCTACAGAGTGTTGGCTCCCGACAGTGAGTAAATATGGTTGCTGATGTTCCTGCTCTAACCACCACCAAAGTTTCCCATCATTGCCATACACTTCATCAGCAACTACCCAATCTGGACGTAACCCAGAATCAAACGCTGATTGCAGCATTTGTTTAGCCAACTGGGGTTTGGTCGCAAATCGAACTGATTCTGGCACCCCCACCTTAGCTCGTCTGTCAGCATCATTAGCCCACGATTGAGGCAAATACAAACGGTGGTCAATCAACGTGTGTCCATGTGGACTGACATAAGCGAGAAATACCCCGACCTGACAGTTTTCTAATCGCCCAGTCAAACTACAATGCTGAACCTGCACGCCAACAGAATGTTCTCCTTGCTTGATAAATCCAGTTTCATCAACCGCTAAAATCGTTCCCTCTTTACCTAGATGTTCTAGAACATAATCACGTACCTCTGCTGTCATCGCAGCGGCATCCCACCGCGCTCGTCCCAGTAGATGTTGGAATCTATACGGAGCCTTGTGTCCTACTTGCTCTGCCATCTGCCAGCCATTTTTACGTGACACTGGGCTGAGCAAAGCTTGCAAGTAATCAAATGCTGTCTGACGAACTTCTGCTCTTGCAAAATATTGACCGAGCCGAGATTGAAAGGATTTGAGTACATTACTCCACTCTGAAAGCGCTTCTAGGGCTGAACCAGTGAGAAATGGGTTGTCAGACTCAAACATCGCGCGTTGTGCAATTAAACTTGAATCTAGTTTAACTTATATACAACTGTAATACTTAGGAGTATGTGAGTTGAAACTGGGGTACTCCGGGTCAGTCGGTTATCTAGAACCTGAACAACGGCAGTTGATTATCGCCTGGTTAAAGAACAAGAACTACTGGAATCTCGAAGAACTGCAAGGATACATTGAACAGGAGTATCAGGTGGTGTTTAACTCAAAGCAAAGTTACTACACCCTGTTTGAGCAAGCAGGGATTAGTTGGAAGAAAACGCAAAAGCGTAATCCGAAGGCAGACCCGAAGTTGGTAGAGAAAAAAACAGGAGATTACCGCATGGTTGGAAGCTCATCGGCATGAAATCTACTCTGGAGAGTTAGTGGTCTTCTTTGAGGATGAATGCCATCTGCTCTGGGGAGATCTACCTGGGTATGTATGGGGGAAAACGGACGAACGCATTGAGGTCCCCATCGTGAACGAACGTAGCAAGCAGACTTACTATGGGGCAGTGGATGTTTACACCCAAAGGTGCCTACTTCAACCGGCTCAGAAAGGTAATTCCGAAACCACGATTGCCTTTCTCAAGTATCTGCTGGCTCAATGTCCTAACAGCCGTATTACTCTGATTTGGGATGGAGCAACCTACCATCGCTCCCAAGCAGTCAAAGACTACCTGGAATCGGTAAATATTGGACTCGAGCAATCCAACTGGAAAATCACTTGCATTCGCTTTGCTCCCAATGACCCCAAGCAAAATCCGATGGAAGATATTTGGTTGCAAGCAAAGTGATTCATTCGAGAGTACTACCAATACGGTTCGGTTAAGCCCCAAACCAGATAAGATGGGGGTTATCACCTAAATGCCCTGAGATGGAATGCAACTGAAAGAATTCTCACTGATATCGCCACAAATTGAATCAGGTACGGTCCTCAAAGCGTTAGAAACAGCTATCCCAACAGAGGCAATTGAAATTGCGCTTGCACAGACACATAGCAATGAAGAACGGAAGCGGGCTTTACCGTCACATCTGGTGATCTGTCTAGTGATTGCCATGAGCTTGTGGTCAAAAGCTTCAATGAGAACAGTTCTGAAAAATCTGGTGGATGGTTTAAGTGAAATTTGGGTAAGAGTCGGGCGGTATTGGCGAGTACCATGCAAGTCATCAATTACTGAAGCCAGACAGCGCGTAGGGTGTCGGGTGATGAGTCGCCTGTTTCATCAAGTGGTGCGACCTCTTGCCACTGCCATTACTCCAGGCGCTTTTTTGGGGGGACTGCGAGTAATGGCAGTGGATGGAACAGTATTCGACGTGCCGGATACGGAGGCGAATGCCAGAGTGTTTGGATACCCAGCAACACGACCAGGCACTCAAGCCGCTTTCCCAAAAGTGCGTTTGGTGCTGTTGATTGAAGCCGGAACACATTTAATTGTGGATGCATTAATGTGTCCGTACCGGATTGGCGAGCGAGTCAGGGTCAAGAAGTTGTTGCGAGCCTGTACACAAGGAATGTTACTGATGTGGGATAGAGGATTACATTCTTATGCAATGGTACAAGCGACCCTTGCACAAAAATGTGATTACTTGGGACGAGTCCCGAAGAACGTTAAATTCCAGGTCGAGAAAGTGTTAGACGATGGCTCCTATCTGTCGTGGATTGCTCCTGACGGTAAATCAAAGAAAAAAGGTGGCACAAAAATCATGGTGCGAGTTATTGAATACACTATTGATACTGATGGTCAGCCACAAATTTACCGCCTGATTACCAGTTTGACAGATATTGTCTTATTTCCCGCTTTATTGTTGGCGGCGGAATATCATCAACGTTGGTAAGTGGAAAACACAATTGACGAACTGAAAGTCCATCTTTTGGGGCGCAAAACTCCAATTCGTTCTCTAAATCCTCGTGAAGTTGTTCAGGAAGTATATGGCTGGCTTCTTGGGCATTGGACCGTGCGCTCCCTCATGTTCCAGGTTGCCGAACAGGCTCAAATCTCCCCTTTACGATTGAGCTTTACTGGAACACTTCATGTAGTGCGTCGGGCAGTTCCAAAATTTCAGCGTTTGCAGCCAGAAGAAATACCTTTTTTTTACCTGGCTGGTGAGGGAAATTTTAGATGAGCGGATACCAGCGCCAGAAGGAAGAAGTAATCCCCGTGTAGTTAAAAAAACTAGAGCTAAGTTTCCGTCTAAAAAGCCAATACACAAAGGAAAAGGAGTAAAAATTGAAACACTCTCCTTTTCTGTACTCAATACTGCTTAGAGCTTAACCGAACCGTATTGAGAGTACTACCACTTGTGTCAATCGTTTAATGCCGTTAAATTCCTATTTGAGTTTGTGACTCACCGCCAAACCTTTGACTTTCCAAAGCTTTTTACCTATGGTCGTTTCTCACAAATCACTTAGGATTGCTATATCTTAGTACCGAATTATAAAGCAACTGTATAAATACTGGTTTTTTTTAATTGCTGAGATTTATTCGGATAAAAAAGCATCTGTACAACTACTGTTT
>DATNQH010000169.1:0-3057 GCA_036704105.1 Leptolyngbyaceae cyanobacterium | reverse complement strand
AGAAATTCATACTGGGTCTGGGTCAGGTTGCTGGGGTAAGCTTTACTCATGTCGCTTTCTCGGTGCTGCGGATTTTGCTATTTGCAGCTTACACTGAGGGAGCTTTTTTACTGCCTCACCCACTTTTCAAACATCCTCTAAGCAGGCTGGTGAAAGAGCGCCCAGATAATTATAACTAAAGACCAAATTGTTAACTGACTATATTCAATTGGCGCAGAAGTGCAAGATTTTCACTAGTTAATAAGTCTTCTAAATTAGGAATTTGATTAAGCAGTGTAATTTCTTCAGCACAAGTTGCTTGCAAAATGGCTAAGCCGCGATCGCGCTCCTCTCCCGGTTCCAGGTTTTTTATTAGATGAATTGCTATATTTAACTTGGGTATAGTACTATTTAACTTCTGCTGAAATTGTTGCAACCCATCGTTAGCATCAACATATTGCTGGAGTTCCTTAACTTTTTGTTCAAGCGCTTCAGCCCTTTGGTGTTCTGCTGTATATTGGTGCATTACTGCATCTTGTTTAGCAAACCGAGTGGCGATCGCGTTGAGCAATTCTTCTGTAGTAAACGGCTTGGTAACATAATCATCTGCTCCCATTTCCATACCATACCGAATATTAGTTTTGTCCGCCATTGCTGTTAAAAAAATAAACGGAATTGTTGCTGTTGTTGGTTGTGAGCGTAATGCATTCAGTACTTCGTAACCATCAACTTCAGGCATCATGACATCGCAAATAATCAGATCGGGTAAATGCTGCTGCGCCCACAGCGCCCCGATGAAGCCATTTTCAGCGCCAATAGCATTAAAATCCTCAGCCTCTAGCAGATCTAAAATATTAGATCTGACGGAGAAATCGTCTTCAATCACAAGGATTTTTTTCATATTTTTATACCTGCTTATATCGATCTCAAGAATGGGAGGGAAGATGATTTACGCCAACGATGCTAAAAGCACCATCCAAGTAACTAGCATCAACCATTGTTACCCGCAATAAAATGGTGTGTAGAGCGCAAACCAACTGAGAATGCAATACAATTAAATTGCTTAAGCTGCAAACAATTGAATAGATAGCAGCTTCTAAGGCAATGGTGAGTTTACACTGATCGCCTTCAATGACCAATAAATGTAGAGTTTGTTGGGATTTACCCTTTAGCACTGTTTCTATCTAGTTGTTTAAGGTGTTACTAATATGTTTCCCACTACTGAGCTATGACTAACATCAGCAGTGAAATATGCAGTGTGATTGATGCTAACAAGCTCAATTGAGGGTAAGACTACGCTGCACGCAACACTCTATTTATATAGAGTAGGGTGGGCATTGCCAGGCTACTACAAAATTATTTATTGTTGATTAAGGATGCGCGGATTACTATAGCTGTATTCTCTATAAAGAGATATTTATGTTGCGATCGCGTCTGATTCAAAGAGAATAAATTTCAGCTCGAGCCGCGCTCTCATCTAAGAGGTAAGTGATAGTTGGCAGAGAAGCTTCAAACAGTGCATCAGGAAGGTTTTTAATCTCGAATTTAGCCGCTATGTAATCATTCATCTTTTGCGATCGCCGAAAATAATGACGAGTAATCTGCTTCAGAAAAGTCTTTCATAGCTATTTCTAAAATTTGCCGCACACCCTCAATACTGTTGATATTAAGTTCGATTGATTCAGCTTCTGAGATAAACAAGTCTGTATCTTTGAGCAAATGTTTAGTTGGAAAGTTAGGATTAGAGTAATTGCGATCGCGCATCCGCTGTAACTTTTTATCAAACGTAGGGGCGTAAAGAGCGCTGTTGCGGAGGATTTCCATAAATAAGTCAACATCAACATCCTGACGCTCAACAAAGCTCAAACTCAAAGCAAAAGCACTGCTAAGAGAGGCAATTAGTTGATTTAGCGCTAGTTTCACAGCCGCAGCCTTGCCAACAGCACCAATCAGCATTGGTTTAGAACCAAAACAAACCAGTAAATCTAAACAACGTTGAAATTGCTCGGTTGTACCGCCTACCATGACAATTAGTTTGCCTGCTTGTGCTTCGGGAATGCTACCCAAAACGGGTGCTTCCAAATAGTCACCACCAGCTGCTACCGTTTCATCTCTAATTGCTTTACTCTCGGTAGGAGTGATGGTTCCCATTTGAATTACAGTTTTTCCCGCTAGGTGTTGTCGGGAAGCATCACAAAGCAAGACATCTCGAATAGCAGATGCGTTAGTCAGCATCACAATGACATACTCAGTTGCAGCAATAGCTTGTTCGGAAGTAGAAGCGATCGTTGCTCCAACTTCCCGCAGGGGTGCTAACTTTTCTAGAGTACGATTATAGGCGACTAGCTCAAAATTTGCTGCTAATAGCCTTTGTGCCATTGGCAGCCCCATTAATCCAGTGCCAAGAAATCCTACTTTCACAGCGCTCCTCCCTAACTACTGGTGTATGGACGTTGCTTGTAACGTCTCTATAATTCAAAATCTAAAATCCAACGATCTATCGCCAGTAGGGGCGAGCTTTCCAAAATACCCCGATCGCAATAGCCATCAACTTTATTTCGTTGAACTTTACTAGCACATCTGGTATTGGTAGCAGTGATTTGATTACTAGGCACACCGCTAAACACAGGACCAATGCCCATAATACAGCAGTGTTGATAGTCAATCGGTAGAATTTTTCCAGCAAATAAACTGCTAATGCTCCAATACCTACTACAAAAGCAAAATCTACTAATATTCCCATTGGCGGGGTATATAAGAGAGTTAGCGTTCGCTTAATTACTGGAGAGTAGTTATATCCTATTACTACTAAAAAATCTATGGCTGTAACAATCACAGCGATCAGACTTGAAAGCAGGAATAGCGATCGCCAAGGTAAATATTTCAAGCGTTGCAGAGGATTTCCCATACCTAAAATCGCTGCTAAATTAGCTTATTTTTTTAAGTTTGACATTAAATTTGCATATATCAAAATTATGCCTTGAGAGATCGCCCTAATCCTTATATTTTTCTGGTAAGTAGATAATGTAGAATGCTCTGCATTGCCCTGATTGAATGCTTTTATTCTCTGGCTTATAT
>DATNQH010000168.1:0-3843 GCA_036704105.1 Leptolyngbyaceae cyanobacterium | reverse complement strand
TTACGAGAAGGGGCGAAACCAATCGGCACTTTCTGCTCTAAATCGACTAAGACTACGATGTAATCCCCTTGCCCTTTACGCAAAGCAATCTCATCCAGTCCTAATCGCTTTAAGCAACTCAAATTAATCTGGAGTTTTTTTTTACTAATGTATTGTACCATCGACCAAACTTCTTCATCGCTTAAATTATTTTGAGCCGCTACGTTGTGAACATCACTGTGTAGAACCTGTTGGACTATCCACTGGGCAAATCGGTCAGTCTGTTTTCGGCGATTGCCAATGAAATCGAGAGTTTCGCTGAAAGGTTTGCCACAGGTATGGCACTTGAATTGGCGACGATTAACCTTTAAAAATACAGTCCGTCCACTAATACTCAAATCTCTGGCTAAGTACCAATGGTTTTGATGAAGGTGACTACTGCTTTGCCCGCATCGAGGACAAGTTACTTGCGTCGTCATGGCTTCAACTTCTAGGATGAATTGATCTCCCAAATCGTAATAGTTTTCGACTTCGATTCCTGGCAAACCAAGTAACTGAGTCAGAAGGGGCTGCATATCCAGAATTTGTATCCGCTGCTACATTACCATAACAAAGCCGATAGAGCCAAAAAGATTTAAGTTTAGCAATTAATTTAATTGGAAGTTGAGAATAAGAAAAGGTAGGCATTGCCCACCCTACTTGCTAATAACTAGAAGATGTCAGTTAACAGAATACGCTGTTGTAACCTGATGCTGCTGCAACTGCTAAATCTGCTTGCACGAATCCTGTAGCGCTTGGCACTCCTACTTCAGGAGATAAAGGAATAGAGGTGTCTTGCAGAAGCATTCCTACTTGTGCAGGTGAAAGCACGTGAGAACCTCCAGCGGCTTGCTCCATCAAAGCTATTACTCCCGCTACATGAGCAGCAGAAGCAGAAGTACCTTTAAAAGGATTAAATGATGTTTCTACATCAAATGTAGTTGAGACCACATCTGGCGCTGTTACCTCTGGTTTCATCTGTATATTTGGGTTGAGTAGTAAATCTCCTTGATCGTCAAACAAGATAGGTGATGCGCCACGACTTGAATAACTTTTAATTTCTAGCGTGGAACTATCATCATTCTGATTGTAGCCTGCTGCACCTACTGTGATTGCATCCTCTGAATTAGCAGGACCGAAAATTGTAGAACTTCCTGCGTTTTGAGCGGTGTCATTGACATACTCGTATTGAACACCTCGATCTAGTCCATTAGCTGTGCTGATCCATTTAATCTCATTTGGAGGAGGTTCACAATTCAACTCTCTACCAATTGCCAAATATAGCTTTTCATCCTTAGTAGGGGTATAAGCTAAACTCTGTAATGGATAATTAACTTGATTGAGATTTGGACTATCAGAAATTGCTAATATATTTCCGTTTTCTCCGAATTCTGGAACGTTTGGACTGTCAAGTAAAAACATTTTTAACTGATCGGTGACACCTCCGATCTGATCGTCCCAAGATAATGTGGGCGCGATCGCTGTGTTGTCCTTCGAGACAGTAATATCTTGAAATAGGTCTACACTACTAGTAGAATCGAAATCATACAACTCAAACGCCCGATCGCCAATCGAGTATACATTACCATCAGTTTTATAGTCACTTTGGTAAGAAAGGTTTCCATTATTTCCGGCAGCAGCAACATATACAACTCCTTGAGAGACTGCTTTTTCCACAGCAGTCGCAGCTTGAGCGTCTTGAAAAAATGTAGTATTGAATACGATGTCACTGATAATTACGTCTGCACCAGCTTTGACAAGGGTATCTACAGCAGTTGCATAGCTTTCCTCGTTGTTGAGCGTGTTTGGCGGAGCCTTGCCATCACCATCAACAGCCGTATGGAAAAGTAGTGTAGAAGCAGGAGCGATGTCGTGGATAACCTGAGCTAATGCTCTGCCTTCATCGGTTGCAAAAGGTGAATCTTTAGTAATGTCTTTCAGAACTGAAACTGGTGTAAATTCACCGTTTGGATTTCCTATACCTGGTAAATCTCCACTTGCGACATCTGTTGCCGCTTTTCCTTGTGCATCGAAACTAGTAGAAATAATACCGATTTTGATTCCCGAACCATCAACATTAAATTGGCTACGGGCAATGTCGGCTTTTAATAATTTGTCACCTTCAGTAATAATCTTACCGCTCATTGAGATCGCTCCTTCACACTATATGTTGTTTTCAAAGGTTAGAATGTTACTAACAAATACTTAGCATTGCTTAAGTAAAATCCACTTATTTGGTCTAAAGATTAGGTAGTAGGGAATTAGTAATACTTGAAGTATAGAAAGACCAGATTCGCATTCAAATGTAATTTCATCTCCTGGATCAACATTGAAGTTAATTTCTTCACTGCTACACCAATCTATTTTTATTTGGAGAGAATGAGCATCTAGCTCTACCGGAAAAGAAGTACTTTGACCAGCAAAAATAATTCCTACATTTTCACCATCAAATATAACTTCATAAAATCTGAATAAATCTCCCCAATTCTTTTTTCGCATTATCTTAACTAATGAAGATTGTATTTGCATAACTAACTCACTCAAGTATTAAAAGTTAAGCACTAAAAAAGCAACACTATTGCTTATACAAATATCTATTTAAAGGAATCAATGTCATACCATACGAATGCTTGCAGTAAAAAGTTAGCATTTACCATAGGCATAGAGCTGATTTTTTTCAGTGTTCTCCTATAGTTAAGTAAGTCGGCGTTAAAAAATAAACCATGTAACACAATGTAAAGCAAATTAATACCCTTAAGAATAGGACATTCTAGAGTCTTTACAGAACTAAACTTACATTGGTTTTATCGTGCCGACTTACTTAATTGCTAACTTTCTAAAACCAGTTTCATGAAAATTTCAAAGCATTACCAGAACGCATTGAAAAAACGACTACTGATTAGTAGTCTTCTCCAGCTAAACCAGCACCTAGCGGACCGCCGAACAAGCCAATTGCGGTACCAAGGGCGGCTCCTCCTGCCCGTGCAGCAGCTTTGGCAACAAGTTTGCCCACAATTATACCTGGCTTACGATGCTTACCACCCTTAGGGAACTTACTTTCAATGATATCACCGACGATTGAACCCGCAGCAGCACCAACAAAAGCACCAGCAACACCACCATTGATGTTGTTCAAGTCGTCAGTTAACTCGTGGGCTTCTGAATAAAAATCCAGATCAGAAATGTTGAGGCACTGATTCTTTTCTTGAGTTTTGTGGTTATTGTACATAATCTTCCTCTTTTTTTTAATGTTTTTTTGTTTGGTAAAGCAGATTTTGTGTAACCTCTGCTTTGTTCCTTACAGAAATAGGGCGTGTCTGCAAACTACAGACTCAATGATTTTGAGCTTGGGAATATTAGCTCAATGCTACGTCTTTTTTTTTCCGCAAGATGTCAGTTTTCGTAAGAAATAAGAAAGCTTCAGAAAATTTACTTTACAGACACGCTCTAGCTGTGTATTTCCTCGTCACATTTCAATATTCTGAAATTCAATCTATTAATTCAAGTGGTTGAAGCTGATTGTTTATGCATAACTACACGAGTTATGTTTTTATTATTAAAACACTTATTGTTAAAAAATATACTAAGCTTTTGTTAATTTGAAAAGCAGTGGCTTACTGAACTATTGCAACTCATACAATCCAAAACTAATCTTTTTCTCTGAATGTAAATAATGTTACTTGTGTCATGCTACAGCACTATCGCTTAAGAAACCAGACTTTTGATTTTTCTCTAAGTTTATATGTAAAGTTTTGTAAAAGCCTGCATAGTTTCAAAAAGTCGAACGTAGAGAAGCAGAAGTCAACCTCAACTTTCATCTTGGTA
>DATNQH010000167.1:0-2418 GCA_036704105.1 Leptolyngbyaceae cyanobacterium | reverse complement strand
CTATAGCAATCCTAAATCATTTGTGAGAGTTGTCAGGTAAGCTGAGGATTGCTATTGATGTTGCCAGATTGTAGTCAAAATGGATGCGTTAAGCCAGTTTATCCAAAGTAACCCCGACCCACGGGAACTCAAACGTGCTTTAGCCGTGCAAATGTCACAACGAAAACAAAAGCATCGCGAGATTCAAGCGATTTTACAGGTGTCGTCTGGATTCATCAGCAAGTGGAGGCAGATGTTTGAACAACAAGGGGTTGATGGACTCAGGCTCAGGCACATCGGGTCAGTCGGTTATCTCAACTGGCAACAACGGGTGGCTGTAATTGATTGGCTCAAACAGAAAAACTATTGGAACTTGCCAGAACTACAAACCCATATCGAGGAACAATACGGGGTTGTGTTCGAGTCTAACCAAAGCTACTACGACCTGTTTGCTGAAGCTGGCATCAGTTGGAAAAAGACGCAGCGCTCAAATCCGAAGAAAGACCCACAGATGGTAGAAAAAAAAACACGATATCATGGCATGGCTGGAGTCTCATCGCCAGGAGATTGAAGCTGGGAAACTGGTCGTGTTTTTCCTCGATGAGTGCCACCTGTTGTGGGGTGATGTCTGTGGCTACGTGTGGGGTAAAACCAACGAACGTATTGAAGTACCCATTGTTTCAGACCGTCAACGGCAGACTTACTTTGGAGCCTTGAACTACTCTAGCAAGGAGTTTGTGGTCAAAGCTTATGGGACAGCCAATTCGGAAAATACCATTGACTTTTTGAAGTACTTGCAATCCCTGTGTCCAGAGCAACGGATTGCTTTGTTTTGGGATGGTGCCAGTTATCACCGCTCAGAAGAACTCAAAGCCTACCTAGCAACCGTTAATCAAGACCGCAGCCAGGACGATTGGCAAATCACTTGCACCCGCTTTGCTCCCAACGCCCCCGAGCAGAATCCGGTAGAAGACATCTGGTTGCAAGCCAAACGCTGGATTCGGGAATGTTACCATCTGTGCAAATCCTTTAATGTTGTCAAATTTCTCTTTGAGCTAGTGACACATCGTCAGATTTTTGACTTTCCCAAGTTGTCTATGTACGGTGTTTTCTCACAAATCATTTAGGAGCGCTATAGCAAAAGGCAGATGGCAGAGGGCTTTTATGCAGAAGGAAAAAGATTGACTGGTCAAGGTTTCAGGATTTGGCGAGAGTCCTAATCGCTTTGGCGACTGCTATACTGAGCCAATTATCAATACCACAAGTGGTTACAGTTTATTCTTGATAGTTAAATAATCTGTAACCACATTGTTATTGTTAATTGGTTGTCAGTGAGCAATTCTTAATTAGGCCACCAACTACCATTCCATCGAGCTAATCCAGAACGGCTGTCAGTGTGGAGAACATACTTCATGTTAGGACCGGAATAAATGCCTAGTCCTCCTGCCCAAGAGCGCATCAACGGCATCATATCTAGTGCTGTGTAATTTTTGTCATCCTTTCTGATATTGAAGTCTGCCGCTGCCCCTACCTTGTGTTGACTAAACTTTGCACCACCATAACGTGAGTTAAAGGGTTCCGGTCGATTCCAGCTTGTCACAATCCAGGTTCCGCCAAACTTATCCCGGTAAGGCTGAAGCATTTTGGCTAACTTAATGGTGTTGTTGAGGAAAGCTTTCTCAGTAAACAGTCTGGTTCCGTTGTGAGTTGCTTCTCCCCAAGTGAAATTACCACCAGGGATGATTGGATCATTGCTGTAAAAGGTTTCCCCAAGCATTACAATCCGGTTGCCGCGGTCAACTTTTACAGGAGTGCTACTCTCAACCGAAGCGATTGGTCGTTTTGCCTCAGCCGAAAGTTCAATCAATTTCTCAAGGCTTGGTTTCCACAACATCTCAGGGTCAGATAGCCAAGCTGACTCTTTGAATGTGGCAAAGGCTGCTTTAGTTTTCGATCCTATCACACCATCGACTGTTGAGTCGAGAAATCCAGCATTGCTTAAGAGTTGCTGCAATTCCTTTGCTGCATCTGGAGAGAGTTCAGTGATGGAGACTTGGTGATGTGCGATCGCGTTTTGTAGTGCAGTCATATAGATATTTGTGAGGAGTGCTGTTGTTAGGTTCTTCTAACTAATAGGTGTAAGTAAAATCAACTCATGCACCATAACTCCACTTGGATTGCCACTGCCTCCATTGCGCTTCCCTAAATTATCTCCATGTGACAGTCAAAGGATTGACCACAAATTCCCAAACTACAGCTTATCTTTGCGGAGTGTAACGTTGAACAATGGGCGCTCCTGCAAGTTCTTCCAAACCAACAGCTTTGCCACCTACATACTCTGGTTCTGCTAGTAAGTACAGAGTGTAGGTGTCTTTTTTGCATTTAGATGTAGACGGCTTGGGAGTTTTTCTCATGGAATGAATCCCATGCTAAGTAGGT
>DATNQH010000166.1:0-35731 GCA_036704105.1 Leptolyngbyaceae cyanobacterium | reverse complement strand
TCAAAATTTCAAATCTTATTAAAATTTTCTCCATCTCAATTCTGCAACTTGCTAACTTTCCAGTAGAGAAATAAATATTGATGCCTAATAACTATGAAATTGCAAAGTGATCGCTAATCTGTTATTAAACTGCAATTGAAGTGAAAATTAGCTGCAATATAGCCAGTTTTTTGAATTTATTGTAAGAATGAAAGTCCGCCCAGCGATTGAATATCGGGAACAAACAAACGATCGCACTCGCTCGGTTGAGCCAATACAAATATAGGGGAAGTTCAGAGATCGGGCAGGAAGGCGAACGGCTTTTACCCAAATGAGATATCATAGATTGACTAAAATATCAAAGATTCATGCTCTCGCTTTCATGCCCAGCAATGAAAGCAGGATTGGTTAAAGCGATCGCTATTTGAGAGAATTGATGACAATTCAAGTGAAACTCTCTGCTTAGGCAAGAGCGCTTGTGATCGATCGCTGACTGGAGCTTAGTAACGCAATGACAATTACCATCGCCCTCAATTCTGACTGTATCAATAGTTTAGATATTTCCCCGGTGGCAACTGCGATCGAAAACTTGCTGCTTGAAAAATCAGCAGTAGCCTCCTACGAACAGCAACTACACTTTGACATTGATTATCCCCGTACTCCAGACGATCCCCGCGAACTTTCAGAAATCCCAGAAATACGACTGTGGTTTATTCGCTTGGATTCCCGTTATCCTTGGTTGCCCTTTTTACTAGATTGGAAGGCTGGTGAACTTGGTCTTTATACTGCCATGCTCGTACCTCATCAATTTAGCCGTAAAGAAGGCATTCAATACAATCCAGAAGCCTTAGAAATTTTCTTGATGCAGAAAATATTCATTTTAAACGACTGGCTGCAACAACAGGGAATCCCTAGTTCATCGAGACTCAAATCAATGGGTCAAATGTTGGGCTATGACCTAGATGATTCAATGTTTGAATTGTTGTAAGCGGTAGTTGGTAGTTGGTACAGACGTAGCACTGCTACGTCTGTAATTGGAGTTGGTTTGCGATCAAGTACAGTGCGGGAAAAATCAATTTATCCACCAATCAACAGTCTGTTAACTGAATGAATCCTCTGGCATTTCTAATCCAGTTGCCGCAGCAGCTGCTTGGGCTATAGATTCTTCTTCGTGAGGGGAATGTTCTTGCAGCCATTGAGAAAATTCTGTCGTAATAATCTCGCCGTAACTTGCTTCGTGACTTTCTAGCCAAGCAGCTACTTCGTGTTGAGCCATAGCTTTGAGAGTATCAACCACACAAGAAAACTCTAGCGTACTGCACTTACCACTATTGCGAACCTCCAATAGTGCTGGCATCAAGTTGTCGGGGCGGTCATTGTTAACTAATGTCATCTTACTTCTCTTGTAGTTAATGTTTCTGCTACTGTGCCAATCAAAAGACCGGAATGTAGGCACGTCTATCTGTAGAAATATTAGGCACACTGAAGCAGAGGAAATTTCTATTATCTCTAGCTTCAGAGATTTTAAATGTGTGTGGTGACAGTGAGGAGGAAAAATCTATGTTTCAGAAACTATTTCTAGCTTTAACAATAACTTTTGCCCTAAAATTATTTTTGGGAACTAACATAGCTACAAATACTCAAACTGCAACTAAAGCTCATCCTCTAGCTAGCAATCCCCTAACCAGCGAGTCAAGAATATCAACGTCAACGGCTGGGTAGTTGATGGCTCCTTTGGCTTAGTGTAGGGAGAAAAATCTCCCTCACTCTCAGTTAGGCTTTCTTTTATCCTTAGTCCAAGCACCCTTAATTTTTAGCAAATCTATTCAAGTTGGGCGACACCGGGGACTAAGTGTAGATCTTTAACCCGGTGATTATAACCTATTTCGGCATTCAGTACTTCCGAAGCGATCGCGCTTCGACTGCTGGTTTAGCCACCCCAAACCTTTTCCAAGACAGTTTGAGGAGAAATGTCTGCCATTTTTGTGGTGGGAGATTTAATTGCAATTAAGCGATCGCTTTGCGGTAGCAATTTTTTCGGGTCTGTATTTCCAAACAAGGCAACAGTATAAGTTTGCACTGCTACAGCCAGATACATGGGCGCGCTATCGGTAGATAGCAATAAATTGGCTCCAGCAATCATCGCCGCTAATTTACCAACATCTGCTGGAGATGTCACCTTAATTTCAGGATTGGACTCCAAGAGCGATCGCACTAACTGTTCATTCTCTGTTCCTTGCAACACCACTATGGGCAGATCCGGTTGTCGTCGTTGAAAATCTTGAATAATTTGCCGCCAATTCTCTGCTGGGTAGATTTTATCAACATCCGGTGCGATCGCAGATTCGCTGGAACCTGGGTGAATCAGGACATAACCAGTTTCCTTAATCCCCAACCGCTGCTGTTCTTTTTCTGCCCAGTCAATATCTGGTTTTGGTACATTGATTGCTAGCTCTGGACAGGGTGAGTTGATGCCCAACCCTTGCAGCAGATCGTGATACATAGCAGCAGCATACTGCGCGCTTTTAAGGGGTACGGGGTTGGTGAGAAAAGTATTTCCTCCACCTTGGTAGCCAATGCGGCGAGAAATTCCAGTAAGCCATAGCAATAGATTTACAAACCTGGTTTGTCCCAGTGAAATTGCCACATCGTATTCGCGATCGCGGATGTTACCGATTAAGTTAACCCAGTCTGTCAAACTATTGCGATCTTTGAAATCAAACCGCATCACATCAGCAACTGATTTACATACTCTGTAAGCACCTTGGGCGCGGGGTTCCACCACGACATCAATCCGAGCATCGGGGTAATATCGCTTCAAGTCATCGAGAGTCGGGAAGAATAAAATCTGGTCGCCAATCCCGCCAGGGACTAGGGCTACTACTCGCATAATATTTCTTTACGCTAATTCGCTCACTATTTTAGGTGAACTAATACCTATGTGAAACAATTAAAATCTATAGTTTTCAGCATGAGGAGACAGAAAAAAGCTGAGGGAGACAAGGGGACAAAGGGACAAGGGGGCTTGAATAGTTTTGAGTTTTGAGTTCTAAGCTTTAAGTTAAATGAGTATTTTTTCACTCAAAACTTAAAACTTAAAACTGGAGCCAAGCGACTCGCCACTCGCCACTCACCACTCCTTCGTCGCCACTTACCAATTAATAGTGAGGAAAACAGTGTATTTATTAATTCCAGCAGCGGGAATGGGAAAGCGGATGGGGAGCGAATGCCTACGGCAGGGCTTCACCCAACGCAACAAATTGCTTTTGACTTTGCGATCGCAGCCTTTGATTACTTGGACAATACTTGCAGCTCTTTCATCCCGCCACATTAGTTGGATCGGCATTATCTCTCAACCAGCCGACTGGATAGACTTAAAGGAAATTCTGTCGGAGTTATCCCTCACCAAACCAATACAATTGATTCAGGGCGGAGCCACCCGTCAGGAATCTGTTTACAATGGCTTGCAGGCGCTGCCACCAGAGGCTAAGCAAGTATTAATTCACGATGGAGCTAGGTGTCTTGCTACTCCAGATCTGCTTGATCGCTGTGCTGAAGCTATTCAACATTGTCCGGGTTTAATTGCTGCTGTGCCAGTTAAGGACACAATCAAAGTTGTAGATGAAACTCTTTTAATTCAATCTACACCAGAGCGGCAACACCTGTGGGCAGCACAAACTCCCCAAGCATTTGACGTGCAGATGTTAAAGCAGTGTCACGAACAAGGTCGCCGTCAAGGCTGGGAAGTTACCGACGATGCGGCATTATTTGAAAAGTGCGGTTTACCAGTACGAATTGTTGAAGGCGAGGAAACTAATCTCAAGCTAACGACACCAGTAGATTTAGCGATTGCTGAATTTATCCTGCAACAAAGACGCTTAGGCTAGAGAAGTCAATAGTCAATAGTCAACGATCGTTAGTTTTGGACAAATGACAAATGACAAATGACAAATGAAAGTTCGAGATATTGGAGAAAAAGGTCTTTTACAGCGCTTGCAGCGTTTTTGTCCACCGGAGATTGTCGGCGACGATGCGGCTGTTTTGCCAACCCAACCAGGGCAGTCTTTAGTAGTAACGACTGATATGTTGGTGGATGGGGTTCATTTTAGCGATGCTACCACTTCCCCTGAAGATGCTGGCTGGCGTGCTGTTGCAGCAAACTTATCTGACTTAGCCGCAATGGGTGCAACACCAATGGGAATTACCATAGCGCTGGGGCTGCCTGGGGATCTTGCCGTATCCTGGGTTGAGGAATTATATCATGGAATGAGCGAATGCTTGCAACAATATCAAACACCAATAGTCGGGGGAGATATTTGTCGATCGCCAGTTATTAATATATCAATTACAGCTTTTGGGATGGTCGAACCCTTGCGGGTAATTCGTCGCAGTACTGCACGAGTAGGTGATGCGATCGTAGTTACGGGCATTCACGGTGCGTCCCGTGCTGGGTTAGAATTATTGCTCCATCCTGAATTAGGACAAAATTTGAGCCAGTGCGATCGCAATTCTCTAATTCAAGCACATCAAAGACCAAAACCTAGACTAGATGTGTTGCCTATATTATGGGAGATTTTAGAATCTCAATCGAAAAACCGAAATCTAGAATCCAAAATCACGCCACTTCCTCCACTTGGGGAGACTGCTCTGAGCGAGTGGCGACAAAATCCAAAATCCAAAATCCACCTAGCTGGTATGGATAGCAGCGATGGATTAGCGGATGCAGTAGTACAGCTATGTCAAATGAGTGGCGTTGGGGCAAAAATTGAGCGCAGTCAAATTCCCATCGCATCTGTGCTTGAAAGTTTAGTTTCACCAGAACAAGCCCTCAATTGGGCATTATATGGCGGCGAAGACTTTGAATTAGTGCTGTGTATGCCTCCCCAAATTGCTGAAGAATTAGTAAAACACCTGGGTGAGGGAGCCGCTATTGTGGGAGCGATCGTAGCTAATGCCGAAGTTGTATTATGCCACATCAATGAAAACCCCGACCAAGTGCTTAGCCTCAGTCGGGGTTTTCAACATTTTTAGGAAATGATGAATTATGAATGATGAATTATGAATGAACTATTCAGCATTTATTTCCACTTTTCGCCAACTAATTCAGCCAAGTCTACTACTCGTTGGCTATAGCCCCACTCGTTGTCATACCAAGCCATGACTTTAACCATGTCATTACCCATGACCATTGTCAGACTGGCATCCACAATAGAGGAACAGTCGTGACCTTTATAATCAGAAGATACTAGGGGCAGATCGCTATATTCCAGAATGCCTTTGAGGGAATTTTCAGCAGCTTCCTTCAGCACTTGGTTTACTTCTTCAGCAAAAGTACCCTTCTCGACTATGGCGACTAAATCCACCATAGAAACGTTGGGGGTGGGAACTCGTAGCGCTACACCGTTCAACTTGCCCTTCAAATCTGGCAGTACCAAAGCCACCGCCTTAGCTGCACCCGTAGAAGTGGGAACAATGTTCATTGCTGCGGCTCTTGCCCGTCTGACATCCCGGTGGCTAGCATCCAGCAAGCGTTGGTCGCCAGTGTAGCTGTGGGTTGTGGTCATTGTACCTTTGATAATGCCGAATTTTTCGTGCAATACCTTGGCAATAGGAGCTAGACAGTTGGTGGTACAGCTAGCATTGCTGATAATCGTGTGCTTGTCGTGGTCATAATCTTGCTGATTCACACCAACCACGAATGTACCATCATCGTTTTTCCCTGGAGCAGTGATCAGCACCTTCTTAGCACCAGCATTTAAGTGTTTGGTGGCACCTTCTCTGCTGGTGAAAACGCCTGTTGATTCGATAATCAGGTCAATTTCCCATTCTTTCCAGGGCAAGTTCTCTGGATTGCGATCGGATGTGCATTTAACAGTCTTGCCGTTAATAATAATTGAATTTTCATCGGCACTAATATCAACACCTTTTAACGTCCCCAGCATCGTGTCATACTTCAGCAGGTGAGCGTTGGTTTTTGGGTCAGAAGTGTCATTGATAGCGACTAAATCGATATTGCTATTTTCTCGCCCTAGCCAACAACGCACAAAGTTACGTCCGATCCGACCAAATCCGTTAATTGCGACTCTAATCACAGCTTCTTGCCCTCTGGTGTGTAACGAATAAAATACCTACTATTGACAATCGATCATATCGCAAAGGGCGGTATATTCTAAACTATCGAGAAAGACATTGACTAGAAAAACACTATAGTTTATTAGGATCGGTGAAGCAGGGGCTGGGGACTTGAATAGTTTTGAGTTCGCGCGTTTTAAGTTTTGAGTTAAAAAACGCTCATTTAACTTAAAACTTCAAGCTGGAGCGAGGCGGCTCACTCTAGCCCCTGTTTATAAAGATTATGGGTGGCAATATAGGTTCTCACTGATTCGGAAACCAGGTAACGAATTGAGCGACTGCTGCGGCAATATTGGCGAATAAGGCTGGCAGAAACTCCTACCACAGGCATATCTAGTTTGTGCCACTGAATATTAATCGATTGGGCGGCTAACTGTTGCACTACTTGCGTGCAAGTAAATTGAAATTCGGCGTTGCCTCTTGAGGCTACTATCCACTCGCAAGCAGCAGCTAATTCATGTCGTCGATACCAACGAGGTAAAGTTTGAAAGGTATCCAGCCCTAGAATCCAGTACCAGTAATTATTAGGGTAAGCAGCTTGCAGCTCGATTAGGGTTTGGATGGCATAAGTGGAAGTAGAGCTTTCTGCCAATTTGGGGAAAATAGTAAAACCTGGGCGATTTGCGATCGCAACTTGCACCATTTCCCACCGATGCTCGAACAGTACTGCTTGTTTATTGTGTGGGCGGGGATTCGGAACCCAAATTACCAAATCTAAAGCCATTTGGCTTAATGCACTCTCAGCAATTAGTAGATGCCCCCAATGAACTGGATCGAATGTACCACCAAATATCCCGATTTTTCCCATGCGATCACTGTCTGGTTTGCCACAGTAAGTACTGAGTGGTAGAGATGCAGTATATCGTGTCCTGGCTCTGCTAGCGGCTAGTGGCAAGCGTCTGAAAAGAAGCGCTTGTCTGTTGCTACCCCTTACCTCCCTCTAAATATTCTTAAAAGCTCCAAATCAAACCGTATTAGCCTAGTGTGTAAATAAAAATCACTTAAACAGACAAATCTAAAAGTATCAGATATAAAAAACTTAAACATATTCAAGCAGCCGAAAAAAGCTTTTCTTGATATGATATCGAGCGATCTTCTTACAGAATGTTCAGGGGTTGGGTGTGAGGAGTAAAAATGACTAATTATGTTGATTTTAGCGGTAAACCATTTCATTTCATCGGTATTGGTGGCATTGGGATGTCAGCCCTGGCTTATATCCTAGCCAAGCAAGAACTACCAGTTTCCGGTTCAGATCTTCGTTCCACCAATATTACTGAGAGATTAGCGTCCCTCGGAGCGCATATTTTTAGCCAACAAGATGCTACTAATTTAGAATTTTTTTTAGCTCCTAGCGATCGCGCTTGCCAAGGATTACCTGCAGCAATGGTAAGCTTAAATAGTACTCAAGTACTATGTGAAGACTCAAAGAAATCCTCAAGCAAATTAATTGCCGAAACACAACAGGCATTACCTCAAGTTATTTGTTCAACAGCAATTAATGCAGGTAATTTAGAGTATAAAGCCGCACTGGATTTAGGGTGTCCAATTTTTCATCGCTCAGATTTGCTAGCAGCACTGATTCAGTCACGCTACAGCATTGCCGTTGCCGGAACGCACGGCAAGACCACAACTAGCAGTATGATTGGGTATTTATTACTCAAAGCTGGGCTAGATCCAACAATAGTAGTTGGGGGAGAAGTGAAAGCATGGGAAGGCAACGCACGACTGGGTAAAAGTCAGTATCTAGTTGCTGAAGCAGATGAATCCGACGGTTCGCTCGTCAAGCTAGCAGCCGAAATTGGCGTAATTACTAACATTGAACTCGATCACCCAGATCACTACAAAAACCTAGAGCAGGTAGTTGACACATTCAAAGTATTTGCTCAAAACTGTCAAACTGTCGTAGCTTGCATTGATTGTGCAACTGTAAAAGAAAACCTCCAGCACAAAGTCAGTTATAGCCTCAACCCAGACTCAGGTGCTGACTATACCGTTAGCGATGTCGAATACCATGCAGATGGCACTATAGCGACAGTGTGGGAACACAAACAACAGCTAGGGCGGTTGAATTTGCCAGTGCTAGGACGGCATAATTTAAGTAATGCTCTAGCAGCCGTAGCAGTTGGACGTTTATTAAATTTAGATTTCGCCGTGATTGCTAGCAGTCTTGCCAGCTTTGAAGGCGCTCGTCGTCGCTATGAGTTACGAGGTGAAGTAAATGGCATCCAATTCATCGATGACTATGCCCATCATCCAAGTGAAATTCAGGTAACTCTAGCCGCTGCACGTTTACAAGCCTCACCCCAAAATAGAATTGTTGCTATTTTCCAGCCCCATCGTTACAGCCGTACTTTGACGTTTTTATCGGAGTTTGCCCAATCGTTCGATCATGCAGATTTAGTGATTATCAGTGATATCTACAGTGCAGGCGAACCAAATTTAGGGCAAATTAATGGAGAAAAATTAGCAGAAGCGATCGCAACCCACCATCCCCAAGTGACTTATCAAGCTACATTAGCTTCAATTAGTGAATTTTTAGTACAAACACTGCGTCCCGGAGACACTGCCCTATTTTTAGGAGCAGGAAACCTGAATCAAATCATTCCAGAAGTCATGGCAAGGATAAATGCTGAATGCTGAATGCTAAATGATGAATTATAAACGCTCAATTTTTCAGCATTCATCATTCATAATTCATCATTACACTCGCCGCTCACCCACTCAACCGCGCTGAAATATGCTAGATAGCAAGTTGATTTATTTACCAGATACCAATTGTCAGATTAAATCCCAGGTTCCTTTGGCAACATTAACTTCCTTTCGGGTGGGAGGCCCAGCCGAATGGTATGTTGCTCCTCAAAACCTGGAAGCACTGCAAGCAAGCTTTGAGTGGGCGGCAACAGAGGGATTAGCAGTGACGCTATTAGGTGCGGGTTCTAATTTGTTAGTGAGCGATCGCGGTATACCAGGTTTAGTGATCGGTACCAGGCATCTGCGTCACACCGAATTCCACCACGAAACTGGTCAAGTTACAGTAGCAGCAGGAGAACCGCTACCTCGCTTCGCATGGCAAGCAGCCGAAAACGGTTGGCAGGGATTTGAGTGGGCAGTAGGAATTCCCGGAAGCGTCGGTGGTGCCACCGTAATGAACGCTGGTGCGCATAAAAGCTGTATAGCCGATATATTAGTCAACGCTCAAATACTTTCACCCTCCGGCAAGATCGAAACCCTCACTAGCGAACAACTCGGTTACAGCTACCGCACCTCGAAACTACAAGGAAGTCAGCTTTTAGTTACACAAGCAACCTTCCAGTTGCAACCAGGTGCTGATCCAGAAGTGGTGATGGCAGCAACGAGCCAACACTTAGAGCAAAGACGGAAAACCCAACCCTACCACTTACCTAGCTGTGGTAGCGTCTTCCGTAATCCCCTACCTTACACAGCAGGTTGGTTGATCGAGCAAACTGGACTTAAAGGCTATCAAATTGGTGCGGCGCAAGTAGCACAACGCCACGCTAACTTTATTCTTAACTGCGGTGGAGCAAAAGCTAGTGATATTTGGCAGTTGATTCATTATATTCAGCAACAGGTAGAACAACGCTGGTCGCAGAAGTTAGAGCCAGAAGTTAAGATGCTAGGAGAGTTTCAACTTGTTTAACACTTATAAGGTGCTTCTCTGCCGCATCTATAATTTAATGGAACTTCGATCTCATTCAAAACTACTCAACTAGATATGACACAAGGAAAGGGATTCGGCTTTGGTCTTGGAAAAATGAAAGAACTTGCAGATGCCTTCAAAAAGGCGCAGCAAGTTCAAGAAGGCGCGAAAAAGCTTCAAGAAGAACTCGAAGCAATGGAGATTTCGGGAGAAGCAGGCGGCGGTTTGGTGAAAGTGGTTGTTAGTGGGAACCAAGAACCCCGGCGGGTCGAAATTTCTCCAGACGCTATGTCAGAAGGAGTTGATGTACTGTCAGACTTGGTGACAGCCGCGATGAAAGACGCTTACAACAAATCTACAGCCACAATGCGGGAACGCATGGAAGAATTAACCAGTGGTTTGGAGATCCCTGGAATGTAAACAATTTGCGCCTTTTCGCAATTCGCAATCGACTGGAAAAAGCGTAGCTTTTTCTGTTGTTTCTATTTTTTGGTCAAAATCAAGATCTGAAAACGACGGTTTTTAATTGCGAATTGCGAATTACGAATTGCGAATTGAAAATTATGCCTTACAAACTACTTTTTGTTTGCCTTGGTAACATTTGCCGATCGCCAGCAGCAGAAAATATCATGAATTATCTGATCGAGCAGAATTCCTTTGACAAAAAGATAATCTGTGATTCTGCTGGCACATCAGGTTATCACATTGATAGCCCTCCCGACCGCCGGATGGCAACAGCAGCAGCAACTCGGCTGGGAATTGAACTACGCGGTCATGCACGTCAGTTGAAAAAGTCAGACCTGGAAAAGTTCGACTTGATTTTAGCGATGGATCGAGAGAACTACGGGGATATTTTGGCTCTTGATCGCGCTGGACAATACCGAGATAAAGTGTACTTGATGTGCGATTTTTGCACTAAGCATAAGATTAAGGAAGTTCCAGACCCATACTATGGTGGTGCAGAAGGATTTAATCAAGTCATCGATTTACTTCTCGATGCTTGCGATGGGCTACTTAAGCACGTTAATCAAGCTTAGGCGCTTAGGTTAGGGGAAAGGACAAGGCGACAAGGGGAAAAACTACGAATTACGAATTATTAAAGTACCTTTGTCGCCATCCAATTCAGCTAATACACCTACAGGTAAAGCAGCATTAGCACCATCGTGACCAAACGGCAAATCGGAGATAATCGGAATATTCAGATCGCTTAGGCGATCGCGCAGCACTTCGGCAATTGTCAAGCTGGGAATATTTGGCGGCGGTTCGCAGCGGCTAAAGCGCCCTAAAGCAATGCCTCGCACTTTTGATAATGCGCCACTCAAGCGCCATTGTGTCAGTTGGCGATCAATGCGGTAGGGAGCCTCAGTTACGTCCTCTAAAGCAAGAATTACGCCTTCAAGATCGGGGAAAATTGGCGTTCCTAGCAAATGAGTAGCAACAGTAAGATTTGCTGGTAATAGCATACCAGTAGCAACCCCACCACCCCAGCCAATACCTGTAAGTGGGGCTATGGGTCGACCTTCCACCCAATCAAACAATCTTTGAATTGACCATTCAGGCTCAGCAGCAAGGGTAGTCAGTACAGGAGCGTGAACGCCAGAAATTCCTACACTACTGAGGCTCCAAAGTAAGTTAGTAATGTCAGAAAAGCCAATAAGCCACTTTGGATTTTGGATTTTGGATTTTGGATTTTGGATTTCTCCCCCAGCCTCCTCAGCTCCCTCAGCTTTAAAATCCCACGTCCAATCTTCTAAAATCCGGGCGCTACCATAACCACCTCTGGAGCAGAGAATACCGCGACATTCTGGATCTTGCCAAGCATCCAATAACTGTTGGCGACGGCTTTCGTCTGTCCCAGCCAAATATCCAAAAGCGTCGGCAGTGTTGCAAAGTTCGACTTTGTAGCCATGCGATCTCCAAATCTCTACACCGCGCTCAAATGCCTCCCATTCTCGCAAAGCACCGCTGGGGGCAATTACTCGCAGTAAGTCGCCTGGTTTTAAGGGTGGTGGCAGTTGACAAGGTTTATTCAATCAGTCCAACTCCTGATAATCATTTTGTGTGGAGCTACTCAACTGCACAAGGCTATGTTGGCGACCATAAGCAAAATAAATTATCAAACCAATCGCTAGCCAAACAATTAGCCGTAACCACGTATCAAAGGGCAGTGCAAGCATTTGCAACAAAGCAGTTAAAGCACCCAAAATTGGAACTAAGGGAACTAGGGGAGTTTTAAATGGTCGAGGTAGATCCGGTCTAGTTTTTCGCAAAACTGGCACAGCAGTACAGACAATGAAAAAAGCGAGTAAAGTGCCGATTGATACCAATTCTCCCAACACACCAATAGGAAACAAGCCAGCGAAGATCGCCGCTGAAACTCCCGACACTATGGTTGCTATGTAGGGAGTTCTAAATTGAGGATGGACAGCAGCAAACTGCGGCGGTAATAATCCATCTTTTGCCATTGAGTAAAAAATTCGCGGTTGTCCCAACAGCATGACTAGCAGAACGGAAGTTAAGCCTGCGATCGCCCCAATTTTAATCAACGGTCGCAACCACCCCATTCCCTCACTAGCTGCATTCACACCCACAGCGATCGGATCTGGGACATTCAACTGCTGATACGGCACAATCCCCGTCAACACAAACGCCACAGCTATATAAAGCACCGTAGCAATTGCTAACGAACCCAAAATGCCAATCGGCATATCTCTTTGAGGATTACGTGCTTCCTGTGCTGTTGTCGAAATTGCATCAAAGCCAATATAAGCGAAAAAGATGACACCTGCACCTCTTAAAATGCCGCTCCAGCCGTAGTGTCCGAATTCTCCCGTGTTTGCTGGAATAAATGGTGTCAAGTTTTGGGAATTTATGTGAGCAAATCCAAACAAAATGAACAGGAGAATTACACAAATCTTAATTACAACAATGACATTGTTAAATTTGGCCGATTTAGCAATACCTAAAACCAGCAACACCGTCATCACTGCCAGAATTAATATGGCTGGTAGATTTAGGGGTGCTTGTGATATTGCTGGGGGAATTGTAATTCCTAAATCTTTGAGAAAGCTAACAACATAACCAGACCAACCCACTGCTACTGATGCAGCACCAAAAAGGTATTCTAGAATTAGATCCCAGCCGATAATCCACGCTACTAGTTCGCCCAAAGTGGCATAAGCATAAGTATAGGCGCTACCTGCGATTGGAATCATCGAAGCAAACTCGGCGTAGCACAATCCGGCGAAAGCACAGGCGATCGCAGCTAGTACAAATGAGAGAACAATCGCAGGGCCAGCATAGTTCGCCGCCGCCTGTCCAGTCAGCACGAAAATACCAGCACCGATAATCGCTCCCACGCCTAAAGCAGTGAGATTTCCTGCACCTAGCGTTCGGTGTAGTCTCACACCTGACTCGTCAGATGCTTCTTGCAACAAACCATCTACTGATTTTTTAGTAAACAATCCATTCGCCATTCGTTCTCTAGATATTAGTGGGCTTTGTCGGCTGTTATATTTTAAAAATTGTCAAGCTAAGCGCTGCGATCTTGCTAGCTGCTCATGTAACAAAACCAATAAAGTGCTGCAACAAAACGTTCGTTTTTGAGCGAATTTACCCGTCAAACCTTGTTGTTATCTTTTGCATTTTTGTTGGGTTCAAGCAGTTGGACGATCGCTTTTGCTAAATCCAGCGGTTCTACTGGCTTGGTGATGTGTTGCTGGAAACCTGCCATAAGTATTTGTCGATGGTCAATCTCTCCAGCGTATGCTGTCAAGGCGATTGCCGGAATTTCTCCCCCTTGGGCATTAGGCAGCGATCGGATCGAACGAATCAGCATATAGCCATCCATGTCTGGCATCCCAATATCGCTCAAGAGTATATCTGGCTGCAGGAGCGGGAAAATATCTAACGCCTCACTCGCTGAAGCGACAACGCGCACAGTCGCGCCATACTCTTCCAAAATAAATGCTATCAGATCGCGGCTGTCAACATCATCATCTACAACCAGCACCCTTACCCCGGCAAAATTTGGGGGTTCTTGGTCAAATTCTCCCCCAGCCTCTTCAACTTCTCCAGATCCACCAGATCTTTCCAAAAGCGGGATCTTGACTGTGAAAGTAGCCCCTTGTCCAACTCCAGGGCTTTCTGCTTGGACTGTGCCACCGTGCAGTTCTACCAAGTGATGCACAATCGCCAGCCCCAAGCCCAGCCCACCAAATACTCTTGTCGTTGTGCTATCAGCTTGACGAAAGTAATCAAACACAAATGGCAGGAATTCAGGGTTTATGCCCTTGCCTGTATCGCTCACTTGAATACAGGCTTGAAGCGCAGGGCTGGAGCCTTGAGGAGAAGATTCTGTCTCGCCTAAATGCCTCTTGCCTTCTAGTGACAACCGGATTTCAACTTGTCCGCCAGAAGGTGTGAACTTAACGGCGTTTGACACCAGATTCCAGAAGACTTGCTGCAATCAAGCAGGATCGCCCATGACTTGAAACCTGGGATTTTGGATTTCAAACTTTGAATTATTAGCTTGCTGGTCAAATTCAATTATTTCTGGATTCTCACCAGCATTCCCCAATCTAAAATCTAAAATTGTAAATCGTAAATCAATTGATTTAGCTTCAGCCGCTAGACGTACAGTTTCAATCGCTGCTGCAATTGTGAGAGCTAGCTCAACCGGACAGACATTCAGGCTGAGCTTGCCACGAAGAATGCGCGAAACATCCAACAAATCCTCGATTAGCTCGGATTGCAACTTGGCATTGCGCTCGATGGTTTCAAGCGCGTAATTTGTCTTTGCTGGATCGAATTTGCGCGTTAAAAGTAGCTTTGACCAGCCGAGAATTGGATTGAGAGGAGAACGCAGTTCGTGGGAGAGGACAGCCAAAAACTCATCTTTAATCCGGTTAGCTGTTTCAGCTTGAGTACGTGCCTGCTGTTGGGCTTCGTACAACTGAGTATTGTCAACTGCTACAGATGCCATCTGTGCTAGCTGTACGAGAATGGCTTCATCTTCAGGGGTAAACTCGCCCGAATACTTATCTGATAACTGAATTAGTCCAATATTGTGTCCATTTCGCCCTGTGAGTGGTGCAGCAAGCCAACCGCGCATGGATGGATGCTTTTCAGCATTCTTTCCAAACCCTCGCCACCTGGGGTGAAGCTCCAGTTCTGCTTGCGTCATCCGCATCGGTTGATTCATGTGGCAGACGCAGGCATAAATGCCTGAACCATCAGTCGGCTCGTCGTAGTCTCGCCATTGCGCATATTTGTCTGAAAGTGAGACAGCATTAATAGCCTGCGCCCAGTTTTGATTAATAGTCAGACTTGTAACTGACTGATGTGCGCCGATGATCACACGCGCCTGCTCTGCGATCGCTTGTAAGACTTCTTCGATTGACAAATCTGAGTTCATCGCCAGTGCTGCTTTGGTTAATCCATGCAGTTGGCTTGTGTATTGGCGATCGCGGCTTGACATCTGGATGCGTTCTTCCTCCGCTCGTTGACGCTCTAGTTCGGCAACAGCACGAGTGGCAAATATTGTCAATAGCGATTCTACTAGCTGGACATTCTCCAACGGTTTTCGATCCATCACTCCCAGCAATCCCAGCACACAGCCTTTGGAGTCTAAAAGCGGAGTGGCGACATAGCTGTCAATTTCCATCTGCGCCAGCCATTCATCATCTGGAAACTGCGCTTGGACGTTACGGGGATAGGAGCATGACTTCCCTTGCCTAATCACATTTTCGCAGGGAGTATTAACAAATGAATATTGAATCTTTTCCTGAATTTCTCCTGCGGCGTATAGGGATAGAGTCTTAATTTTTTCTTCTTCGTCTTTTCCAACCAGTTCCCCAATATAAGCGTAATGTACATCTAATGCTTTACTCAAATGTTGTACCAATGAGGAGAAAAATGCCTCGCCTGTAGCAGCTGAAACTCCTCTGGTAATCTCTAAAAGAGCGGTATCCATTTGCTTGATTTTGTCAGCAGCTACTCGTAGCTCTAACTCATCAACCACCATAGCTGCTAAGTCAGACAAAGTTGCTTGCTGCTCGGCACTAAACTCAGAACGTGGCTTGCTGTCAACTAAACAGAGAGTGCCAAGATTAAAGCCATCATGAGTAATCAAGGGAGCGCCTGCATAAAAGCGAATGGTTCCGCTAACTGCAAAAGGACTACAAGCGAAACGAGAGTCTTTTCTCGTATCTGGAACAACTAAAATATTGTCAGATAAAACAGCGAAGCTACAAATTGTGGCATCACGCGGAATTTCGCAGCTGTCAAAGCCGTAACACGATTTAAACCAGGCTCTAAATTCGTCCACCAAAGAAATTAGAGCAATTGGCACGTTAAAAAGACGAGCCGCCAGAGCAGTGATGCGATCAAAGGTTTCTTCAGGGGGTGTATCGAGGATGCTATATCGCCGCAGTGCCTCTAGGCGTTCTACTTCGTTAAGGGGCTGTGGAGCAGTGGTCAAAATACCTCCAGAAACACTCCTGACATCGAGTTTAGGCCAGCGAGGATAAGTTTTTATCTAGCTAAAAAAGGAGCGTGTTTAAGTATATAGATTTACTTTCTGGCAATATTTTAAGTTAACTAAATTATAGAAGCATTAGAATAACTCAGACTATCACCACAAAAGGTGACTTTACTGATTATGTCCTGCGATATCTAAAAACCACTGCTCAAACCGCTCGCCCAGTGCTTGCAAAGAGTACTCAGTTTCTGCTTGTTGACGACAAGTATAACGGTCTATTTCATCCAAACGCGCGATCGCATCCACTAACCCATCTACACTATCCGGTTCCACTAAAAAACCCGAAGTCCCATCTTGAATAATTTCAGCCGGGCCGCCGCGACGATAGGAAATGACTGGTACACCACAAGCAAGCGCTTCAATTGCCACATTTCCAAATGCTTCCACCCAACGAGGAGTCATTAGCATTGCGCGACACTGACGCAGTTCTTGCTGCATTTGGGCAGTTGAAAGAAACCCCAAATATTCCACAGGTGCATCGGCATAGTCTTGACACTGCTGCCAATATTCCTCATCCTGAATTTTACCCATAATTTTAAGTGGAATATTTGTAATCTTCGCTGCTGCTACTGCATCCTCTAAACCTTTTTCTCTAGCAATTCGACCTAACCATGCTAATTTTTGTTGTGGTTGGGGACAAAATTCATATAGAGATAAATCTATGCCGCTACCCAAACAAGGACATTGTTGTTTCAGGGCAAATGTTGCTGCTTGGGAGGGAGTGTAAAAAGCGATGGTACCGGGAAATTGTTCTGCTACCTGTGCCACAATCTGATCCATCGCCTCATACAGCGAACCCATACTGACAAAATGGGCAATGGGACGAGTAAAGAAAGGTGTGAGATAAAAAGGCAACCAATCGTAAGCAAAATTAACAATTAAATCGTAATCAGCTTGCACTTGCCGTGCATATTCCCACATATTCGCCAAGACTGAATTTCCTGACATAGTAACGGGAGCATTCCGTTCTTGACTTTGAGCGATAATTTGCAAATCGCCAGGAATCTCTAATATCGGCAATGACTCCATTTTTGAGCCAGAGGGAGCAAGAATTTGCAGAGTATGCCCCCGGCGCAGCATTTCTTGGGCAATGTTATATAAGCTCAGTTCTACTCCTCCTCCCAGTCCAGTACCTAGAGGCCCAACGGAAGTAGAGACAAATAATAGTTTCAAGGATGGGTAATGGGTAATGGGCAAGCCGCAATTAAAAACAAATGACAAATGACAATTATCGCATTTCTGATTCTGTTTCAGACACGGATAAGGAAACAGGTACTTGGCTCGGCTCGTTAGAGGAATTCAAGAGTTTATCTTGCTGTGTCTTGAGTTCTTCTTTATGGAATCTCTGAGTGAATTTTGCTAAATTTTCCCGCTGGTTGACTAGATAGATACTAACTAAAGTAAGACAAACTCCTAAAGATTGAATTGGGCTGAGAACTTCAGAAAGAAAAAGATTGCCAAATAACAGGGCAAAGATAGGTGTGAGGAATGTCAGCGCGCTGAGGCTGGTAAGATTGCCACTGGAAGCAAAGTAGAAAAATAAACCGTAGGCTACTGCACTCCCAAATACTGTGGCATATGTCAACGCCATCCAGTCAGGCAAATTCATCTCAACCCACTGCTGCGACTCTAATCGGTACGAAAGAACAAACAACGGCAATCCTCCCAAAATCATATGCCATCCTGTTGCTGCCACTGGGTCAGCATGGCGACAAACAAAGCGGATGATTACTGTTCCAACTGCCATAGACAGCGCCGCCAACAGCATCAACCACTGACCGTTGTTGAATAGGTTTTGTAGTGTAGCACCTGCGTGTGTAAAAACATCTACATTTGCGCTTTGTAGTGTAGACACCAGATTTAACATCCAAGTATCTGGTAAACCAATCAGACTGATACCTAGTACGCCAAAAACTAATCCTAGCCAGCCCCACAACCCGATGCTTTCTCCAAACAGCCAACTTGAAAGCAGGGCGACAGCTAAAGGCTGAGAATCAATCATCACCGAACCCAAACCAGCGCCAGTTCTAACTAAGCCTTCTGCGAGAAAGCCTTGAAATAGCGCCGCGTCAATTAAGCCAAATAAGCTAATCCACAGCCATGCTGCCCAGCCTTTGGGCTGGGGCCTACCCATAGCAGCAGCAACTCCTAGCACTAGCACCCCAGCTGGCACTAATCGCACTCCTGCCATAAACAACGGTGTAGTGTGCCCAATCGTGCCTTTCATCGCTACCATTGCTGTTCCCCAAAGAAAAAAGGGCGCAATCAAAAGGATGTTTGCAAAGGGTAGTTTCGATTCAGTCAGTTTCAATTGCATGGGATGGCTGAGAGCTTGGAAATTTAAAAGATGGGCTTTTTCTGATTTTAATCAATTGTATAGTTTTGTGAAGCGATCGCAGCGAACGTTCCAGCTAAGTCATAATTCGTAAGTTTGTTTAGCGGGGTGAATCGGCTAAACGTTCAAGATCGACTTTATTTCTATTTATGATTAAATCAGTTACTCTGTCTATTTGTTCCCTAACGAAGATAAAAAAATTACTCGATAAAGATTGAACGATAAATTTATTGTGGTTGCGTTTAAGATAAATAGTAATCGAAGTAAGGCTATAAAATTTTTAGCTCAACTGCCATAAATCAGAAAAAACAGTAATTATTTCATTAATTACTGTTTCTAAACCATAGTATAATAGCTGAAAATTTTGGTACAATTAATAGTATAAAATTGCCCTTAATAAATTTGTTTGCGAATTACGAAGTGAGAATTGCCAGTTATCCGCTCACCTTAAATGAAGGAGGAGCGATGAGGCAATATTCAAGCTTGCAAGTAAAAAAAGAATTGGTATTATCTATCCATTGCCGTTTTTACTAAACAAGTTCGGCAAAGATAGAGGCAAATAAGGCAAACTAGAATTATAAAGCTTGCTAAGAGCGCTTTTGCTGCAACAGTAGTAGAAGCCGATCGCAGGTGATCGCAAGAGTCTTGACACATAGTCAGAGTCTAAATTTATTCATTCACGATTGATTATCTAACAGCACATGATTTGGCCTTTTAAGCCTCGGTTTCAAAAACAAATTGCGCGGATAGAAATTACAGGGGCAATTGGTAGTGCGACGCGCAAAAGAGTGCTAGACGCACTCAAGACAGTGGAAGAAAAACGCTTTCCCGCCTTATTGCTACGCATTGATAGCCCTGGTGGTACAGTTGGGGATTCTCAAGAAATCTACAGTGCTTTAAAGCGACTGAGAGAAAAAGTCAAAATTGTCGCCAGCTTCGGTAACATTTCTGCTTCTGGGGGCGTATATATCGGTGTGGGAGCCGATCGCGTTGTCGCAAACCCAGGCACGATTACTGGTAGTATTGGCGTGATCCTTAGAGGTAATAACTTAGAACGACTGCTGGATAAGATCGGCGTTTCGTTCAAGACGATCAAGTCAGGCCCGTATAAAGACATTTTGGCTTTTGACCGCGAACTGACCGAACCAGAACAGCATATTCTGCAAGAACTGATTGACACGAGTTATCAGCAGTTCGTTCAAACAGTGGCTGAAGCTCGCAATTTAGCAGTAGATGCAGTGAAAAGTTTTGCCGACGGTCGTATTTTCACCGGAGAGCAAGCTGTAGAGCTAGGTGTTGTAGACCGACTGGGAACAGAGGAAGATGCCCGTCGTTGGGCGGCCCAATTAGCAGGTCTTGACCCAGATAAAACTAAGTGCTACACCCTAGAAGAACGCAAACCACTTTTGACGCGCTTGTTTTCTGGCGATAGTCGAGTAGGCTCAGGCTTATCATCCAAATTAGACTGGGTTGAGTTTGAAGTATCTACTAGTGGTTTGCCTTTGTGGCTATATCGTCCTTAAATGAAGTAAGTTGTTTAGTTGTTAGTAGTGTTGTTAAATGTTAACTTTTGGCTATAACAACTCGGAACTAACAACTAGCCACTATGGTATTAAATGGTAATGAATAAATACTGGTTGCTTTACTAAATAAAACGCGACAAATAAATACTATTTAAACAAAAATGGAGGAATTGGGCGTGGAGTGGCAAGTTCGAGCAATTCGAGGTGCAACAACCGTTTCAGAAAATACTGAGCAGGCAATGAAAGAAGCAGTGTTGGAACTGTTGGAAGAACTAGAAGCACGAAACCAGCTCGATCCAAGCAAAATTATTAGTGCTACTTTCACTGTCACCAAAGATTTGGATGCCATTTTCCCAGCTGCGATCGCCCGCCAGCATTCGGGCTGGGATAATGTACCCATGCTAGATGTAGAGCAAATGTACGTCAAAGGAAGTCTGGAACGCTGCATCCGGTTGTTAATCCACGTTAATATAGCAGCCTCCCAAACTCAAATTTGCCATACCTATTTGCGAGAAGCTGAAAGTTTGCGCCCAGACTGGAAATTACCCCAGCCTAACGTTATTCCTCCAGCAGTTCCATCCAACCATAGATGAAACGATGAGGCGCTCAGGCTAATGGTTAATTGCTTTGCAACAATTTCCCAATTAAAGCACTAACAATAGTGCGATCGCTCACTTATTACTCGCCACTCGCCACTTTCTTTTTGTGAAAGTGAATTCCTAAAAATACGTCATAAAGAAAATTGAAAAAGTCTTTTCCTTGTAACAACCCTAAAGATTGGTGACAGCCTTTTTCATCCAAAAGGGGCTTCATAGCATAATAAGCAGGTTGGTAATTATACCAAGGAATTGAAGGCCACAAGTGATGAATTAGGTGATAATTCTGTCCCATGATCAGGACGTTGAGAATGGAATTGGGGTAGACTCTGGCATTTTTCCAGCGATCGCGCTCTTTAAAGGGACGATGGGGTAGATAATCAAAAAATAATCCCAAAGCTAGTCCCACTACGGCAGTAGGGATAAACCAAAAATTGAGAATATATCCTAAGAAGTGGTACTGAATTGAAATATAAAAAATAGTACCTACTATCAAACGGCTGACAAACCACTGCCACAACTCATGTTTGCGCCACAACCGCCGTTGAAAGAAGAAAAGTTCGTGGTACAAAAACCGCGCATTAATCAGCCACAAAGGCCCACCTGTGGAAACATAGTGATCCGGATCGTTTTCCGGATCGTTGACATGAGCGTGATGCTGTAAATGTACCCGCGTAAACACGGGGTACGAAAAGGCTAACATCATCGCGCTGCAATGCCCTAAAATTGAGTTGATAGTGCGGTTACGATGGGCGGAAGAGTGACAGGCATCGTGAATAACCGTGCCAGCCATGTGAATGGCAATGACATTAGTGGAAAAGCAACACCAATGGGGCCACTCCCAGAGCCAGTAGCCGCAGTTTGACAGCACGAGCATGGTAAATGCTGCCAAAAATATCAACAACGTGGGGTTAAAGTCACCAGGAGGGGCTAAAAACTCCTTGGGAACTGTCAGCGGCTTGGGTGCCTCCGACGTGACCATCTTTACTCCTTCTATTTCAGTTATTGCGGATTGTTATGATAACTTTTTCTAGAATACTAAAGTTTTGTGTAGTGCAATTAATCTAATTCTTATTTTGGAATCAAGCCCAATAGCGGTATGATTCCAAATACCTCTCCCAACAACGGCATTCATGCAACTACAAAAGTCCCTACGTCGAACAAAAATTGTTGCCACGATTGGTCCAGCTACTAGTAGCCCAGAGGTGCTACGGGCATTGATAGAAGCTGGTGCAACTACGCTGCGACTTAACTTTTCTCACGGTAGTTATGCCGATCATCAACGCAGTATTCGTTTAATTCGGCAAACTGCGTTTGAGTTAGATCAGCCTGTGGGCATTCTGCAAGACTTACAAGGGCCGAAAATTCGCTTAGGGAAGTTTGAGAATGATTCTATTTATCTCAATAAAGGCGATCGCTTTATCCTCACTAGCAATCCAGTAGTTGGAACCCAAGAAATTAGTTGGGTGACTTATGAGTACTTAGCCCAAGAAGTCCCGGTGGGTGCAACCATTCTCTTGGATGACGGGCGAGTAGAAATGGTGGTGGATCAAGTTGACCGCGCAGCCAAGGAATTGCATTGTCGCGTGGTTGTGGGTGGTACGCTGTCTAACAACAAAGGCGTTAACTTTCCTGGTGTTTATCTATCAGTTAAAGCAATGACTGATAAAGACCGTAAAGATTTGATCTTTGGTCTGGATCAGGGCGTGGACTGGGTAGCACTCTCGTTTGTGCGTAACCCCCAGGATGTACTGGAAATTAAAGAACTCATTTCCAATGCTGGTAAGGTAGTACCAGTAATCGCCAAAATTGAAAAACACGAAGCGATCGACCAAATGGAGTCGATCCTACCTTTGTGTGATGGCGTGATGATTGCTAGAGGTGACTTGGGTGTAGAACTGCCAGCAGAAGACGTTCCCATCCTGCAAAAGCGATTGATTGCTGTGGCAAATCGGCTAGGTATTCCGATCATCACCGCTACCCAGATGTTGGATAGTATGGTTCACAGCCCGCGACCGACTCGTGCTGAAGTTTCAGATGTGGCAAACGCGATTTTAGATGGCACCGATGCGGTAATGCTCTCAAATGAAACTGCTGTGGGTAAATATCCAGTCGAAGCCGTCGCCACAATGGCGCGAATTGCAGAACGAATTGAGGGAGAAGAAGCACTAGCAGCAACGCCAAATAGTAGCAAAGATATGCGTCGTTCTATTCCCAATGCGATTAGTCAAGCTGTAGGGCAAATTTCCGAGCAACTAGGGGCAGCAGCAATTATGACGCTGACAAAGACTGGTGCTACAGCCCGGAATGTGTCAAAGTTTCGACCGCAGACTCCCATTTTAGCAGTTACACCTCATGTGGATGTGGCAAGGCAATTACAGATGGTTTGGGGTGTGAAACCATTGTTAGTACTAGATTTGCCTTCTGCGGGTCAAACGTTCCAATCTGCGCTGAATGTAGCTCAAGAGAAACAGCTATTGCGCGAAGGGGATTTGGTAGTAATGAGCGCTGGGACGTTGCAAGGAATTTCCGGTTCAACCGACTTGATTAAGGTAGAGGTAGTAACAGCATTACTCGGCCAAGGCATTGGGATCGGTCAGGGTTCTGTCAGCGGTCGCGCAAGGGTGGCTTATTCTGGTATGGATGTCAGTAAGTTTAATCGCGGCGAGATCTTGGTAGCACCGCGTACCAGTGCTGATTTTGTGGAAGCGATTCGGAAGGCGGCTGGGATTATTACCGAAGAGGCCAGTTTAACTAGTCATGCAGCGGTGATTGGTTTGAGGTTAGGAATTCCAGTGATTGTGGGTGTGAAACAGGCGACAGAAGTGATTCGAGACGGGGCAATTTTGACTTTGGATATGCAGCGGGGTTTAATTTACTCTGGGGCGTTGGGTAATGGTTAAATAGGTACGAACCGCTCCAGGCGCAAAGGAGTTTTCTCTGGTTCCTGGGTTGAGCCTGGGAACCAAAAAAGATAATTTGATTATAGTGGCGATCGCTTCATTTACTCGGATGGGAACTTTAAACAAGAGCAGCAACCTTTTCCCATCCTTGCAGTAATGAACAATCTGAATCAATTTCCAAATTTTTCAGCTACAGCTACAAGCTAGTTAGAGAACTGGGTTTTAATTTAATTTTGATCTAATTATATACTACCAATTTGTCTTACAACTCAGTAGCTTTACACATCTAGAACACTACCGCCTAAAAGTAATTGACGCGGCACAGAGTCGCTCGGTCCGTGAAACGCGTGGTTAGTCCGCTCCTTGTGAACTACGGAAGCGAACAGATCTCCATGCTTTGAATCAGTCCATGCTCAATGGTGAAACGATGTCCCACACGCTCATCGGCAAGGATTGCTCCAGCTAAGTCGCGCACAACCAGATGCACCTCAACTAGAATACGTCCGTCATCCTCCGGGTGGAAGATTGTCGGCTCCACATGCGGGTTGATCTCGCTCCATTGCTCTGCCCAATAAGCGCGGACTTCCTCCGGTCCCCGGACGAAGCCGCCCTTAAATGCTCTTGGCCAAGCCACGTCAGGAGTCATAAGGGCAAGAGCGGCATCGATGTCTCGCGCGTTGAAGGCGGCGAAAGCTGCGTGCAGCAGCTCGATTTCTGGTGCAGGTTGATTTGACATAAAGCAGATGGTTGAGAACGAGGGTAATGTTCCGAGCAATATAGCATCATTTCCACACATCTAAAACACTACCGAAATATGCCATATCTCAAACCTAGGAAATATATATCTGTAGGTGCTAGAAAGATTAAAGAACAGATCGAGCAAGTTAATCGTAAATTAGTATACGTTGGTGGAGAAATTCGCTTTCAGTCCGAGACTGATTTAGAAGATTATATTGAAGAAAATTTTAGTAAAATCTTTCCAAATTGGATATTGGTAAAGCGTCAGTACAGTGTAAAAATGCAGCGTTGTGATTTATTATGCTTTACTAAATCAGATAAACAACCAGTTATTATTGAATTAAAAAATGAGGAAGATAGATATATAGTTTCTCAGTTAGTTCGATATCGTAAAGCTATTTTGACGGAAAAACCTTTTGCGGATAAGATAGATTACTCTTTACCAGTACAGTTAGTAGCTATTTATCCTACTTTTCATCAGGATAACTACACAGATAAAGAAGCTTGTAAGTTTGAGGATGATTTCTATTTTTGGCAATTTAGCATAGAAAATTATAATAACTCTGGAAAATTCAAATTACTTGGTAATACTTACAATATTGCTTATCCTGTATTTGGCTTACCTGACGAACAATCGTCATATTCTGATTCTAAGTTAGGACGTTTTTACAGCTTTGCTCATAACTTTTCCAATAAAATAGATAGAAAATACGAAGAAGAATTTTGGAGTTTACGAGCGTTATTTAAAGCTCAACCAAAGATTAAAGAAATGGTTAACTCTAGTTATACTAAAATTTTATACGGCACAGGTGACGGACAAAATCACAAAAAGCTTGCAGAAATAACTAATACTCCTAGAGGATTGTGTCTGTATCTTTGGTTGCCTACAGCAGTTGAAACAAGAATAAAAATACCTGTAGCTCGATATGGATTGATTCTAGCTGAAAATAGCAATCCTTTTTGTAAAAATTCTATCGTTGAGTATTTAATATGTACCAAAGATACTATCAACGTTAATGACAGAGCTAAACTTACTAAAGATTTATATTTAGGGCAAAGTAGATTTTCAAAATGGTGTAGAGCTAATGTATATTTATTTTATGCTACATTGGGTTCAACTAATACAGATTGGCTGCTTTTAGATATTTTAAAAGGTGTCAATCCGCCTATTGATAATGCTACTTCTGAATGGTGGTCGTCATACAAAATACAGACTCCTAGTGAACTTGGCTGGTATATAGACTTAGCTATTAAAACTTGGAATTATCGGCTGAAATAGAGAAGCACGGCAAACACACCTTTTCAGCAAGGAAGGGAGAATCATCAAGGTATATTGCAACAATTTGCATTACCTCTGCGTTGGGAAATCATCTTTATAATTTTTTAGATTGTAAGGTGGGCAATGCCCACCCGACAAGAAATGGTTTGAAAATTTGGGTATTCAAAATTAAACAGCCAAAATGCGATCGGGAATGTAAAGATCGAAGAAGAAAGGGAAGCTTCCGAGCAGAATGCTATGTCAGAACAAAATGGATCGATCGCTCAACACTACCACGATCGCACTAAATATGACCCTGAGACGATCGCCTCCAAAAGTCAAGGGTTGGACTGGTCTAAACAACCAATACCATTTAAGGAATACAAAATAGGCACATCTTTCGATCTCAAGCCTTATCTCCAAGCAGAAGCATCTGCGGACAATCCAGAAAGTCTCTGGTGGCAAAGGTTATCGCGGCTGCTATTTTGTAGCTATGGTTTAACAGCCAAAGTGCCAACAGCGATGGGATATCCGCTGTATCTACGGGCTGCACCATCAGCAGGAGGTTTATACCCAGCGGAAGTATATTTAATTTCTCGTGGCACATCATTCTTGCCAGCTGGGCTTTATCACTACCAACCTCAAACCCATTCCTTGGTACATTTTTGGCAAAGTCACGTTTGGCAAGCTTTGCAAACAGCTTGTTTCTGGCATCCAGCTTTAGAAAGTACTCAACTAGCACTGGTGACAACTGCTGTATTCTATCGCTCGGCGTGGCGCTATCAAGACCGGGCGTATCGACGGATTTTTTTGGATACAGGGCATCTGCTGGGTAATATTGAGTTGGCTGGATCTTTGACTAACTATCGACCGCACTTAATTGGTGGCTTTATCGATGAAGCAGTTAACCAGCTACTCTATCTTGATGCGGAACAGGAAGGAGCGATCGCTGTAATTCCTTTAGCAGATCTGCTAGATATACAACAAAATCTGCCACCAGGGCAAACCGCTTTACCTTCTGCTACGCAAACAGACTATCCTCAAATTCCCGATGGCGAACTGCTGAGATACTGTCATCAAGCAACACAAATTCAGGAGGTAAGAGTAGAAGATAACCTCTCGCCTCTCACCTCCGGCCTTTTACCTTCTTCAGACAAATACAACTTTCCCTTTTGTCTGAAAGTGCCCACCACCACCTATCCAATTGATTGGGGAGTCAACCTAGAAGAACTGGAAAATACAATTATTGATCGCCGCTCAACTCGTGCTTATACTGGAGGCGATCTAAACTTCGATGAACTAAAAGCTGTATTGGATTTTACCTATCAGCCGCAGCACTACATAGACCAAAGTTTAGATAGCTGTCCAGACTATTTTGACTCGAATTTAATTCAGACGTTTATTGCTGTGTGTGGGGTGATGGGATTAGAGGAGGGTTGCTACTACTACGCACCCAAAGCCCAAGAATTGCGACAAATTCGGTTTAAAAATTTCCGCCGCGAGTTACACTTCCTCTGCTTGGGACAAGAACTAGGACAGAATGCAGCAGCCGTCTTGTTCCACACAGCAGATCTGAAAACAGCTGTAGCTGAATATGGCGATCGCGTTTATCGTTATTTGCATATGGATGCTGGTCATTTAGGGCAAAGGCTCAATTTAGCTGCTATTCGCCTGAATTTAGGTGTGAGTGGTATTGGTGGGTTCTTTGACGACCAGGTGAATGAGGTATTAGGTATTCCATCTGATGAAGCTGTTTTGTATATTACTACTTTTGGACGGCCAAGAGGATGAAGACGAACTGCGATCCTCCGTAGGCGAAGCGTAGCATTAGACGCATAGATGCGCAGCAGCTTCTCGTAGAGTAGGACGCGAATTTAAAAATATGAGATGGGGACGCAACAACGAATCCAACATCAAGTAGATATAAGTAGCGATGAACACAAGTAAATTGAGCAAATTTATGGCGATGCGATCGCACTGCAAATTTCATTCACATACATCAGAATTCTTGGCGCGGTAAACTATTGTAACTAGTTCTTTGTAAAATAAAGCCTCGCTCAGTAAACAACAGTGTGTTATGCCTAATTTTTTATTTGAAGTCGGTACAGAAGAATTACCTGCAACCTTTGTCGATAGCGCCATTAAACAGTGGCGATCGCGCATTCCCGCTAGTTTAACTGAAAACAGCCTTTCCACAGAATCAGTAGAAGTATACGGCACACCCCGCCGTCTGGCAGTATTAATCAAAGGTTTACCAACGCAACAACCAGATAGAGTTGAAGAAATTAAAGGCCCACCTGCACAAGCCGCATTTAAAGATGGTAAACCTACTAAAGCAGCAGAAGGTTTTGCCAGAAAGCAAGGCGTAGAATTAGATGCTTTAGAAATTCGCCCCACAGACAAAGGGGAATTTGTCTTTGTCCGCCAAAGTATCCCAGGTCGTCCAGTAGCTGAAGTTCTTACCGAACTTATACCCCAATGGATTTTCAGCTTGGAAGGTAAGCGATTTATGCGTTGGGGAAATGGAGATTTGAAGTTTTCCCGCCCGATAGTATGGTTAGTAGCTTTGTTAGATGAGGCGGTGCTACCAATTGAGATTGTGAATGCTTCTGAGATAATTAAAAGCGATCGCATCTCTATGGGACATCGTGTCTTACATCCCGCAACCGTTTCCATTCCCCAAGCTACTGATTATATTACTAGCTTGCGCGCTGCCTTTGTAGAAGTTGACGTAGCAGCGCGTCAAGCCAAAATTAAAGAGCAAGTTCAAACTACCGCACAACAACTCGACGGTGATGTAGAAATATATCCAGAACTCCTGGAGGAAGTCACCAACTTGGTAGAATTTCCTTCTGCTGTAGTGGGTAAATTCGATCCAGAATTCTTAAGCTTGCCACCAGAAGTAATTACCACTGTGATGGTGAGTCACCAGCGCTATTTTCCCATATTTCAGGCAACCAAAAATCAGCCATCACCGGATAATGTACAGACATTACATAATGTAGAGACGTTGCGTGCAACGTCTCTAATACCTAATTTCATCACCATTTCCAACGGCGATCCAGCTAAATCAGATATTATTGCAGCGGGAAATGAACGAGTAATCCGTGCGCGATTAGCAGATGGACAGTTTTTCTATAAAACTGACTTAGCCAAACCATTAGAAAGCTATTTACCTCAATTGGAGAAAGTAACATTTCAAGAAGATTTGGGTTCAGTTCGGGCAAAAGTTGAGCGCATAGTTAAGATTACTCAAAGAATAAATGAGCAGTTGCAATTAGGCGATGATCGCCAACACATCGAACGCGCAGCTTTATTATGTAAAGCTGACCTTGTAACCCAGATGGTGTATGAATTTCCTGAGTTGCAAGGAGTAATGGGGCAGAAATATGCTTTAGCCAGTGGAGAATCAGAGACAGTAGCAACAGCAATTTTTGAACATTACTTACCGCGTGGTGCAGGCGATCGCCTACCTGAAACTTTAGCAGGTCAAGTTGTCGGCATAGCAGACAGACTCGATACATTGGTGAGTATCTTCGGGTTGGGAATGTTACCCACAGGTTCTTCTGATCCCTTCGCCCTTCGTCGTGCTGCTAATGCAATAATTCAAATTGCTTGGAATGCAGATTTAAATATCAATTTACATCAGCTACTGGAACAAACTGCGGCAGATTTTGTTGCAACTCATCCCACCAATGTACAGATGCAAAATTCCGCAAATGTAGAGACGTATCATGATACGTCTCTACTGCAACAATTACAGGAATTTTTCATTCAAAGAATTCGGACATTGTTACAAGAAGAAAGACAGATCGATTACGACTTGGTAAATGCAGTGCTGGGAGAAAATGACCCAGAATATGGGTTACGGGCGTTGCAGGATTTATTGGATGTGCGCGATCGCGCCTTGTTCCTGGAAAGAATCCGCCATAATAGTACATTAGGCAAAATCTACGAAACCGTCAACCGCTCAACTCGTCTCGCCGCCCAAGGCGACTTAGATACTACTGAGTTGAATCCAGAAAATCTAGTGCGTCCGCAACTATTCCAAAAGCCATCAGAACAGGCTTTTTATGATGCTCTAGTGCAACTAGTTCCGCAAACCCAAGCCGCCATAGAATCACGCAATTACCAGCAGCTAGTAGAGGCTTTAATTCAAATTGCCCCCACCGTCAGCAATTTCTTTGATGGTGCCGATAGTGTACTAGTAATGGATTCCGACCTTGAAATTCGGCGAAATCGTTTGAATTTACTAGGATTGTTGCGGAATCATGCCCGTGTAATAGCAGATTTTGGGGCAATTGTCAAAGGTTAAATTTTATACAACTGCAAAAGAAATAACAGCCCTCCGAAAGATTATCTATTCCTTTCAAGTCTTACTGGGCCTAGTTTTAATTTCTAGGTAAGGCAATTAAGACTATGAAACTTTTTCGTAAATCTTTCATAACAGTAGCTATTAGCATAGCTGCTGTTTTGGTCGTATTTGGTAATTTGGCTCGTGCTGACGATAATCTTATAGTAAGAAAAAGCGTTGTCGATCTGACTTTAGAGGAGAAAGCAGAATTTGTCAGTGCAGTCAAGGCATTAAAAACTACAATTTTACCCGACCATCAAACTAATATTTATGACGAGTTTGTTGCCCAGCATATATCAGCAATGGGATTGATGTTAGAGGATGCCAAAGGCCCTGCTGCTGGACATGATGGAGCGCATACAAGTTCTCTATTCTTACCCTGGCATCGTGAATTTATCCACCGATTTGAACAAGCTTTGCGATCTCTAAACCCAAACGTAACGCTTCCTTATTGGGATTGGACAGATCCGCAGGCATTTGATACGATCTTCCAAGACGATTTGATGGGGTCAAACGGTGAAGGAGTAAACATTGAAATTCCAGGTTTGGGCATTGCTAAAGGCGGTGTTGTTGAAAAAGGCCCTTTTGCAACCGCTAATGGATGGGAGGTGAACCCTGATTTACATATCAAGCCATCTGGAGAAACATTTGGTTCAGCACTCTTACGCTTTTTCCAAGTGCCTCCTGTAACTGAATATCCCATTCCTCAAGAAGATGTAGACCAAATCCTGACCTTGGATGATTATGAAACTTTTCGTCAAGCCTTAGAAGGATTTATCAAGCCCAATAGTGAGGGTGAACCAACAGTTGGAGTGTTTCAGCACAACTATTCTCACGCTCTTGTTGGCGGCGCTACTTTCGATTTTGCCGTTGGTCGCCCCGAACCTTTAGGCACAATGGCTGACCTTGCCAGTTCGATCAACGATCCGGTATTCTGGTTAATCCATGTCAATGTGGATCGGATTTGGGCTGAGTGGCAGGCACACGGCCGCGAGGGTAGCGATTATTATCCTGCTAGTGGTGGTCTTTACGGAGAAAACCTGAATGACAGACTGTGGCCTTGGGATGGCGGCGAGTCAACTCCAGCGAATCAAGGGCCTGGGGATATACTATCCTTTTTACCTTCTTTATCACCAGAAGATATTATCACTGCTGCCGATACTCTAGATTTCAAACACTACGGCTACACATATGACACTTTGAATGCCACAGCTTCTGCACCTTATATGCAGTTAAGAACGTTAGGTATGGTTGCTTTCGGCACTGTTTCATGGCAAGTGTTGCAAAAACGGCGACGCAAAAATCGAACAGAGAATTGGTAATCGGTGAAGGAAGTATGAAGTAGAGACGTAGCAGTGCTACGTCTGTACATAGTGTGAAGAAGTAAATTTCAACCTTCAACCTTTGACCTAACCGTTTTTTCTTGGCAAAGTAAGAGCCACCCAGTACTATATAGGTTGCTTAAACAGGGACTATTGCCAAGCGATTTATGCCCAATGCATATGTAATCGGACTAGGAAGATCGGGTGTTGCTGCTGCAAGGCTGCTAAAACAGGATGGTTGGGAAGTGATAGTGAGCGAGCGCTCCGACTCTCCATCTCTGCAACAACAACAGCAGGAGCTACAACAAGACGGAATTACCGTTAATTTGGGCAACACCCCTAATTTCGCTAACTCAGTACCACAATTGATTGTTGTGAGTCCTGGCGTACCTTGGGATGCAGCTATACTAGTCCATGCCAGAGAATTGGCCATTGAAACAATTGGCGAAATGGAACTGGCGTGGCGGCATCTCAATGCTGTTCCTTGGGTGGGAATCACTGGTACTAATGGCAAAACCACCACCACCGCCTTAATCACTGCAATATTTCAAACAGCAGGACTCCATGCCCCCGCCTGCGGTAATATCGGCTATGCCGCTTGTGATGTTGCTTTGGAGGCCAGAGGGTTTGAGGCAAGAAGCAAAGAGATGGCACTCACCCGTCAACAGTTAACAATCCAAAATCCAAAATCCAAAATCCAAAATCGACTTGATTGGGTAATCGCCGAGATTAGCAGCTATCAAATTGAGTCTGCCCCCTCTGTTGCTCCGCGCATTGGAATTTGGACAACATTTACACCCGATCACCTCAGCCGTCATTACACTTTAGAGCGCTACTACGAGATTAAAGCCCATCTCATCCGCCAGTCCCAACAGCAAATTATCAATGGAGATGATCCTTTCTTGAGCCAAAAGGTTGTGAATGACTGGTCTGAGGCAACTTGGACGAGTGTGAAAGGTAGAGCTTTTTTGCTTGGCAACCCAGACAAAGGAGTTTACATTCAAGATGGCTGGGTATATTCACAAAATGAGAAAATTGTCAATGCTTCTGCTTTGCGAATGGTGGGAGGACATAATCAGCAAAATCTGTTGATGGCTGTAGCGGCGGCGCGGTTAGCAGGAATTGACAAAGAGCCAATAGCAGATGCTATTGCCAACTTCCCTGGTGTCCCCCATCGCTTAGAACATATCAGCACATGGGCGGGAATTGACTTTATCAACGACAGCAAAGCAACTAACTATGACGCTGCACAAGTTGGGTTAGCCTCTGTCAAGAGTCCTGCAATCCTGATTGCTGGAGGTGAAGCGAAAGCCGGGGATGATAGCAGTTGGATACAAACGATTCAAGCCAAAGCAGCAGCTGTCTTACTCATTGGTGATGCAGCACCAGCCTTTGCTCAAAGATTAAAGCAGGTTGGCTATTCTACCTATGAGATTGTAGAAACAATGGAACGAGCCATACCTAGGGCGGCTGAATTAGCTAAACAATATCAGGCTCGTGTTGTTTTGCTGTCTCCAGCTTGTGCTAGTTTCGATCAATACCAGAACTTTGAGCAAAGAGGCGATCGCTTTCGGCAATTGTGTCAGGAATTGCTATTTTAAGGTAGCGGCTAATTTCGACTTGCTTTTGGTTAAGGGAAATCTGCAAAGAATGACAAAAACAATTCGCAATTCGCAATTCGCAACTCGCAATTAAACAGCCAGTAGTTTTAAAACTCAGGTTAAAAACAGAGATATACAAACAACGGTTTTATAATTGCAAATTGCGTTCACGTAGCGATAGCGCACCCGTTGGGTAGTGTAGCGTTTACTGCGAATTGCGAATTGCCTTGGTTGTTTCCCCTAAACCACTTGCTTAAAGTCAAACTAGTTTTATTCCACTTTTTTGAGAATGCCACTAACTACCGTGTTAGGGTCTGTTTCGATTATCAGGATTTCTGTGCCACCCTTAACAATGGCCCCACTTATTGATATCTGAGTGCCCGATAATTCGTCGGTGAATTTTGCTGTTAAAGTGCAATCTTCTTCTACGTTATAAGTACCTGATGCATTAAACGGCACGATTGCACCGCTTAGGCTCAGAGTCTGCCTCGTAGTCAAGTTTCCGTTTCCGTCAAAGTTCAACAGACCGTTTGCAGCAAAAGGTCCAGCCGGGCCAGGCGCACCCTCAAGAAGAGTTCCAGTAGTTTGAATTCCAAATCCATCTCTTAACGTTGCATTTGTACAGGCTGAGCCAGCTCGTGCTGCGGGAGCATTGCTTAGTCCGACGCTCAAAAGAAAGCTAGCACCAGATATAACAGCAAAAAGTTTTTTCATGACTTTCACCAATTCTTGTAATTTCGCTCAAAAATTGCACACTTGACCTCTGGTGAGCATAGACATATGCTCAAAGTTACAGTTGAATTCCCGGAAGCGTTTAGACTTGCCGCAAATTTCCCTAAAAGGAGTTTTATTCCACTTTTTTGAGAATGCCAGTAATCACCGTCAACGGGTCTGTTTCGATGATAAAAATTTCTGTGCCACGCTTAACAATGACACCGCTTGCTGTCAGCTGAGCGCCATTGTCCCCAGTAATTTTTAGCCTTAAAGTGCAATCTTCTTGCACCTCATAAGTACCGGATGAGTTAAAGGGCGCGATTGTGCCGTTGAAACTCACTGTCTGATTCCCAGTCAGGTTTCCGTTTCCGTCAAACTTAATCAGACCGTTTGCAGCAAAAGGCCCAGCGGGACCAGGCCCGCCCTCAACAATAGTTCCGGTAGATTGAATTCCAAATCCACCTGTTAACGTTGCATTAGTACAGGTTGAGTCAGCTCGTACTGCTGGAACATTGCCTAGTCCGAGGCTCAAAAGAAGGCTAGCACCAGATATAACAGCAAAAAGTTTTTTCATGACTTTCACCAATTCCTGTATTACTGATAAAAAATGACACAGTTCTACCTCTTGTGAGCATAAAGATACTACTCACAAAAGTGCAGAATTTGACAGACATAGCGCTATATCAAGGAATTTCAGCAATACCTTGAATAGGGCAAAACTCTAGCCAATTAGTTGTTAAAGATGCGCTATTTATATGTAAGACAAAGGCATTTGATCGACCCGCTATTGTGGTCATAATTAATACAATACTTCTTTAATTCAACAATGAATATAAACTTTTTTAAAATATAAAAATAAAAGCTTTATTTATTTTTACTAAACTAAGAGCAGATTGTGCTATTAGCAACCAAAAGGAAGCCCCGGCGCTTCGTCTTCAAGCAATGCTTATGGCAAGAGCATTAGCGAAGCGTGAGCGTAGTTATCGCATCTTCTATTGCCAACTTCCCCAATGTTCCGCATCGTCAAGAGCATATCTGCACTGGTAGGAATTTTGCTTTATTAACGACAGTAACGCCACTAACTACGAGACTGGGCAAGTCGGGTCAGCTTCGGTTGATAGTCGAGCGATCTTGATTGCCAGGGTTGAAGCCAAAGCCAGAGATCACAGCAGTTGGATACAAACAATTCAAGCAAAGGCAGTTGCTGTCTTACTCATTGGTAATGCAGCAACTGCCTTTGCTTAAAGATTAGATGAGATAGTGGAAACAATGGAACGAGCTATATTTAGAACTGCCCAATTAGCTAAACAATATCAAGCTCGTGTTGTCTCGCTGTCTCCAAGCTGTGCCAGTATGAGATCGATACCAAAGCAGCAAAGAGGCGATCGCGCTAATGCATCTGTGCTACGAGTTGTTGCATTGAATCTCAATTGAATGAAAACTCGTTTATGGTTAATTGATCGCCAACTCGACACTGTACAAACCAGGCTCTGGAATGAGCTTCGTGATTGTCTGCTTGCCTTTTGCATCCGCGTAGACACCATCACCACCGATAATATCGAGCTTTTCTGGCTTGAGCTTGAAGAACCTACCTGTTAAGTTAAGCTCGCCTTCCGCAACTAGTTTGCCGCCGGACAGAAAGATTTTTTCCGTGCAAAAGACGACGGCATCACCATTGGGTGTTACTCTGTCCAGTACACATTTAGTTTCCTTGAGCCTATCCCACTAACTTGGGAAACCAGATGTAAGATGTGGCGAGGAGAAGGAAAGCATCAAAACACACTTTCAGGCGCTCCCATCGAACAACGAGCCTTCTATACTTACGTTGAAACCAGGAGAAAGAGCGCTCCTGCTGATAGCGCGGTACAATGTCCTTGATTGGCCTGCCTTTTGGCTTTTTCCCTCTGATCTGCCGTTTTTTGATTTGTGGTCGGATGGGGTGCAATTAAAAGTGGCATTTTAAGTCAAGCAGCATTTTGAGCAAGATCTAACCAATAAGACTGCCAATCTTGGTTAGCACGTAGCACTTGCAAGGCTAACATCGCCCAAGCATTTTCGACACTCCACCAACTGCCAG
>DATNQH010000165.1:0-3109 GCA_036704105.1 Leptolyngbyaceae cyanobacterium | reverse complement strand
ATTATGCAGGAGGTTGAATTTATTTCTGATCGTGATCTTCAATTGATGGTTTGCAAGGCCAGATGCTGATGATGCAGCGGGGCGGCGACAGTAGGTGGAAATTACCAAGCTGACAGAACAAGGCAACCTCCTGAAGACGATTGTCCTGCAACTCTTTCCTTTAAGCGAGACAGCACAGGCTTTGGAGCTAAACAAAACTGGACATACGCATGGCTTAATTGCCATTCAAGTTGTCGATCGCGCACTGTAATTGCAGTCTAAAAAGTCATTAGAGGATAAAACGAAACTATGAATAGTAAACCAACTGTACTCGTAGTCGGCTCAACCGGAATGATGGGAACCAAAATTATCTCAGCTTTGTTAGACAAAGGAGCCACCCAAGTTAAAGCGATGGTTCGTCCAGGTAGCGACAGCGACGAAAAAAACCGCCAGAAGATCGAACAGATGAAAGCTCAGGGGGCAACTATTGTTGAAGGGGATTTAATGAAGCCCCAAACCCTGCTGCCAATTTGTGAAGGTGTAGACGTTGTTGTGTCTACTGTAGGTAATAACCAAGAAACAGTACCAGGACAGAAAAATTTAATTGATGCAGCAAAACAGCAAGGTGTGAAGCGGTTTATTCCCTCTGACTACTCAGTAGACTACCGCAAGGTGGACTACGGGGACAACGATAACCTTGATATGCGAAAACAAGTCTTGAGTTATCTACAGCAAAGCGGCTTGGAATATACCTTAATTCTCAACGGCGCTTTTATGGATAATATCGGTACTCCCTATGCGGCTCAGTTCGATCTTGATAACGGCGTTTTTGAATACTGGGGTGATGGCGAAACGCCTTTAGATTACACCACAACCGATGACACAGCTAAATATGTAGCCCAGGCGGTTAGCGATCCAGATTTAATAAATACTGCTCTAGAAGTAGCTGGTGAAGTGTTATCCGACAAGCAACTTCTAGTCGCCTACCAAGAGGCTACGGGCAAAAAGCTGCTTGAAAAGCGATTAGGTAGTGTTGAAGATCTCAAAGCTTGGATTGAGCAAAAAAAACCCTCGGCAAATTCCCCCGTAGAGTATCTTCCCCAACAGTATGAGTATGTGATGGTATCTGGCAAAGCAAAACTGGATAACATCCAAAACTCTCGCTACCCCAACATCAAACCGCTAACGGTGCGTCAATACTTGGAGCAACAGCAGCTTTGAGCAGATCCGGTTAATTGCCCGTAAATAATACTGTAAGGGCGAGTTTACCAGTTAGCTCTGTTTTTATTTAAACACCTTGCTGAACCCGCCCCTACAATAATACGGTTGTTTAAACGGATCTGATTTCTCTTTTGTCACCTTTATCAGAAAATAATCCACAAACCTTGGTATGAGGGACTTTTGCAACAGGAGTAGTTAAATCTTTCTTCTGTCACTTTTGTGAAAGTGAATTCTGTAACCCTTGCTGAATAAGGATTTGGGCAAAAATACTACAAACGAAGAAATGGTGTTCAAAAATTAAGCTTGAAAGTTATGCAGTATAAGCGCTTTCAAGTTTTAATTAGTTTTTTACTTACCCAGAGTGACAGAAGAAAGTAAATGATAATTATTGAGGAGCGATCGCGCCGCTCCGTGATTATGCTTGAGACGCAAGGTAGAGTCAATATTTTTCTCTCAAAAAAGTGACAAAAGAGGGATAAGCTAATAACGATTATATTGCAGCTTGAATACTTATTAGCATAGGAGTATACACTATGGTAAAGATTGACCGAACTAATACTATGCTCGTTGGGCTAGACCTATATACTGTTGCAGAGCGTCATCAGCCAGCCTTGATTGAGGCAGTTGTCCAACAGCAGATCAAAACCTGGATTGAGAATCCTTACTTCGTCTCAGCCAGCGTGCATCGTAGCTTAGATGGAGTGCGAGTTTTTACTTATAGCCAATGGAATCCCAAATTCGATCATCGCAGCTTGCCCCGTCCAACAGCGCTTAGTGAATTCTTCCCGCCTGATTCACTCTTGCTTGAAGTAACTGCCAGTCGCTCTCTATCAGCAGAAGTTGAGATTGCTCAAGGCAAGATGCTGACACATTTGGCGGAATTTCGCATGATACCAGTTAATCAACCTGAGATGGTTAGACGTACCTCTGCTGAATTAGAACGTGCGATCGCTAATTCACCAGGGTTACTCTCAGCTACCTTTCATCGCAGTCTAGATGGGACTCGGATGTTTAACTACGGTCAATGGGAGAGCAAGGAAGCGTTTGAAGCAATTCTCAAGCAGCCTGGTTTCAATCCAGAGCAACCATATTGGGAAGGTTTAGCCCGAAATGAATTTCATCTGTACAATGTTGTACACATCCAGAGCATGGCATAATCAAATCTACTGCCGCCTCAATGCTGCTGCCATTAGGAAGTTTCGCATCTAGGCCAGACAACATCGGTGAGATCCCTGACAGCCAGATTCAGGCGTTGAGCAAGCTACCTTTCAACAAGTGTGCGAAAGAGATCTCACTCTGTTTAATTGAATAGACGCACTTGCACGACTTGCTGGCAAGCTCTTAGTATCAGCAGAACTTGACTTCCATACTCCAACAAACTCCTTCTTTATCCACGTCAACTGCTCCTCACTCGCCATACCCAGCTTGTACAACCCGCCAACCAAATGCAGCGCAGATTGCCCTTGAGGCGATAAACCAGCAATCATTTCCCGGTTGCTCTAGAAGCAGCCAACACGCACACCTCCCATTCATGTAGGGCAAATGTTTGGGCATCGCCTTTAACAGCGCTGACAAACTCTTCGACTGTGGGGAACAAGCGACTGGCATCAAATACTATTTGGTAAAAGAATATTGGTGTCCGCTTCGTCTAAGAAGTCTATTTCCCTATACCTGCTTCCGCCTCTTGGCAAATTCCTTTCCATTTCCCACTGCTGGCACTGGTTCTAAACTCCTTAAACTTTAGGCTAGAACTTAGGATCGCCACCGTCTCACCCAACTCCTCGATCTTATCTCCCCGGAATCAGGCACTGGGAAAAAGATGGTTGCTTTTATTGAGTGGACAAAACAACAGATATATTATTTTAACCAAAAAAACCTGAAATATTTGGTATTTAATAACTAAGAATCC
>DATNQH010000164.1:0-3448 GCA_036704105.1 Leptolyngbyaceae cyanobacterium | reverse complement strand
TTTGCCCCATGCAGCAGGGCGATCAACTCAGATTTGCGCTCGGATATCTCTGCACGTAACTGGGGAGTTAATACTCCTTCAGGGGCATTACAGCGCAAGCGTTCGGCATCGACGTAAACTTGAATATCTAAAGAGCGCAGGTGAGCTAAAAATTCAACTGTCGTCAAAATTCCACCTCCTCACGATTTTGGGAGGCAATTATTGTAGTACTAGCTATTTGTAAATCCTGATTAGCCCCACTCATAGCCTCGATATACTGCGCCAATTCTGCAATGGTTGGTGTTTCAAATATTGTGCGTAATGGCACTTTTACTTGAGTGCGATCGCGTATTCTTGAAACTAGCTGTGTGGCTAAGAGCGAATGTCCGCCTAACTCAAAGAAATTGTCGCTAATGCCTACTTGCTTTAACCCTAAAATTTCAGCCCATATCTGCGCTAACTCTGCTTCAACTGACGTTCGTGGTAGCTGGCTAATCTCTGGCAATCCAGCTGAGGCACAGTCAGGTGCAGGAAGAATTTGACGGTCTACTTTACCATTTGGTGTCAGTGGCAACGCCTCTAAGACTACAAAAGCAGCGGGTATCATGTAATTTGGCAGCTTCGTCTTGAGGAAACTTCGTAGCTCGCTGCTTTTTAAGTTCAGTTCTTGATTGCAAACGATGTAAGCAACTAAACTGCGATCGCAAGTCTCATCTTCCCGCACCACGACAACAGCTTTTTCGACAGCCGGATACTGGTTTAACACCATTTCAATTTCGCCCAACTCAATCCGAAAACCCCGCAACTTTACTTGATAGTCGGTGCGACCAACAAATTCAAGATTACCATCGGGAAGATAGCGGGCTAGATCTCCGGTTTTGTAAAGGCGTTCTGATTTTGGATTTTGGATTTTAGATTTTAGATTGTTAGGCTTTTCATCAGCATTAGACGATGGTAAGTTCTCACCCGTATCCCTTAATCCAAAATCCGAAATCGGCGGCTTTCCAAAATCGATAAAGGGATTTGGAATAAATTTCTCTGCTGTCAAATCAGGACGATTCAAATAGCCTCGTGCTAATCCATCGCCACCAACGTAGATTTCTCCTGTAACACCGATGGGGACGGGATTTAAGTAGGTATCTAGCAGATATACTTGGGTATTGGCGATCGCTCGTCCAATCGGAATTGATGTCGCTGCTACATCTTGCACTTCATACCAGGAAGTAAAGGTGGTGTTTTCAGTTGGGCCGTAGACATGAAGTAAATGTTTGGGTGCGCCGTGCTGCTTCACTGCTTTGACCCACCTTACGTCAACTGCTTCACCACCAAACAATAAGTAGCGCAGCGAACGAAACGCTGTTGGCACTTCCCGCACTACAGAGTTAAATAAGGCGGTTGTCAGAAACAGGACATCGATATCTTGCTGTTGAATTTCTTGGGCAAAGTCTTGAGGGGAAAGTGTAACTTCTCGATTAATACCAACTAATTGCGCTCCATTGAGAAGTGCGCCCCAAATCTCAAATGTTGCGGCATCAAATGATATATTGGCGCATTGAGCGACTTTATCCCCTGGTTCTAAGTTGATGTAGTTGGTGTTGCAAACTAATCTATTCACGGCTCGATGATTTACTGCAACGCCTTTGGGTGTTCCTGTTGAACCAGAGGTATAAACTACATAGGCAAGGTTATCTACGGTGGTGTGGTTAATTAAGTTCTCCTCACTACATAGCGCGATCGCTTCCCAATCCCTTTCCAGGCAAACAACCTTTAGATTTTGGATTTTGGATTTTGGATCTTGGATTACATTAACAGGCTCGTTAGCTTCCTTAATTTCTGAATCTTGATCGGTAGTCCCTAATCTAAAATCTAAAATCGGCAATTCAAAATCGCGTTGCGTCAATAGCACAGATACTTGAGCATCCTCCAACATGAACTGCAATCGCTCTGGTGGATAACTTGGATCTAGTGGAACATAAGCTCCTCCAACTTTGAGAATACCTAGCAAACCAGCAACCATTATCGGGGAAGGCTCCATGCAGATACCTACCAAGGTTTCGGAACCTACACCTAGTTTTCGCAAATAATGCGCCAGTTGGTTGCTACCGCTGTTTAACTGCTGGTAAGTAAATTTTTGTTTTCCAAAACTGACAGCGATCGCCTCTGGGCTTTGCGCTACAATGCTCTCAAACAGTTGATGAATGCATAGTTCTGGATAATCGCGCTCGGTTTGATTCCACTCGACTAAGAGTTGATGCTGTTCTGCTACACTCAAAATAGGAATATCTGCCAAATGCGTGTCTGGATTGGCAACCGCAGCAGCTAACAGCGTTTGAAAGTGCTGTAGCATCCGAGCGATCGCATCACGTTCAAACAAATCAGTGTTGTAGACTAAAGCACCCCGCAATCCCTCTGACTGCTGCCATCCATCTCCCCACAAACTCCTGAAGTTCTCCCCGCACTCCCACAGATAAAACTCCAGATCGAACCGCGCGGTTGTAATCTCAAAGTTATAAGATGAAAGCGTTAGCCCTGGCAGTTCTAGCTGCTCTATTGGTGCATTTTGAAGTGCAAATACCACCTGAAATAATGGATTACGGTTGACTTTGCGTTCTGGATGCAACTCCTCTACCAGTTTCTCAAAAGGTAAATCTTGATGAGCATAGGCTCCTACTGCAACCTGTTGCACTCGAAAGAGCAGCTCTCGAAAGGTAGGATTGTCTGATAAGTCGGTTCGTAGGACTAAACTATTAGCGAAAAACCCGATTAAGTCCTCTAATTCCCGCCGATTGCGGTTGGCAATGGGCGATCCGACGGCGATATCTGTCTGCCCTGTATAGCAATACAGCAATGTCTGAAACGCTGCCAGTAAGGTCATAAACAGCGTCACGCCTTCTTGCTGACTTAGGGCTTTTAGCGAGGCAGTTAGGCTTTTTGACAACTCCAGACTTTGAGTAGATCCCCGATTGGGAGGCTCGTTTAGGCGGGAACGGTTGCTGTCTATCTCCAGAACAGACAGATTTTGCAACTGCGATCGCCAGTAAGACAGTTGTGACTCTAGCTCGTCTCCTTGCAACCACTCACGTTGCCAGTGAGCAAAGTCTGCATATTGAATCGGCAGTTCTGACAAGGGGCTAGGTTTGCCTGCGCTAAAGGCTGAGTATAGCAGTCCTAGTTCTCGAATCAAAAGCGCGATCGACCACTCATCAAAGACAATATGGTGGAGATTAATCAGCAACACATACTCTGTAGTGTTGAGTTGTAGCAGAGTTACTCGTAGCAAGGAACCTTGAGCCAAGTTAAAAGGCTGTTGTATCTCCTGCGCGATCGTCTGTTGCGCTGCTGCTTCTCGTTCGCTAACAGGCAACTGCTGTAAATCTGTTATTGCTAGGGATATCTTTAAGTGAGGTGCAACTAACTGTACGAGTTGCCCTTCTTGCGTTCCGAACGTAGTACGCAATACTTCATGGCG
>DATNQH010000163.1:0-9850 GCA_036704105.1 Leptolyngbyaceae cyanobacterium | reverse complement strand
CAACGGGTATCTCGTTTGGTCAGAAAAACCTTATCGTTTTCCAAAAAGGTAGACAACCACGTTAGTGCGATTTGGAATTTCATCCATTACTACAATGCCTCTCTGCCAGCCAGATTATCCTTTCCTGTTTAGCACTACCCGAACTTTTTGGCGATCGCACAAAGAAAGTCAGTGGCTGAGCCAAAATTTTTTTGTTGGAATGCACAGTGCGATCGCACTCTGTGTTTTCAACCCCCTGTCTGCGTTTATACTGTCTCAATAACTGCTATCACGAAAGGATAATATGCTGCAAGAAAATGATCGCATAATTAAATAGCTCGATCCAAATCTAGATCGAATTAAAGACGCTTGGGCGATCATAAGTATGAAGTGTCAAAGCACGTTCGCATTTGCTCTGCGCACTTTGGGCAGAGTTGAGTGCATCTGCTGAGAGCAAGGTAGGATGAAAATTGCTCGACTGTTGAGCGTTAACCTAACGTCAATTACCGTTTATCCTTTAACCTACAATTGCCGCGCTGGTTTTAAAGCTTAGAGAGATCCGAAGAGGATCGAACTGAATTTAACAGCTTATATTTAATTTTGTACGTTGTACGGAACGGATGGACAATAAATGTTCGATTTCGTTCCCTTGATTTTAGTGTGAGGAAATACAGTGAAACGACATTATTTATTCCATAGCTTATGCTCAAGCCTGACTTTGGCATTATTAGCGGCTCAGCCAGCAAAAGCTGAGCCTCCTGCAAGAGTAACTGGACTATCATCTCCTACAGTTAGGGATATAACAGTAAAACCCTTGAAAGCCAAAACTCTTTCTGGCAAATCCCCAAGCAAAAGCGATCGCAAGTTGCAAACAAGCATACATAAGGGACGTAAAGCAAATCGTTCAGGAGGAGTAGAATCAAACTATCAGATTCCCTCATATAAAAGTAACCAGCTAACAGCTCAAGTGGGGCAAAAACCACAACAAACAGCACCAACACCGAATAGCAACACAAATCCCCCTAATCCAAAATTACAACAGCGCCCACAGCAGCGTCCAAAGGCTGGACAAATAAATTTTCCTAATCGCTCCGTCCCAGTCCCTAACTACCTCAATCCCAACCCCAACCCCCTCCGATTCCCCACTAAACCAGAGGAAGTACAAATTCTGGGGGCGCAACCGATTAGCTTCCGACAGGCTTTAGAGTTAGCACGGCGGAATAATTTACAGCTACAACAGGCACAACTGAGTGTACAGCGCAGTCAGGCTTCGCTACGAGCAGTCCAAGCTGCTGAGTATCCCAGGGTGAATCTAGGCGGCGGTGTTACTAATCAACGCCGCTATATCTTTAGTGACGAGCCAGATTCACCCTTTCAGACAAATCTTGACACTAATACCACTGGTCTCACAGGCGATTTGTCAGTAAGTTATGACTTGTTTACCTCTGGTGGACGACGAGCCAGAATCCGAGCCGCCGAGGAGCAGTTGCGCAACGATCGCTTAGACTTGGAACGCATCACTGAGGAAGTGCGTCTCAATGTTGCTACCCGTTACTACGACTTGCAACAAGCCGATGAACTAGTGCGAATTCAACAATCTGCGGTGAGAAACGCTCAAGCAAGTTTGCGAGATGCCCAAGCTCTAGAACAAGCTGGAGTTGGTACCCGCTTTGACGTTCTCACATCTCAGGTGCAGGTGGCGAGGGCTACCCAAGATCTAGCCAATGCTTTGAGTCAGCAGCGCGTTTCGCGTCGCCAGTTAGCAGTTCTTGTGAATTTAGCTGAGTCAGTGATTATCACAGCTGCAGATCCGGTGGAAATAGCAGGGCTTTGGAACTTGACACAGGAACAAAGCATCATCCAAGCTTATAAAAACCGTGCGGAACTCGAACAACAGTTGGCACAACGGAACATCAACGAGCAGCAAAGACGCATTGCTCTGGCTTCTCTAGGGCCGCAAATCAGTTTAGCTGCTAGATACAACCTGAGTCAGTCGTTAGACAGCAACAACAACAATAATAATCTTCAACAAACTCAAGACTTTACGGATGCTTACTCGCTGGGCGCGAACGTTACACTGAATTTATATGATGGTGGAGAGGCAAGAGCCAGAGCTAGGGAAGCAGAAGCAAATATTGCGATCGCTGAAACTAATTTTGCTAACCAGCGCAACCAAATCCGCTTAGATGTAGAACAAGCTTATTCTCAATTGCAGTCTAACTTTGAGAACATCCAAACAGCTTCTGTGGCACTAGAACAAGCCAGGGAAGCTCTACGTTTGGCACGGCTGAGATTTCAAGCTGGAGTTGGTACTCAAACCGAAGTAATTGATTCGGAAACCAGACTCACTCAAGCTGAAGGCGATCGCGTTAATGCCATTTTGAGCTATAACCGTGCCTTGGCGCAATTACAACGAGCTATTAGCTCCGGTCAGCAAAGCTAAAGGCGAGTCGCTTCGCTCCAGATTTAAGTTTTAAGTTTTAAGTTAAAAAACGCTCATTTAACTTAGAACTTAAAACTCAAAACTATTCAACTCCCCCAGCCCCTCTTAATTGTGTTAGCAGTTGAGCAATTTGCTGATTAATACTTGCTAGCTCAAAGCGCTGACTAGCTGAAATTTGTGCTTGCTCGGCAATAGATTGAGATAACTCAGGCTGCTGGTGACAATTATTGATTACTGCTGCTAATTGCTGCGGATCTCCAGGTGGCACCAACCAACCAGTTTTTCCCGTCTCTACTAATTCGACTGCACCCCCAGCTTGTGCAGCAACGACAGGACGCTCACACAGCATAGCTTCTACAATCACGCGCCCAAAAGGTTCGGCTGCGGTTGAAGTATGAGCAACTAAGTCACAGGCTGCCATTAGTGGCACAACGTCAGAACGAAAGCCTAAAAACTGAACTCGCTGTTCTAGTCCTAAATCAGCAACTTGCTGGTGTAAATACTGCACGTAATCCTGTTCCCCAAATAAGGCATCACCTACTAAAATGGCGGTAACATCTTTGGGACAGTGGGTAAGTGCTTCAAGCAAAATATGCTGTCCTTTCCAAGGGGCAAGCCTGCTAAAGTGTCCGACTAAAAACTGTCCTTCAAGTCCCAGTTGTTGTTTAATTTGGTGGGGCTGAAATTGATGATGCTGATAAAACTCTGGTTCAAATCCGTTGTAGACGACATTGACTAGTTTTGGATTTCCACCTGCGGCGACAAAAGCTGCAAGGCTTGCTTGAGAATTGGCAATTACAAGCGAGGCAAAATGATTCGCCAAAGTTATAGCCAGCCGTAAGTTGGTGCGGCTGAAGTGTTCGGTCGAGAGAATATCATGCAGGTGATATACTAAAGGGCGACGGCTGATAAGACTAGCGATCGCTCCTACGACCAGAGCTTTTTGAGTGTTGGCGTAAATCAGATCATAGTCACGCGCCAGCTTGACAACTTGAAAAATCAGTGGTATAATCTGACCTAAGCTGCTTAATCCCTGGAGCAAGCTGCTTTCTTTGCGGACTTGAAGCCCCTGTGCAGCTAGAACTCGAACGGGTATCTGCTGCTGTTGAAGTAAATCTTTGAAAGAACCATCTGCAAATAAACAGACAAGAGCGCGATCGCGGTAAGGTTTAGCAATATCGATCAGACACAGTTCTGCACCGCCTGGTTTGCCACTTTGGTCTAAAAATAGAATTTTCATATATAGCTAGGGGCTAGAGGCTAGAGGCTAGGGGCTAGAGGTTTTTCGAGATTCAGCAATAATCTTGCGCTCCCCCTGCTCCCCCTGCTCTCCCTGCTCCCCCTGCTCTCTTAGTTCCCCCACACCTTGTTAAGTACAGCCCCATTTTCTCTGGTATATGCTGCGGCATAGCCATGATTAACGCCGTTCACGCCATTAGCTACGACCCCAATCACGTTTAACTTGCTCAGCATGGCTCTAGCCTGCGTCAGTTCTGTTTTCGTGACTTGACCGACGCGAGACACCAGCACTACACCAGTACAAAGTGATGCAGCGATCATGGCATCTACCATGCCCAAAACTGGCGGAGCATCGAGCAGAATCAGATCGTAATTTTTCTCAAACTCTGCAATCAATTCCCGCATCCGTTGAGAACTCAACAGATTAGCCGGGTCAGAGGGTAATGGCCCAGCAGTCAAAATATCAATGAAAGCCCCGGAACTTTGAACAACACCTTGACCTGGTAAAGTAGCGTCACTCCCCAGGAGTGTAGAAAGCCCTTGTTCGTTTGGCAGGTTGAGCATTTCATGTAAATTAGGGCGACGCAAATCGGCATCAATCAACAGTACCCGCTGGTGTAAGCGAGCAGCACTTAAAGCTAAACCAAGAGCCAGAGTTGATTTACCCTCACCAGCTACTGCTGAAGTGACCATCAAAGATTTGAATGAAGCTAATTCATTCATCAATTGAATGTTTTTATAAATCAAATCCAGCGATTCCCATGTGGGGGGCCAATTACTGACTTGCACCGTCCAAGGTGCTAACAACTGTGGTTTGCCAAAAGGTAGACTGATTTGTGGCTTTGCTAGCTTGTTTTTCGGTAACTCTGGAGTCATTCCTAGTAAAGGCAGCTCGACTTGCTTTTCTAATTCCTCAGAGGTGTGAACCGAGTCATCAACAGCTTCACGTAAAAAGGCAGCAACTCCGCCCAACATTAAACCAGCTACTAAACCTAACAACAAGTTCAGCTTGAGATTGGGTCCTATTTGCTGACCTTGTTTTGGTTCCTCTAAAGCTTGCCAATCAAATCCTCCCCTGGCAATTTCTAAGCTCAATTCCTGCTGAGCTTGTAGTAGTTGCTGCAACTTATTGCGGTTAATTGCTAGCAAAGGTTGTAAACGATTGTACTCAGCCAACAGCACTGGGAAGCGATTGAGATCGGTACGCAACTGCTTTTGTGTCTGCTCCAAACTCACATCTCTGGCTCTCAAAGCATTGAGATTTGTTTGTACATCTACTAGTTGATTAGTCAAGTTTAGGTCAATACCACCCAACTGTCCTTGGGTGAGAATGTTTTCTCCTGTAGCCTCGCTTTGAGCTTGCTCTTTACCTACAACCCGCCCGCCTTCGGACTTCAACATCTCAATCGTGTTCTGACGTTGTTCGATAAATTTCTTTATTTGAGGATCTTCATCTGTGAATGTCACGCGGCGTTGCGCTAGAGCCAATTCTGTTTTTTGCAGTTCGTTGAGTAAAGTTTGGTAGCGGGAAGACTGACTTAAACGAGAAGCAGCTAAAGCCTGCTGTGGCGATCGCGCTAACTGCTGTTGCAAAGCGTTGTAACGAGCCTGCAAATCTTTGTACTGAGCGCGGATTACTTGTCTTTCTTGCGCGATCGCATTCAACGACTGGCTCACAGCAGTTGCTTGTTGTTCTGGATCGATTAAGTTATAGTTCTTGCGAAACTGCTCTAGCTTATTCTCCGCCTGGTCAACAGTTTTACTAACTACTGGGATTTGCTCGTTAATAAATTTCAAACCCTTTTGCAAACGCTGTTGTTGCTGTTCTCGATTATAAATTTGATAAACTTTATAGACAGCTTCTAGAACTTTTGCAGCTTTAACTGGATCGTTTGCAGTATAAGTAGCTTCAACAATTTTTGTATTGACTTTTTCTTCCAATACTTGCCTTAATTTCAGGTTGGCTTTGATTTCTTTTGCAGTAATTGTTGGATATTCAGGACGCAAAATGTCTGCTGCTCTTTGTAGCAGCAGAGAACTACGCATAACATTTATTTGAGTAGCATAGTCATCTATCTTCACGCCAGATTCAGCATACTGCTGACCTGGGCGTTGCGCATCTGTATCTCTTTTACCTTGATAGTTAGGCTCGATTAGCAACTGCATAGTGCTTTGAAAAGTCGGCTTTGAAATCAAAGTAAAAACAGTGGCAATAGTTAGCACGCTCCCTAAAACACCTAGCAGCCAAAAACGTCGGCGCATTAGAACTGAAAACAGTTGTCCGTAACCGCCATCTGTTTCAGTATTTATGGGCAAATTATGTTCATTTACTCTAGCCATGCCTGCTCCAAAAGTTTGAGAAAATCAAATTGATCGCTTAATGTTTATGTGATGCTGCTAACTTTTGCCGAAATCACCTGCTCAACCTTGCCAAAGAATGCCTCTTCCGAGAAATGACTTAAGGCATGATGACGAATTTTGCTATAATCCCATGCAATTTCTTTAGCAGTCAGTAGTGCCGATTGTAGTGCATCCGGTGATTGCTTGTTAAAAAATACTCCTGTATGACCTGGTATTTGAGTATCCAATACTCCACCTGCGCCATAAGCAATCACTGGTGTACCACTTGCATTAGCTTCTACTGGAACCAGTCCGTAGTCTTCTAAGGCTGCAACTATTACAGAACAAGCTTTTGACATTAAATAACTGCGCTCTAAATCAGTTACGTGTCCCAAAAATTTAATGTTTTTCAACGCTTTTGACTCTAAACGCTGACGCTCCGGCCCGTTTCCGATGATGAATAATGGTAGCCCTAACCAATTGAAAGCTTCAACAATTACATCTACACGTTTGTAACTAATCAAACGGGCTGATACTAGATAATAGTTTTCTTTTTGATTTGAGAAGGTGAAATGCCCACTGTTAATTGGATAGTTAATTACCAGTGCTTGTTTGCCATAATAATTTTTAATCCTTCGAGCTACAATACTAGAATTAGCAATGTATAGATCTGGCTCCTGAGCATATGCCATGTCTACCTTTCGCATTTTTTCAAATACTGTTTCAATTAAAGGATAAAAATATCGATAATCTCCATACTCTCTTAAATATGTGTTAGTGTCCCACAAAAATCGGGTGACGTTGTGACAGAAGCAAATGTGCTGCGCTCCTTTTCTTTTTTTTACCGCTTTAGCAAAGCTACTGCTACTGCTAATAATCAAATCATAATCTTGTAGATCTAAAGAGCGAAAAGCAGGAAAATAGAAAGGAGCAAGCATTCGGAAATATTTTGCTGCTCCTGGGATTTTTTGCAATCCTGTAGTGTGAACTAAACGCTCTCCTAAATCAATAGTTTGTTCGCGATCGTATACAGAAGTAAAGACATCAGCATCGGGGTAGCGTTGACAAAGCAACTCAAAAACCCGCTCTGCCCCACCTCTTTGGGTTAAATAATCATGGACTAGAGCAATTTTCATGAATAATGTAAAATGATGTATTACTGTCTAAGTTAAAAATTAATCTAAGTGGAAGTCTATCAGCTATATCGACACGAGCATAGCTATTGGGCTGCCTCACGAGCGGTAATTTCTTCGGGAAATTGGCAGCGAACTGCACATAACTTATGAGTCAACAAAATTTATTATACTCAAATTAAGATAGGGCATACATAGCTTGGTATCAAACAACCAGGAAAATTTATCTAAACTTTAAGTTGAACCAGAACAACTTTCTGTCAAACTACACACTCAATAGCAAAGTTAAATCAGTGGTAGTTAATACAAAATAGCTGTAGTTATTGCCTTACAAGCGTCAGTAAAAAAGTTGTGGATAGTGCATCTGAGGCAAAACTTACTACCAAATCAAAAATCAACAAGATTAAATTTTAGATTTAAATTCACAAAGTATAAATAGTGGCAGTGGTATTTTTGTGGTAACTCTGTGAAGTTGAGCAGTATATTACAGTAGCTTGCACTATTAAGCCATAGGAATATTTGAGGGAAATTGCGGATAATCTCAATCGCCTCTCAAGTTAATGTAGTTTTTTATGCTATTGTATAGGTTTAATTGTGTAATTTTGGTAAAATTACAGAACTCATCAGACTGGTAGCAATGGCAGATTACAAAATCCGGTTAGTCAACGAGGCGATCGCGCTTGACCAAACCATTCTAGTACCAGATGATCAATATATTCTCGACATAGCTGAGATGGCAGGTATCCGCCTACCCGCTGGATGTCGCCAAGGAGATTGCTCTGCCTGTATCGCTAAACTGGTAAGCGGACAAGTAGATCAAAGCGAACAGAAATTTCTCCGTCCCTTAGAAATAGAGGCAGGTTACACCGTTACTTGTGTGGCTTACCCTCTGTCTGACTGCACGCTATACACTCATCAAGAACAAATTCTATATAAATCGTCTCTTTACCAAAAAACTTAAAACTTGTTTATAGAATTCTTTGGCAAAATTTATGTCTACACCAAGCTTAAATAATCTTACAGTTGCATCGGCGCGAGAGTTGCTTGGGTCTTTCAGTTGTGAAGAAGGCACAGTAGAATCAGCATCAGAAAAAGCACTAATTCGTCAGGCGCTATTACTGCTAGCAAGCTATTGGGATTACCTCAATTTGGGCATTTGTGCTGAAACGCCAGCCGAGGGGTTGTCAGCTTTGGCATCCTATGTCAAAGCTTTAGGTAATGAAGTAATTATCAACTCTGCCGATCTCACAGCTTGTGCAGGTTCAGTTTATATAAAATTCAATGGTCAAAATCAAAAATATTATCTCGATTCCTACACGGGTAAGTATCGTGGAGTATTAGTATCCTGCCAATCCTCACGAGATGAATCAATTAACGGCACTTACGGTTATTTACCGCTAGACTTGTTTGTGATGTAGAAGGGTTAAAGGGTGAAGGATGAAGGATAAATCTTTATTTTATACTTCATACTACAGACGCGATATATCGCGTACATACTTCACAGACGTAATATATTGCGTCTCTACATACTTTATACTTTATACTTCTCTCACCCCTAATTAAGGCGGATGGGTAAGTACCGATATATTGTGTTTTATAAGCCCTATGGTGTCTTGAGTCAGTTCACAGATGGTAATGGTGAAACTCAAAGACGCACTTTGAAAGATTATATATCGATTCCTGGGGTCTATCCAGTAGGGCGTTTGGACTGGGATAGTGAGGGATTAATGCTGTTAACCGATCGCGGACAACTGCAACATCGACTTTCACACCCTCAATTTGAGCATCAGCGAACTTACTGGGCGCAAGTAGAGAGAATTCCAGACGCAGATGCGATCGCACATTTACAGCAAGGTGTGATAATTGAAAAATATCGTACTCGACCAGCAAAAGTTCTGCAGCTAAATTTTGAACCGCAGTTACCGCCGCGCAATCCTCCTATTCGCTTTCGTAAAAATGTTCCAACTGCATGGCTAGAAATTAGCCTTACCGAAGGGAAAAATCGCCAAGTGCGACGGATGACGGCGGCGGTTGGTTTTCCGACTTTGCGCTTAGTACGAGTGGCGATCGCTCACCTAAAATTAGGAGAACTCCAACCAGGTCAATGGCGCGATCTCACCGCCGATGAACTAAACTTATTGCTAAAACTAACTATGCTTAAACACTCGTAAAATGAAATATCTTATTTTGTAGAGATACCACTTTTGCGTCTCTAAATAGCTGTATCCTGCAACTAACATCAGTTCAGCTTTTTAAGATGGCAGGAAAATATAACTTGTGGCAACTTGGATGGATAGCAAGTTTTCTACCGTCTTAGGAGTAAAAAATGCTCCAAAACGGGAATAAAGGAAGTTATACGATGCTGATTTGCCCCCAGTGCCAGTTCGCCAACCCAAATACGAACAAGTTTTGTCAAGGCTGCGGCACATCTTTGACTCACAAAGTTTGTGCAGAATGTGGCAATAGCGTAGCTTTGAATGAACAACAGTGTCCGAACTGTGGTGCTAAAACAGGAAAGGTTTGGTGGGCAATTGTTTCAGGGGCTAGGGAAGAGATGAGAGCAGGGGGTGCAGGAGGTGCAGGGGAAGCAGGGGAAGCAGGGGGAGAAGATCTCTTTTCCACTAGCCCCTCCACTGCGCCTTTGCCCCCAGCCGCTAGCCCCTCATTCTTGCCAGAGGGAACTTATTTAGATAGACAGCAACGCTATCAGCTGCTA
>DATNQH010000162.1:0-5096 GCA_036704105.1 Leptolyngbyaceae cyanobacterium | reverse complement strand
CGCTACTGTTTGGGCGTGGGAATTGGCTTAGGGCTAATTTGTCTGACAAAAGGAATTGTCGGGTTACTGCTGGGTGCTTTAGCCTTACTATTTCTATTTTGGGATACGCCGCGCCTACTGGGTAGTTGGTATCTCTTATGCGGAATTCTCCTAGGTAGCGTACCTGTGGTTTTATGGTATACTGCCCAGTGGTGGCACTATGGACACTCTTTTACAGATCGTGCAGTTGTAGACCAATCCTTGAGCCGGGTTTGGTCAACGGTTGAAAATCATCAAGAACCACCCTGGTATTACATTTTAGAAATTTTCAAATATACTTCGCCTTGGCTAGGGTTTTTACCTGCGGGTTTGACTCACGCTGGGAAAAATCGTAATTGGAGTTGGGCAAAGCTAGTTTTGGTTTGGACAGGGGGTTATCTGCTGGCAATTTCAGTCATGGGAACGAAACTACCTTGGTATGTCTTACCGATTTATCCGGCGATCGCTTTAATTGTAGGAGTTCAGTTATCCCAATTTTGGCATCAGCCAAATCCGGCAAAATATCCCCGCTTCGTCAGCGCATTTTTGACTCTACTAGCTATAGCAACTTCGGTTGCTTGCCTTTATTTTAGTCCCTGGGGTCTGGGAAAAGACTTGGAATTACAGCTAATTTTAATTGCAGTAGCTGGGACAATGACCCTTGCTGCTGTATTAGCAGCACGAGGCGATCGCCAATTTATCTCAATTTTAATTTGGGGGATGTATGTCTCGCTACTACTATTTATGACTTCTCCCCATTGGGTTTGGGAATTGGCTGAAGCCTATCCGGTTAAACCAGTCGCTGCTTTGATTCAAAGTAAGACACCTGCTGGGCAGAAAGTTTATACTTCCTTTGCCTATAATCGTCCTTCTTTGAATTTTTATAGCGATCGCCAAGTTTTGCCAGCCAATCACAACGATCTGCAACAATACTGGCTTCAATTCTCTCAACCCTATCTCCTACTCGATCAAGCTACCTTAAAAAAGTTCCCGATCAAATCAGTGCAGCAGCAAGGATCAGCCGCAGGTTGGACTCTAATTACAAAAAAGTGAATGCTGAATGATGAATACTAAAGTTTGGCAATAACTCTTTTTATAATTCATCATTCATAATTCTTAATTCATCATTCATCATTCATCGCTTTAGCGCTCAAGAGAGCTATCTTGTGGGTTGACGATGTTTGTTACTTCGTCAACCATTCCATCCGAAGGGTTTTGTTGACGATTTAAGCTTTCCAAGCTCACAACACTAACACCCAAGAGCATGGCACTTCCTAAAGCAATAAGTACCGAAGGACGCTTGAGGAAACCAAAGTCGCGCATGATTCTAGCCCAAGGTCTGCTTTGACGGCGCAGCAGGTGGGCTAACATTACTTGTTTACAGTTATGAGGATCGCGGACATAGTGACCACTCCAGCTAACCACTAACTTTTCCTGACAATAAGGACAAGTATATAGTCCATGACAAAGCTGATGTGGCTTGAACTTATCAGTTCTTTGGCAAATTGGACAAGTAACAGAATGATTACCAAAAGTGTGAGTGTTCATCAGTGTCAACCTAGTTCATAAAATATGGGCAGAAAAATGCCTCTCGGTAAAGGATGGGCGCAGTTGCTACCCCGTAAATAGTAAAATACCCATGACCAAACCAGAAATAGCTGTCAGATCAATTCTTTCAACTAACCGAGTTTGTCTGTGTCATCCACCACTAGAGGTAGATAATTCCAAGCCACAAGACTTAGGGTGGTAGGAATACCTACCGACAGAGCTATGTAAGCCCCTATCTTTTAGGTTATTAGGTAAATTAGTTACTCGCTATAATTTGTAGAATTATCAATAGTTTTATCAAAAGATATTGCTTTGTCTTTGTTTGATGCTAGCCCTTTGGGAGCTAAAGTAGCGTACATTGGGTTAAATTCACGTTCTGGAAGTAATCGAGCGTGAAACTGAGCGTTTCTTACCAATCTACTGCTGTTGATAAGTTATCAACTTGCAATTGACTGTTGACGTTAACTCATCCCCGTCCTAAAGGGGCGCGAGGATTTCGTGTCATTTGTCATTTGTACGAATGACGAATGACATAAGCTAATTGCTCTGCCAGAAAACATGATATCCGCGATCGCCTAACACACCCTATACCTGCTCTTACCCATTTAAGCATTCTTAGAAGAATTTTTTTCAAGATTTAGCGGCAATAGCAAAGCTTTTTAAAACACAGAAGCTGGCTACTTGTCCTCATCTGGCTTGATCGCTCAAAATGAGAAAGTAATAAATAAAATTTAAATTTTTCTCTTATTTATCCGTCTTTAAATGACAGCCCATCCCCCGACTGAGGTGAGTAAGCGACAACAGGTGGCGATCGCTAATACTTCCAACCATATAACCCACCTACTTAACCGTTTCCAGCCGTCTCCAGAAACCGTTGTTCCGATCTTAGCCGTGCTAATTGGTGTTGGAACGGGTATGGGAGTGGTGACATTTCACTATTTAATCGAGCTAGTTCATCACTTAACATTTGTAGATTTGCTCGGTACGCTGTCTGCTTGGGGCGCTTGGACTTTAGCCCTTGCTCCCACTTGTGGCGGATTAATCGTCGGGTTGATGCTAGCAAAAAAGCAAGATTTTGGCCCTGGGCTATCCTCTTTGATTGCAGCAGCTTCAGGCGGATCGACACGCCATTCTGTCCTAGGACAAATCCAACCAGTCACTAAGATGGTAGCCGCTGCGGTTTCTTTAGGTAGTGGTGCTTCTCTCGGACCCGAAGGCCCAAGCGTGGAAATTGGCGCTAATTTTGGAATGCTGCTGGCTCATGTACTACAAGTGTCTCAAGAGCGACAGCGGTTACTTTTAGGGGCTGGGGCTGCTGCTGGCTTGGCGGCTGGATTTAATGCCCCGATTGCAGGTGTATTCTTTGCCCTAGAAGTTGTCCTGGGGACCACTTTTGCCAATTCTGCTGTGAGTGTAGTGCTACTATCCGCAGTAGTGTCAGCATTAATTGCCCAAATTGGTTTGGGAGGACAGCCAGCTTTTGCTCTACCTGTTTACGATGTCCGCAGCCCGCTGGAATTGCCCCTGTATGTGGGCCTAGGTTTAGCAGCCAGTCTCGTTTCTATTACCTATACTCAATTACTTCGGTTGGGACGAGCCTGCTTTCGCGGAGAAGTTACTGGTTTCGTTTGGCTTGGTCGCATTCCGCCTGCTGTTCATCCTGCTATTGGTGGAGCCTGTGTAGGATTAGTGGCGTTGCAATATCCTCAAATTCTGGGAATAGGCTACGAAACTGTGGAAGCGATGCTTCAAGATGTGGAGTTTTCTTTACCACTACTGCTCTTGCTGCTAGTAATTAAGCTACTCATGACTGCAATTAGTATGGGTAGTGGTTTGGTAGGTGGCGTTTTTGCTCCGGCAATGTTTCTGGGTGCTTCTTTGGGCGCTGCTTACGCTAAAATTCTGGCCGCACTCCTACCACAGATAAGCATATATATGGCGGGTTCTCCTGCTTATGCGATGGTGGGAATGGCAGCTGTATTAGCTAGTAGCGCCAAGGCTCCTTTGACAGCAATTCTATTACTGTTTGAACTAACGCGAGACTATCGAATTGTTTTGCCCTTGATGGCAGCTGTAGGCTTGAGTGTTTGGTTAGTCGATCGCCTCAAGCCTACTTCGACAAATGCAGGCACAAATTTACAGCAGTTGAATCTGAATTTAGCCAAAGACGATGATCGGGAAATTATGCAGCAAATGCAGGTAGAAGAGGCAATGAATGAATCGCCTTTGAAGCTACCAGAATCAATGTCAGTGTGGCAAGCTGGTTTAGCAATGACAAACGATCGCAGCCGCAGTGCTTTGGTGTTCGATGCCTCCCAGCAACTGGTTGGAATTGTCACCTTGGAAGATATCAATCGCGCGATCGCTTTGTGGGAAAAAAGTATTGCCGAGCCAAATCTTTTACCTCTATCAAAGTTGATTGACGTTTGTACAACTGATATTCTTTATGCCTACACAGATGAACCTTTATCGGAAGCTTTAGATCGGATGGCAGCAAGAGGTTTACATCAACTGCCAGTGATAGAGCGTGACAAAACCGAGCAAGTTTTGGGCTTACTCGAACGCGAACAGATTACTTTGACTTGTAACATTTTTACCACACGCAAAGCACTCCATCGCTATTTAAATGTGTTGCCTAAAACCGAGGAGTTTGCTTTACCTGTTCTCAAGCCGCCAACCGTTTAAAGGGTAAGGAGTGATGCGCTAACAAGGCATAAGGGTAGAGAGTATTTCAAAAAGTCTAGCGATACGACTAAAAGGTAAGTAACTTCTTACCCTTACCCTCAATATAACCACTTAGCAACTAGCTAAAAAATTAGTGTCAGTAGTAAAAATTACTTTTATTTATAGATAACAGGTAATAATTTATGCTCTACAAGAGCCAACAGTGTCTGTTTAAGCATAACTTTCACGTTCAAAGCTCCTGTAGGCACAAACATAGAATTTTAGCTAAGCGCAATTGAGCGCTTATCAAACACATTGCCTGTTTGAAGTATTATGCTGTTTCTTCATCCAAGTCATCTGTTTTGCGATCTACCTGCTTGAGATGAATATGTTTCTTTCCTAGAGTGATTTCAAATTCATCTCCTGCCTTCAGACCCATCTGTTTTGTATAAGCTGAACCAATAAGTAAGTTATTGTTTGACTGGACGCTAATTCGATAACTAGCACTGCGTCCCCCACGTCCATTGGAATTCGAGGTGCTGTCTAACTCAATTCCTTCTGCATCGATTAGAGCATTGAGGAATTTCATCATGTTGACCCGCTCTACGCCATTTTTAGTAATGGTGTAGTAGCCGCACTCTTTCGCTTTGTCTTCTTTGCTGCGGCTCTCTAGCTCTTTGACTTTCTTGAGGAGTGCTTCTCCGGTTAGTGGATCGATTTTTTTCTTTCTATTCATCAACTTAGATCTAAAATGACTGCTGCAAGTGGTTGACAGATTTAGTTTTTAAGCTAACTAAAGCTAGTGGTTAGTTTGTTGCTTGCTTTATATCAGCCTAGCAAACTATATTACACTGATTATAGTTATT
>DATNQH010000161.1:0-18556 GCA_036704105.1 Leptolyngbyaceae cyanobacterium | reverse complement strand
TGCTCCTGTGCGGCTATTATTTTCTCCACCGATAGTTTATTGTCAATAAGCCCCCTAAGTCTCTCTATTTTTTCAAGAGGGTCTGCGGCTGGAACCTATGAGCCTACCTTGCTTTCATCCTGCTTGTCGCCCCCTCAACTGAAGCACCGTTGCTGATTAAACCTTATATTGCAACCATGACACAATCGGAACTCCACGCTGTTATGACAGGAGGGTTTGCTACAATTGCTGGTGGAGTGATGGCGGCGTATATTTCTTTTGGTGTATCTGCCGAACACCTAATCGCGGCTTCGGTGATGTCTGCACCAGCTGCACTTGCAGTCTCAAAGCTACTTTTCCCAGAAACAGAGAAATCTTTAACTGCTGGGGTGGTGCAAATCGAGGTAGAGCGTACCACTGCTAATGTAATTGATGCCGCAGCTGTTGGAGCATCTGAGGGAATGAAATTGGCACTCAACGTTGGAGCGATGCTGATTGCCTTTTTGGGATTACTAGCTTTAGTTAATGCCTTACTCGGTTGGATGGGAGCGCGTTTTGGCTTGCCTCAGCTATCTTTAGAATGGATATTTTCATATTTACTTGCGCCTGTAGCGTGGCTGATGGGTGTACCTTGGGCTGACTGCGGGCAAGTTGGGGTTTTATTAGGTAAAAAGACAATTTTGAATGAATTTATTGCTTATTTAGATTTAAAAACATTGATTGATAATGGTAGAAAATCTGCTTCTTTGCCAACCATTTCCGAGCGATCGCAAATTATTACTACTTATGCCTTGTGTGGCTTTTCTAACATCGGTTCGATTGGAATTCAAATTGGTGGAATTGGTGGAATTGCTCCCGAACGTCAAGCAGATTTGGCTTTATTGGGTGTCAGAGCTATGATTGCAGGTTCCCTGGCTTGTTTTATGACAGCTGCGATCGCCGGAATGTTGTTATAAATCAACACGGTAAATATATCTTACTCACAAGTTAAAACTGCATTGACTGGTGCAAAACCATCTGGATCTTCATAGCCGACTAACTCAGAGTAGTATTTTGGATTTTTTAGCAGAATTTGACGTGCTTTTTTAATATTGATGCCATAAAAAACTAATTCCCGCCGATTAGAAATCGTAATTTTCTCAGCTACGATTGATGGAAACTGTTCGTAGATAAAAATTGTATTTCCTTCCCTTGTTTCTACAGTGATATAAGTGCGCATACCTAGAGGATTCGGCTTACCTGTCTTGGAATCGTAGCTACAAGATTTTTCAGCCGCATTTACAGAATTGCTGACAATTAAAAGTAAAAATATTCCGCTTAAAAAGCCTGAAATAACAGCATTTATTTTCACTTTAAAACCTAACGTCATATTAGATATAACTAAAAAATAAATATATTTTAATTGCTGTTTTGAGAATTGAGCGATCGCCCTAAATATTTTGGCAGATAATTTATTGCTAGGTAAAGTATTGTGCGATCGCCTTTGCTTGAGTCGTTAAATATGCACTCATATCGTCACGCTTCAAGTGCGATCGCTTTAACTATTCGCTGAAGCTGGAATTACTTTTCTGGAGAATTCAAAGCGCGATCGAGTACAGCACGAGCTTGTTCTGCTTTGGCTTTGGCTTCCTGGTAGCGTAGATTAGCAGAGGCAAAGTTTTTCAGAATCTTAAAACCCTCCTTCAAACGAGCGATTTCCTCCTCACTCACAGAATTATCTGTGAATAAAATATCAACCGCTTTGCGAACTTCCAATGCTTCGGTACGGGATTCTTGAACCTTAAGTTTGAGTGTAGCAAGGTTACTTAGAAGCTGTACCGCTTCTGTAATTGCATCCTCATTGCTACTAGCAGTATCTGACATAGGCTGTTCTTTTACTTCAATCAATTGTTGTGGACTAAATCCTTCTGATAGATCTATAGGGAGTTCACCAGTATCTATCAGTTCCATCAGCTGATCCATTGCTTTATCACGAGCTTTGGCTGAATCTTTACCAGGTACTGTCAAAATTACTTCTGGAGCTTGAGCGAAAGTGTATTGAGCCATGATTATATTTAGATAATTTTACCTAGGCTTGGGCATCTAGCTATTTACCGTAGCGGATTAATTGAGCCACAATGCTTATTTTAAGGTAAAAGCTATGGGTTATAGTACATACGTATTAATATAGTTAAAAAACTGCTGTACATAGCATTACAACTCCATCGTCTGCGATCGCTACTCTTAAGTTGCAAGAAATTTATTCGCTTTATCCATCGAACACTCAAACAAGTGCAACCCGAACTGTTGCGAAAGTTCTTCACACACCTTAATTCCTCTGACGCTGTTACCATTCTCATCCAGTGGAGGTGAAAACACTGCAATCCCTCCCTGATTCGGCACAACGACGAGAATACCACCACAAACACCGCTTTTGGCTGGCAAACCGACTTTATAAACCCACTCACCCGCAAAGTTATACATCCCGCAGGTATACATCACACTCAAAATGTCTTTGACATAAAGAGTTTCAACCGCCTGCACTCCTGTAATCGGATTAATACCTCTATTGGCAAGAGTAGCAGCCATCAGTGCCAAGTCATGGCAAGTAACCAGGAGCGAACATTGCTGAAAATATAGATCGAGCGCTTCGTCAATTTTGTCATCAATCATGCCAAAATTACGCATCAAATATGCCATCGCGCGATTGCGATGTCCAGTAGTGCGCTCTGACATAAAGACTGAAATATCAACAAAAATATCACGGCCGATGTAGCGCTGGAAGTGTTCTAGCAATCGGTTCAGTCGTTCGGTGGGGCCAGATCCTTTGATTAAACTTGTCGTTGCGATCGCCCCTGCATTAACCATCGGATTGTAGGGACGCTTGGATTTTTCATCCAAGACAATGGCGTTGAATGCATCCCCCGTTGGTTCTACACCAACCCTAGTTAAAACATAATCGCGCCCGCGATCCTCAAGTACCATGCCATATACAAACACCTTTGAAATCGACTGAATCGTAAATAGGCGATCGTAATCCCCAACCTCGTAAACTTGACCATCGACTGTAATTACACAAATACTGAATAAGTCTGAGTTGACTTTTGCCAGTTCCGGGATGTAGTTCGCTACCTTACCATCACGCATTGGCTTGTATTTAAGATACAAGTCGTGCAGACAAGAATGAAATGCCGATCTCTCAGCCTCAGATGAGTGTGCGTCTAAAAGTACCATATATGAAGTGTAAAGTGTGAAGTGTGAGTAGAGACGTAGCACTGCTACGTCTTTAATGAAGTATGAAGTGTGTAAGCATTGCGGCGCGTAAGCGCAGTATGAAATGTGAAGGATGAAGTGTGAAATTTAATCCTTCATCCTTCATCCTTACTACCGTTAACCGAACTGTAACAGACGGGCATTACGCTAACTGAAAGATTAAAAAGCTGTTTACATTTCGTTACGATAGACACATACAGAGGTGAAATGAAACCTCATAAACACGCTAAGAGCAGAGGTTGCCTATATGAACGGCAATATTCGGGTAGGGAACCTGTTCGGAATTCCCTTTTATGTAGCTCGATCCTGGTTTTTGATTCTGGGTTTAGTAACCTGGAGTTATGCTAGTGGATTAGCCGCGCAATTTCCAGCCTTGGGCGGTGGATTACCTTTACTACTAGGACTAGTTACAGCATTACTGTTATTTGCTTCGGTTCTAGCGCATGAACTGGGACACAGTTTTGTCGCTATTAAACAAGGAATTTCAGTAAAATCGATTACTCTGTTTCTGTTTGGTGGTCTTGCTACTTTAGAAAAAGAGTCAAAAACCCCGACTGAAGCATTTTGGGTAGCGATCGCAGGCCCTCTTGTCAGTATATTACTGTTTGGGATCTTCACAGCAGTTAATGCCACCATTCCCCTCGCTGCACCCTTGGCTGTACTGCTGGGAACCTTGGCTTCTATCAACTTAGCTTTGGCTGCGTATAACCTCATTCCTGGCTTACCGCTAGATGGTGGAAACATCCTCAAAGCCTTAGTTTGGAAGATTACGGGTAATCCTTATAAAGGCGTTGTCTTTGCTAGCCGTGTAGGACAATTGATCGGTTGGTTAGCGATCGCCAGCGGATTAATTCCTCTACTAACATATGGCAGCTTTGGTAACTTCTGGAATTTGTTAATCGGTTGGTTCTTGCTACAAAACGCCGCTCGCGCTGCTTCTTCTGCTACAGTGCAAGAAAGACTCAACAATCTAACAGTGGCAGATGCTGTCACGCCTGATAGCCCTGTAGTTTCTGCAAGTTTGCCTTTAAGAGACTTTGCTGATACATCGATATTAGATAATAATCAGTGGCGTAGATACTTGGTTGTCGATGATGCCGGACAATTGGTAGGAGCGATCGCACTAGATGATGTGCGTAAAGTTTCTACTACAATGTGGGCAGAAACTCAAGTTAAAGACTTGATGCAACCAATCGAAACATCAACCGTCGTGCAATCGAATCAATCATTGCTTGAAGCTGCAATGGTACTAGAACAACAACAGCGATCGGCTTTACCTGTAGTGCGTGAGAATGGAGTACTAATAGGTATTTTGGAAAAAGCCGCAATTCTCCAACTACTTCAAAAAAGAATGCAAGCTAATCCTGCTTAATCCTTGATTTAAGCATAGTTAAATTCCCTGAGATCTTCTGGGGGATTTTTTTTATGCGCGATCGCTTCAGATCTTGCGTCACTATCAGTCTGAGACTGAGCCAAATCTTCTTGTGTCCAAGTTCAACATGGATACAAGGGTTAGAGTCTTCGACTCGTTGTAATAAAACTAAGGTGCAACTGACAACAACTCATATTCGCAAAGTTGCTAATTTTTTCACATCTCACCCTCTGCTTTTTTTGAGTAGCCCGGCATTGCCCACCCGATTTAAGCAGCTGACTAGCGAATATCCAAGCTAGACTATACCCAGCAGACATCGGAGGGTTATTGTATGAAAGACCGTGACTATACTTTAATTCTTGACAAAAGCGGCAGTATGTCCACTCCTGACCAACAGGGTGGTAAAAGTAGATGGGAGATAGCTCAAGAGTCTACTCTAGCGCTGGCGAGAAAATGCGAACAGTTCGCTCCAGACGGAATTACTGTATATTTATTTTCCGGTAAATTTAAACGCTACGATGATGTAACTTCTGCTAAAGTTGCCCAAATCTTTCAAGAAAACGATCCTGCTGGTACAACTAATCTCGCTGCGGTGCTTCAGGATGCTGTGAATAACTACTTCCAACGCAAAGCTGCTGGTCAAACTAAAGCAAACGGTGAGACAATTTTAGTAATAACAGATGGTGAACCAGACGATCGCCGCGCCGTATTTGAAGTTATCATCACTGCAACGCGCCAGATGGAACGAGACGAAGAACTGGCGATTTCCGTTATTCAAGTCGGTACAGATGCGCAAGCAACAAAATTCCTCAAAGCCTTAGACGATCAACTGCAAGGTGTCGGTGCTAAGTTTGATATATGCGATACAGTCACCTTAGATGACTTAGAAGATATGAGTCTGGCAGACGTACTAATGAACGCTATTAGTGACTAAATTTGCGATCGCTCACACGGGAGACATTAGTAATGCTAGAAAATCGTGATTACACTTTAATCATTGATAAAAGTGGCAGCATGGCTACCCCAGATCAAAAAGGTGGTAGAAGCAGATGGGTAGCAGCACAAGAATCTACCCTAGCTGTAGCTAGTAAATGCGAACAGTTCGATCCAGATGGGATTACGATTTATTTATTTTCAGGACGGTTTAAACGCTACGAAAATGTAACAGCAAGTAAAGTTACACAAATTTTCCGCGAGAACGATCCTTCCGGTAGCACTGACTTAGCAGCAGTATTAAAACACGCTACAGATAACTACTTTGAACGTAAAGCCGCACGTCAAACTAAAGCAAACGGTGAGACAATTTTAGTCGTAACAGATGGGGAACCAGATGATCGCAAAGCGGTAATGAAAGTGATTATTGAAGCTTCTCGCCGCATGGATCGAGATGAGGAATTAGCAATTTCATTCATTCAAGTCGGTACAGATTCCCAAGCAACAAAGTTTCTCAAGATTCTGGATGATGAATTGCAAGGCGCTGGAGCCAAGTTTGATATATGCGACACAATCACTATCGACGATATGGAAGATTACAGTTTGTCTGAAATACTACTCAACGCCATTAATGACTAGGTATGATGGTTTTACGATCATAAAAGCCTAGAAAGAATGGACTCGATTGATAAGCTCTTGGCTCAAATTAAAGCTGAGTATAAGGAATCAGATCGGCAAGAACAGCCAAAAAAGCAACAAATACCAGTTCAACCAATAGAACAACCACCACCTCAAACAGAATCTTCTCTGGATAGCCTCTTAAATGAGCTAGAAGCTAAACAGGGGCAAATCAAACAACAAACATCAAAAGCTCCAAAAAATGAAGCATCCTTCAATAGCCTCTTAAGCGATATTAAAGCAGATTATGAAGGTCGAGATCGTGCTGAAGAGCAAGTTAGACAAGAACAATTGAAAGCTGAGGAATTGAGAAAGCAAAAACTCAAGCAGCAAGAATTAGAAGTATTACAGCAACAGGCAACCACTTGGTTAAAAAAACTAGAGCCATTATCTACTGAAGGTTCGTGGTTTGAAAAATTTGCCGAAAATTACTCCTCTAAATTAGAGGCAGCGATCGTTTATCTTCAAGATTTACAAGAAAATCATCATTAATATTATTAAAATTTATATCAAAGCAGCGTCCCTCGCCAATCTGGTATAGCTGTGCGAGAAAAACTAATTGAGCTTGTTCGTGTAAGAACTATTATAAAAGCAGAGAATTCAGCTAAACAAGCCTTAAGTGAAAACAGCTAAAAACAAGCAAGCACAACCTGAAGAAAAGTTATCAACCGGGGCAGCAGCAAAAGAGGCATTTATGCCAGTAGTGCGCGAATTAGTTCGCGCTTACCAAGCTTTTAGAAGTTACTCGGATGCAGACATTCGTCAACTAGGCTTGACATCTTCTCAATTTGATGCAATAGCAACCTTGGGAAATACTCCAGGCATGACTTTTAAACAACTAGCAGAAAAAACCCTTACTACCAAAGGCGAGTTAACTGGAATTATTGACCGTTTGGAGAAAAAAGGCTTGGTGCGACGGGAAGTACCACCAGAAGACAGACGCAGTTTTATTGCCGTGCTGACACCAGAAGGAGAGCGTGTTTTTCAAGAAACCTTCCCCGCCCATATCGCCCATCTCAAGCAGCGGTTTGAGCAGCTTGATCGGCATGAGTTGGAAGAGATCCGAGTTGCTCTAGAAAAGATTAGGAACTTGTTCTAAAAAATTATTGTTGAGACTGTTTACACGCGAACTATCATTGTGCTATAAAGTACGTATTAAGACATTTGTAATGCAAACAAAACTATGAGTAACTCTATGAGCGAACAAACCTTTGTGATCGCTACTCATTAGTCATTAGTTTAAGTACAAAGGACAAAGGACAAAGAACAAAGGACTATTGGCTAATGACAGCCCTTAAACGTCAGCGGGTAGTAATTGTGGGAGCGGGTTTTGGTGGATTATGGGCGGCTCGTGCCTTCTCTGGTTCTGCGGTTGAGGTGCTGCTTTTGAGCCGTAACAACTACCACACCTTCCTACCTCTACTCCACATGGTAGCAGCCGCTGAACTAGAACCAGAGCAGATTGTCTATCCAGTGCGCAGATGGTTGCGGAAACTGCCTAACGTTCAGTTTGCGATCGCACAAGTGAAGCAAATTGACTTTGAGAGCAAATTTGTAGAAACAGACAACTGCCTGATTCCCTATGATTTCCTCATCCTAGCTACAGGTAGCGCTCCTAAATTCTTTGGAGTAGCTGGAGCAGCTGAGTATGCCTTTCCTTTAAAAACGCTGGAAGAGGCGATCGCTCTACGCAATCACATTATCGATTGTTTCGAGCAAGCAGCACAAGAACCGAATGAATCGCGCCGCCGTTCTCTATTGACATTCATTATTGTCGGTGGTGGTGCTACTGGGGTGGAGTTGGCGGGGGCTTTGGCTGAACTGATCTATGGAAATCTAGTTAAGGATTATTCAAGATTGAATTTGGGCAAAGTGCGCTTGGTGCTGTTGCAAGCGGGAGACTCTCTACTTCCGGATCTGCCAAAGCGTCTAAGTACTTATGCTAAGACGCAGCTACGAAAGAAAGGAGTTGAAGTATATCTGCAAGCACGGGTAACTGAAGTCACAAAAGAAGCAGTGCATCTGCAAGATGGGATTATAGCGACGGAAACTATAGTTTGGACAGCAGGAGTGCGAGGCAATTCTTTGTCCAATTTAGGGGAATTACCAACAAACAACGATCGCGTGACTGTCTTGCCTACTTTACAAGTACCCGGACATCCGCAAGTATATGCGATCGGAGATTTAGCCTCAATGAAACAAGATGGCGTAACGCTACCCATGCTTGCACCTGTGGCTATCTTCCAGGCGAAGTCAGTGGCGCATAACATCACGCGGCAAATTGAGGGGAAAAATCCGCTACCCTGGCGCTATCAACACAAGGGGACAATGGTAATTATTGGACGGCATAGCGCTGTGCTTCACGCCGGAAAGTTAACACTAACTGGCTTTCCCGCTTGGATTCTGTGGTTGGTTATACACTTAGTCAACTTACTTGGTTTTCGCAACCGTTTAATTGTTTCGATCAATTGGCTATGGGGTTATTTTTGGCGCGTTAGCAAAGCGTGAGCGTAGTTATCGCCCCTTTCGTCTCATCCTACCCTTAAATTCAGCGGTGACATCTAAGCTAGACAAAAGTAATTCAGCCCAAGGCTTAACTCACAACAGTTAAGCCAGAACTTAGATAACTTGTGTAGGGGCAATCCTATCTTTTAGTTTGTGTATAGACAATCAAAGTAAAAACATTAGCTAGACAAAAACAAATTTGTTAACACACATCTTGCACCTAACAAGGTAGAACCTCTTAAACCTACTTCTTAGCCTAAGCCTAGCAACTAGAAAAATTTGTTAACGCACGACCAAATGTAATTTATTTCCGAATAGGAGGATACAAACATGATTTCGGTTACTGGTTTGAATCATGTTGTTTTATATGTCAGAAATTTAGAGCGTTCAGTTGAGTTTTATAAATCAATCTTTGGTTTTGAAGAAGTTGCTCGTAGGCATGGAATGATGGCGCTTTTAAGAGTAGCAAGTTCCACAAATCATCACGATTTGGGATTAGTGGCACTGGGTTCTCATGCTCCCACGCCGACAGCAGGGACGATTGGTTTATATCATTTGGCTTGGGAAGTGAAGACGATTGAAAATTTAGCAAAAGCTGCTGAATTGTTGCAAGAAAAAAGTTACTTTCGGGGTGCTAGCGATCATGGGGTGAGTAAGTCGGTGTATGGGGAAGATCCCGATGGGCTTGAGTTTGAAATTATGTGGCGAGTTCCTAGCAAGGAGTGGGGTGAGATGGAGCATCAAGCGATTGTTGCGCCGTTGAATTTGGCGCGGGAGTTGGACAGATATAGGGTGTAAAACGAACCGCCGGAGCCGTAGGCGATAGCGTTGCCGTTAGGACGCAGAGAAAGAGTAAGAGGAGGAATAGTTATGACTTTAGGGATGTTGGTTGATGGGAAGTGGGTTAAGGAGTGGACTGAGAGAGATGCTCAAGGAAAGTTTAATCGAATGCCTACGCAGTTTCGCGATCGCATTACTGCGGATGGTTCTAGTGGCTTTAAAGTGGAGGCGGGGCGTTATCATCTGTACGTTTCTTTAGGTTGTCCTTGGGCGCATCGTACCGCGATTATGAGGAAGTTGAAGGGGCTTGAGGAGGTAATTTCTCTTTCAATTGTCGATCCGGTAATTAGTGAAGATGGATGGATGTTTTCTGATTATTCAGGGTGTATTCCTGATTCTGTAAATGATGCTCGCTATCTCAGGGAAGTTTATCTGAAAGCTAATCCAAATTATACTGGTCGCGTTACTGTTCCTGTTCTTTGGGATAAGCAAAATGGCACGATTGTTAATAATGAATCACGTCAGATTATTCGGATGTTTGATACTGAGTTTTCTGCTTTGGCAAATTCAAATTTAAATTTTTATCCGGCAGATTTGCAGTTAGTAATTGATGAGACGATTGATAAAATTTATCAACCTATTAATAATGGAGTTTATCGGACAGGATTTTCTAATTCTCAAGCAGCTTATGAGTCAGCAGTGACAGAGTTATTCCAAGCTTTGGATTATTGGGAAAAGCTACTTGAGAAACAGAGATATTTGTGTGGCGATGTCATTACAGAAGCAGATTGGTGTATTTTTACTACACTTTTGCGCTTCAATGTTGCTTATTATGGATTATTTAAATGTAATTTGCGCCGAATTATTGATTATCCCAATCTCTGGAATTACCTGAAGGATCTTTATCTGCAACCAGGAGTTAAGGAAGTCTGCAAAATCGATCATATTAAGCGGTTATATTATGTGGGTTTACCTCAACTCAACCCAACGCAGATTGTTCCAGCAGGGCCAGCGATTGATTTTGAGGCAGCGCACTACTAGCTATTTACCAAAACCCTTAATTTGTAACATTCTTTGCAGTTTTCTACGTGCCATTGCTTGTAGGTCGATAATGCGATCAGTTTCGTCTACAATCTCTCCAGTTAACACCTCTAGTACATCCTCTAGGGTGACTACACCAGAAGTCACCCCATATTCATCTACGACTACTACTAGATGTTCGCGGCTTCTCTGGAATGATTTAAGCAGTTGATCTGCTCGAATTGTTTCAGGAACAAAACGCACTTTACGAGTTAGAGTTGAAATTTTTTGTTCCGGCTTTCCTTCAACCATTGCTGTTAACAAGACATCTTTTAAGGCAAATCCAATTACTTGCTCAAGAGATTCTTGTAGAACAATAATTCGCGTGTGCTGCGAGGTAATAATCTCTTTTTTGCTATCAGCAAGAGTCGAGTCACCATATAAATAAGTTATTGCTGTTCTGGGTGTCATTAGGTCAGAGGCTGTTAGATCATTCAGCATAAAAACTAGCTGTATCATCTCAGCTTCATCACCTTCAATAAGTCCCTCTTGAAAGCCTATTTTTGCCAATAACTTGATTTCAGTTTCGTTGGTAGTTGGCTTTTTTTTACCTTTAGTAAAAGGTGCTGTCGTCTGTTCCACAATTAATACTAAAGGTGTGAACACAAAGGTAAGTGCAGTTACAGGTAAAGCGGCGAGTAAGGCTAATTTCTCTGCGTGGCGTTCGCCAAGAGTTTTGGGGATGATTTCACCAAAAATAATAATCAGAAAGGTCAAAAATCCTGAAAATATACCTAATAATGTATCTCCAAGTATATTTTCAGCAATTCGCGCGATCGCAATACTCCCCACAATGTTAAAAATATTGTTAAGGATCACAATCGTCGCAATTGGTCGATTCATATGTTCCCGAATCGCCAGTAGTGCTACTGGGGCTGGGTTCTTGGACTGCGCCAACTGTCGGACTCTGAGTGTAGAAACTGAAAATAAAGCAGCTTCTACGCTTGAACATAGGGCTGAACCTGAGATCACAGTAAGCACAGCAATAATCAGCACCAGCATAATAGTTTCCGTCGGTGGGATCGGTAGCTAAAGTACTAAATGAAACTGGGAGCGTGGCAATTGTGATAAAATTGCCATCAGCAAACATATATTTAAGTTACTATTCCTTACTTGTGATTGTTTAGCTTAATAAGTGCGATTAAATGGTAGAAGCTGCACCACAACTTGCAAGCAATAAAACTATCATCCGTCTTGCCGATCGCTCAGATGTTCCAGCTATTTTAAATTACTACACCCAAAACAAACTACACCTTGCACCATTTGAGCCGAAAAAAGGCGATGATTTTTATACACAAAGTTATTGGTGCAAAGAGGTAGAAGCACGTTGGCAAGCTTTGAAATCTGACTCTTCTCTCAAGCTGTTTCTGTTTAGTCAGGATAACCCAAAAGCGATCGCGGGATCGATAAACTTTGCCAATTTTATTCGCGGCTCTTTTCAATCCTGTACTTTGGGCTATAGTTTAGCAGCAGATCGGCAGAGTAAAGGTTACATGAGTGAAGCACTAAAGAGCGCGATCGCTTATATGTTTATCCAATTGAATCTGCACCGCATCATGGCTGCATACTTACCACACAATCAGCGCAGTGGTAAGCTACTCAAGCGACTCGGTTTTGTAGTAGAAGGTTACGCCTGCGACTATCTCATGATTAACGGTCAGTGGCAAGACCATATCCTGACTAGCTTAACTAATCGCAATTGGAAACTGATGATTTAGCTGATTGTGCGATCGCTAGTCTTGTTGATGAGAGAAAATATAAGCACCCCAGAGGGAAAACGCGATCGCAACTACTAGCAACACTGGTATTGTGTACCAAGGAAACTGAGATACTGGCAAGTAGGCAGCAGCACGTAGTCCAATACTGGTATAAGTTAGTGGTAGGAGATATACGATCACCTTTAATCCTACTGGTAGGGTAGCTGGATCGAAGAACGTAGCACCCAAGAAAGACATGGGGACGATGAGAAAGTTATTGAACAATCCCACACTTTCAAGCGATCGCACATTCAAACCCACTATCACCCCTAACCCAGCAAATACAGCGCAATTCAGCACGAGTAACAATAAAAACAACGGGTTAAGAAAACTCCAGATTTTACTAGTAAATAACACCGCTACCAAAATCACAGATCCAGAAGTCATCAACCCCCGCACTACACCAGCCAGCATTTTGCCAAGATATAACGCTAAGGGATGAACGGGTACTAAAAGTGACTCCTCAAAGGTTTGGCTAAACAAGCGATCGCCACAAATCGAAAACGTCGTACCACCAAAGCTAATCGTCATTGACGACAGCGCCACCATTCCTGGCAAGATAAACTCTAAATAATTACCTCCAATAGCTGGCTTAGGTAGCGAACTACCCAAACCCAAGCCAAAAGCTAAAATATATATTAATGGCGATATCAAACCAGAGGCGGCGACTTGCGCAATCCGGACGCGCAATTCCAGCCAATCACCCCAAAGTATAGTTAAGCTATCTGCTAAAAGTGTTTTTAGCCCAGAGGGTTTGCTGTTTTTCCTTAGTTGTAGCGATTCAGGTTGAGAATTCACGTTCTTCAAGTCAAGCAATATTTATAATTTTTAATTTACATGGTAAAAAGGTTTGATGAATTGTGCTGGCTGAAATTGGTAGGCAGTAGAGGCGGGTTTGCCCAGATAACTTGTGTTGTTAACAGTTCCCTAACTAAACCCACACTAACTGCGATCGGTGAGAAAATATGCCACATACCATCTACCACCTACCTGCTACTTGATTTACCGCTTTGCCTTACTTAAAGCCAAGACATCTGAGCCATAATATCGGCATACTGAGAAAAGGAGAGGTGATAAAAACTCTCCAATAAGTTGAGGAAATTAATTGAACAAATATGAGACGTAAATCTACAAGATCTACTGCCACCGCTAGTAAAGCTCCTATTAAAGATTCTGGGTTTAAAGCTGCGTTTAATTACACTTCTATTGCTCTGTTGGCAGGAGTGCTGATTTTAGGCATTGGCATTGGCATTGCCTTTAGCACGACAACAACATTAGATCCAAAAAACGTCGCCTCCCGTGAAACCATTGACCGCTTTGCACCAAATGCTGATATTTGCGTTCAGTATGGAGCCAGTGCGATGGTGATGGACGCTAGGCTGTTTGTATCCCTAAACCCGTTCAATGTTTATGTTGCACAGCCTAGTCTAAGACCGGGATGCATCCTGCGAACCAATAACTGGACAATTCTGGAGCAAAAAAACCTAGTGTCCTCGGAACAGGTACGGGAATGCAAAAATCGGATGAATACATTTGGCTATACGGGCGATCTAAACAGTCAACCTGAAATTAATTGCATCTATCAAAATGATGAAGCTAAGAACTTCTACCGAAATCAACCCGGTGCTATAAATCCTTCCCAAGGAACAGATCAGTTCTAAAGATAGGAGGCAGCTATGCTGCTATGTTCAAGGGTAGAAGGGAAAGGATAAATTCATACCTTCAGACTTCATCCTTTCCCTTGTCACTCGTTATTCTAAAGGACTGGTTTAGATTGCCGTAAGGTTGTTAAGTCGAGCCTTGCTAATTGCTCATATGCATCTTTGATCGCGCGTTTGCCGCGCAAAAATCCTGTATTGGCTCCAGGGCATATATAATTGAGGGTTTCTGGTGTAAAGCGATCGCGCAATAACTGAATACTCGCAAGCTGTCGGAACCAGTGAAAAGTTTTAGCTGTACGCAATGGTACGAGTTCACCTGTTTGATTTGGCAGGATGTGACGACCGGAAAACAACACTCCGCCTTCTCTAGGATAATAAAGGCAGGAAGAACCCGGAGAATGACCGGGTGTCCAAATTACCTGCGCATTGCCAATGTTAAAATCTTGCTTAAATCTTGTCACCTTTAGTCCAGGCAGTAGATAAGCTTCTTGCTCTTGAATCAAAATCTCACAGCCAAAAGCTTGCTGAATTTCTCGCGCCTTACCAATTGCGCCTCTGTGGGTGAGAAATAGCCATCTGACACCACCAACAGAACTGAGATAATTCTGGTTAACTTCGTCCCAAGCCGGAGAATCGATCAGGATATTCGCTTCATTTTCTACAATAAAGTAAGCAGTTCCTCCTAAAGTATCTCGGTTAGGTGGAAACGCAAAAATGTTGTTCCAAATCGCCTGTGGTAGTTTGGGAGAACGTAGTGGTTGATTTTGCAAGGGTTTTTGAGAAAAACTGGTAGTGAGGACAGTTGGCTGGCGAGTACAAATCTTGAAAATATAAGGATTGAGAAGTTATGGCGCTTGCGTGGTGAAGCTAATGGTGAAAGATAAGTTTTGCGATCGTCGCTTATCTTTAACACTAGGTAGTCATCAGTCAAGTGATAAACATCTCTCAAAAAGCTAAAAATAACATGACATTTTTTTGGTTTCTCCTCCTCCTAGGATTATTCACATATCTAATTGTGCAGCGTAGTGTCGCCGGATTGACGCGAACACCCGTCTGGGTTTTGTGGTTGGTACTGATGACACCCGCGCTAATTTGGACTGCGTGGGTGGCAATTAATGGTCAGGACGAGCCGCCACCAACAGTATTAGCAATTGGCCCGTTTATCGTTTGTCCTGTTTTATATTGGCTGCTGATTCAGTGGGGACGCAGAGAAATAAATGCTTCAGCTACCGCCAAACAAGAAAGTGTTATGGCAGCAGAAACAGCAGCCCAGGTAACGCCAGAAACTACACCAGTACGCCCAATTGAGCCAAAAGAAGAAGCCCAGCTAAGGAATTGCTTTCCTTGGTCAATTTACTATATCCACAATATCGAATATCGACCGCAAGCTGTAATATGTCGAGGACAACTGCGGACAGAGGCAGCAGCAGCCTATAAAAAAATTCGAGAAAATATTGAAAATTCTTTTGGCGATCGCTTCCTAGTGCTATTGCAAGAAGGTACTAATAATAAACCTTTCTTTGCCCTAGTTCCGAATCCCCAAAACCGCACACGGGAAACTCAGCAAAAGTTAACCCGGCCTTTATTAGCACTGGGATTATTAATTGCCACTTTATTTACTACGACTATACAGTGGTTCGATCTCAATAATGGTAAAGTTGCAGCTATAGAATCTAACCCAGCAATGCTGCTAGCTGGACTGCCCTATGCCCTAGCTTTGTTGACCATTCTCGGCATCCATGAAATGGGTCACTATTTGACAGCTAGGCACCACAAAATTCGCTCGACCCTGCCTTACTTTATCCCAATTCCTTTTTTCCTAGGAACTTTTGGGGCATTTATTCAAATGCGTAGCCCTGTACCAAACCGCAAAGCCTTATTTGATGTCAGCATTGCTGGCCCGATGTCCGGTTTTGTAGCAACGATACCTCTACTAATTTGGGGATTGGCACATTCTCAGGTCGTTGCTTTACCCGCACAAGCTGACACGTTAGACCCAAATGCCCTCAATCCTAAATATTCAATCCTATTAGCAATACTAAGTAAATTAGCTTTGGGCGCTAGGCTAACTGCCGATAAGGCAATTGACCTACATCCAGTAGCTGTAGCAGGTTTCCTAGGACTAGTGGTGACTGCTTTGAACTTAATGCCAGTAGGACAACTCGACGGCGGTCACATTGTTCATGCTATGTTTGGGCAACGTATTGGTGGTGTGATCGGTCAAATTGCCCGCTTTTTGCTATTGGGATTATCTTTAGTACAGCCGGGATTTTGGCTGTGGGCAATTATCCTATTCTTTATGCCCGTTTTCGACGAACCAGCCTTGGATGATGTGACAGAACTCGATAATGGGCGAGACTTCTGGGGATTGTTGGCATTGGGTATATTAGTCTCGATCATTTTCCCAGCACCCAGCTTTATCACTGACTTATTGCGAATTTGACAAAGCGTTCATTAGTCATTCGTCATTAGTTTAAGTACAAATAACAAACAATATAGACGCGCAAGCGGCTTGCCGCAGGCTAGGACAAACAACATAGGACAAATGACAAATGACAAATGACAAACAACCAATTCAAGTTATCGGTGGTGGACTAGCTGGGACGGAAGCAGCGTGGCAAATTGCTGCTTCTGGAGTGCCTGTGATTCTGCATGAAATGCGCCCAAAGCGATTTAGTCCTGCCCATCATAGCGAACACTTAGCAGAATTAGTATGTAGTAATTCATTTGGGGCGCAAAAGAGCGATCGCGCCGCCGGATTGTTGCATGAAGAACTGCGTCAACTCGGTTCTATCGTCATCTCCAAAGCTGACGAACACGCCGTTCCAGCAGGTGGGGCGCTAGCTGTAGATCGGGGGCAATTCAGCCAGGATTTGACAGAAACGCTATCCAGCCATCCATTAATTGAATTACGACGAGGAGAATTTCCCGAAATTCCCCCAGGAATCGTAGTTTTGGCAACTGGCCCTTTGACTAGCCCCGACCTAGCAGCACAATTGCATCAATTCACTGGGATGGAATACCTCAGCTTTTTCGATGCTGCTAGCCCAATTGTGGTAGGAGAATCAATTAACCGCGATATTGCCTTTCTCGCCTCGCGTTATGACAAAGGCGATGCAGCTTATCTCAATTGTCCCATGAATCGAGAGCAATATCTACGATTCTGGCAAGAACTTCGTGCAGCTGAACAGGCACAATTAAAGGATTTTGACCGAGAAACAGCTAAATTCTTTGAAGCTTGCCTACCCATAGAAGAATTGGCCCAGCGGGGTGAAGACACCATGCGCTATGGGCCGCTCAAGCCTGTGGGATTGTTCGATGCTCGTAAGGGAGACTTCCGTGCCCCAGAAAATCAGTCCGAACGCCCTTATGCAGTCGTGCAACTGCGACAAGAAGATAAGGCGGGTCAGCTGTGGAATATGGTAGGATTCCAAACTAATCTGCGTTGGGGCGAACAAAAGCGGGTGTTTCAATTAATACCTGGTTTGGAAAATGCCGAGTTTGTGCGCTTGGGAGTGATGCACCGCAACACTTTTATTAATGCCCCTCAGCTGTTAAGCCCAAGTTTGCAATTTAAGCAACGTCCAACTTTGTTAGCAGCAGGACAGTTAATCGGGACTGAAGGTTATACAGCAGCAGCAGCAGGCGGCTGGTTGGCTGGTACGAATGCAGCACGGGTTGCTTTGGGTAAAGAACCGTTGATGCTACCTGCAACGACGATGATGGGAGCGTTATTTGAGTTTATCAGTTCTGCCGAACCGAAACATTTTCAACCAATGCCTCCTAATTTTGGGATCTTGCCAGAATTGGGTGAGAGGATTAAAAATAAGCAGCAGAGATATGGGATGTACCGCGATCGCGCTTTAGCCGATCTCGCTAGTTGGAAGGCTGGTTTATCTTTGGGTTTGGTTAGCGTGTAATTGTAAAATGCATCAGACGAATTCAACTGCTACTAATCATCAGGGCTGTTAAACGCGCGATCGCTTTGAGATGAAGTAAACGTGCGATCGCGTAAATTTCAATTAGACAAGCGATCGCCCTCATTATTGCAGTTGTGTCAAGAGCGATAACTACGCTCACGCTTCGCTAACGCATTGCCTGAAGATAAAGTACTAGTGCGATCGCGTTAACTTCACTTGTCAAATTGAGTGCCCTCATTATTGCAGTTGTGTCAAGAGCGATCGCACTTTAGCTAACTTTGCTATAGCAATCCTAAATCCCTCATCAAGAATAAATAATTTTGTAGTAGTAGGGTGGGCATTGCCCACCCTACTGTTGCTCTACCTCCTTAAATTATTACCTACTTGTGCAACGCTACTTTTAAACCAATTAATAAAAACCCAAATAGAAAACCAGGAATTCCTGCTATTAAACCAAAAATTATTGGAGATAAGATAAATATTACTAAACAAAATTCATCGTAACTGTTCACGGGGTTGAACCAAGGAATTGAGAAAATAGCAGACTGCTGTTACGCTAAAAAAATGGAACAGACCTCACCAAATTTGATAGAAGAAATCAGCCAAGCAGACTGGGAAAAGACCCCAGAGAGCGTCAAG
>DATNQH010000160.1:0-11162 GCA_036704105.1 Leptolyngbyaceae cyanobacterium | reverse complement strand
ATTTGGTTTAACCACTGTCAGCTTAATTATTCAAGTGGTCTAGCACAATAGCCAATTTTGTGCTTTTATATAAGTCCACTTTGGTTGTGATAGGTGCAAATGGATTTAGCGATCGCCCTTGACAACAATACAGCTATACCCTTACATCAACAGCTGTATGAGGAACTACGACGAGCGATCCTCAGCGGAAGATTGTTACCACGACAGCGAATTCCTTCGACGCGATCGCTTGCGAAATCTTTGGGCATTTCTCGTACCACCGTCACCTCCTGCTACGAGCAACTCCTGAGTGAGGGCTATCTAGAAACAATCGTCGGTTCTGGTACATATGTCTGCGCTCAACTCCCAGACGATTTGCTGCATTCAACACCAGTAGAGTCTGTCCAGAAAACTGTTTCACCTATTCAGTTGTCCAAGTACGCAGCTAGGTTAGCTGATATGGACACCTCGTTGATGAGCGAACCCGATCTCCAAATTAGCTTTCGCTATGGACGACCTGCTTTCGACCACTTTCCAATGCAGATATGGCGTAAACTGCTGTCTCGCCATTGTCGGGAGAATTCCACTTGGTTGGACTATGCTACCGATGCTTTAGGATACAAACCTTTACGGGAAGCGATCGCTCGTTATCTTTCCCGTTCTCGTGCGGTGCAGTGCGAACCCGAACAAGTAATCATTACCAATGGTACTCAGCAAGCACTTTATCTGATAATGCGCCTATTGATCGAGCTTGGGGATGCGATCGCTTTAGAAGATCCTGGCTATCTTAGCGCACGGCGAATTTTCCTCAGCCAAGGAGCGAAACTATTACCTATAAGAGTAGATGAGTCAGGCTTAGTAGTTAAGGATCTGGCGAAATATGCAAATGAATCAATCAAACTAGTCTATGTCACGCCTTCCCATCAATTTCCCACTGGATCAATTTTGTCACTCCCCCGCAGGTTAGAACTATTAGCATGGGCGCAGCAGAATTCGGCGATGATTATTGAAGATGACTATGACAGCGAATATCGTTATGGCGATCGCCCAATTCCAGCACTTCAAGGACTCGCTCAAACTGACTTAGTGCTTTATATCGGCACCTTCTCGAAAGTACTATTTCCCTCATTGCGAATTGGCTACTTAGTTCTACCACAAAGTTTCATTTCACTGTTTGCCCGTGCTAAGTGGTTGAGCGATCGCTCCCTACCATCTTTAGAACAGCAAGTTTTAACTGATTTTATCGAACAAGGGCACATAGATCGTCATATTCGGAAAATGCGATCGCTCTATGACCTACGTCGTCAAGCCCTCGTGCAAGCTTTGAAAACTAATTTTGGCGAAAAAGCAAAGATTTTAGGCGAAAAAGCTGGACTTCATTTAATGGTGCGGCTGCAAACGCACCTTACAGACAAGGAGATTATTCAGCGTGCAGCACGAGTTGGGGTTGGAATGATGTCTGCCCAACCGTCTTATCTAAATGCGAATTGCGCAGGAGAATTTATCTTTGGCTACTCTGAACTGAGACAAGAGCAAATACAGCAAGGTATTAGTAGACTGGCTCAAGTTCTGACAAAATAATCTTTTTGCTTTTCGTCGCCAAACTGTTCTCCAAATCACGTTGGAATCTAAGCCTGGAGATAGGGTTATTCCTACAATCAACAAGTCTAGGCTGAAAGTGTATCTACATTACTACTGTCGAGGAAAAATTTATGCCAGGCGGTCATGCAAGTCATAAAAGCACTTCTAACAAACCCAACACAAACGCTAACGGTGTAATCGATGATGCTGCTGACACAACGGTAGAACCCGAAAATCTTCTACCTGAAAATCTTACTAACACAGAAACACTCAGAACCGACGAATTCGTCGATTATCCTCCGGCTTACGAACGTCCAGACGAACAAGCATCTGGCAGTGAAGAGAAGTAAATTTCAGAGTGGCGTACCTATGTGTACGCCCAAATAAATATCTGAGCGATCAACGTAGGAGTGTATCTAAGTCTAAGGCTAGGATTATCCAGCCTAATTAATAAAGAAATTTTAAAAGTAAAGAATCATAAAGTAACAATTATAAATTGGTGACAGGAGTGTAGGGCAAATGGCTATTAAAGAGTTTTTGAACCAAATTTCTGACACCATCTGGGAAATTCCTGTTTCATATAAAGAGGGGATGCGCGTACCCGCCCGAATTTATGGCACACAAAAACTAATTTCTGAATTAGACGAAGCCGTTTATGACCAAATTACCAACGTAGCCACACTTCCAGGGATTACAAAATATGCCTTGTGTATGCCTGACGGACACTTTGGCTATGGATTTCCCATTGGTGGAGTGGCAGCGATGGATGTGGAACAAGGAGGCGTAATCTCTCCTGGCGGTATCGGCTTCGATATTAACTGCGGAATGCGCTTAGTAGTCACAAATCTGACTTACGATGAAGTCAAACCCCAGATCAAAAAGTTAGTAGACAAGCTTTACGACAGGGTTCCGGCTGGAGTAGGAAGCACGGGTTTTGTCAAGCTATCCAGGCAAGATTTTCGCGGGGTAGTCGAACAAGGGGCACAGTGGTGCGTCCGCAATGATTATGGTTGGGAAGAGGATCTAGAACTAATTGAAGAACAGGGATGTATTCAGGGTGCTGATGCTTCTAAGATTAGTGAAAAGGCAATAGATCGCGGTTTTAACCAAATTGGAACTTTAGGTTCTGGCAATCACTATCTAGAAATTCAAGTTGCCAAACCAGAAAATATATTTGACGAAGAATTAGCCGAGAGTTTGGGAATTACTATCCCTAATCAGGTAGTCATAATGTACCACTGCGGTAGTCGCGGATTCGGTCATCAGGTGGCTACAGATTATCTGCAAATCTTTTTAAAGGTGATGGAAAGCAAGTATGGCATCAAGATTTTGGATCGCGAATTAGCCTGCGCGCCGTTTAATTCTCCTGAAGGACAAGACTACTTTGCCGCAATGAAATGTGGCATCAATATGTCTTATGCCAATCGTCAGGTGATTCTGCATCGTATCCGCGAGGTGTTTTCTTCTGTATTCAGAAAATCGCCGGAAAAATTGGGTATGGATACAGTCTATGATGTAGCACATAATACGGCTAAGTTAGAGCAACATATTGTAGATGGCAAAAAGCGATCGCTTCTCGTCCATCGTAAAGGTGCTACTCGCGCTTTCGCCCCTGGTATGGCAGATTTACCAGAGCAGTATCAAGAGACTGGGCAGCCTGTTATTATTGGCGGCAGCATGGAAACTGGATCTTATTTACTAGTTGGTGTACCCAGCGGAGATCAAACTTTCTTCAGTACTGCTCATGGTAGTGGCAGAACGATGAGTCGGACTAAAGCTCGAAAGACCTACCGAGGCGAAAAACTGAAGCAGGATATGGAAAGCCGAGGAATTTATGTCCGCAGTACCTCATGGTCGGGATTAGCAGAAGAAGCAGGGGGCGCATATAAAGATATTGATGATGTGATTGAAGCGGCTGAGTTAGCTGGAATTAGTAAACGAGTCGTGCGACTTACTCCAATTGGGAATATTAAGGGATAATTTGTCCTTTTTTATAGCAGGTGTTGCTTAAATTAGGTAGATTATACAAATCTTATGCCAACTAAAACTCCCATAACAGTTATTACAGGAGCGCTGGGAAGCGGTAAAACAACACTGCTGCGTCATATCATTGACACTTTCCCTAGAAAAATTGCCATTGTGATGAATGAATTTGGCGAGATTGCGATTGACACCAAAATTATTCAAGGTAAAAATGTCCAAATGGCAGATTTGGGCGGCGGTTGTGTTTGCTGTTCCTTGCTGGGCGAGTTTGAAGCCGCTGTCAATGAAATTATTGATACTGTTGACCCAGATCGGATTGTAGTAGAAACAACCGGAGTTGCCGAACCGGATGCACTGGTTTTCGATATTCAAGAAAGTTTAACTGTTGTGCGGTTAGATGGGGTCGTTACCGTAGCCGATGCGGATGCAATGGTTAAATATCCACAAGTAGGTCACACCACCAGGATGCAAATCGAAGCAGCAGATACTATTTTGCTGAACAAGGTCGATTTAGTATCCCAAAGTGAGTTAGAAGCGATAGAGGAGAAATTGCACTCACTTAACGAAGTTGCAACAATTATTCACACTCAACGCGGTCAGGTAGATCCCCAATTGCTGTTTGGGATTGATCGCCAAAGAGTACAACCGCCACCCGCTCACGTTCACCAGCCGGAATTTGAATCTTTCAGCTACAAAACCGATGCTATGTGCGATCGCTCCTGCTTTGAGGACTTCGCCGATAGCCTCACTACAGAAGTTTATCGCGCCAAAGGTTTTGTCAGATTTCCTCAAGGAACTTATCTATTTAACTTCGTAGCAGGGCGCTGGGAACTAGAATTATTTGAACAAGAAGCAACTGAGCTAGTATTTATCGGCAAACAGGTAAGCGATCGCAAATCAGAAATCCTCGACCGCTTAAAATCGTGCCAGCAATAGAACAATGAGTAATGATGAATGCTGAATTAACCATTCATCATTCATAATTTTTCCCAATCCAAAATCTAAAATCCAAAATCTAAAATCGTACTATGCCTTACGAGTTTTTAGAAGATATTGCTACTGCTGACATTGCATTTCGGGCTTGGGGAAAGACTTTGGAAGAACTTTTCTCTGCGGCTGGCGATGCCACAATTAATGTCATGATTGAAAATTTGGAGGCGATCGCATCTCAAGAACAGCGAACCTTCGACTTGGAAAATGACGCTTTGGATATGTTGCTGTTCAATTTTCTCCAAGAATTTATTTATTACAAAGACAGCGAACAACTGCTACTGCGATCGCCACAAATTCAGATCGAGGAGAAAAACGGTCAATACCAATTAACTGCCGTTACCCAAGGAGAAAAGCTCAATCCCCACAAGCACCAACAGCGAGTAGACGTGAAAGCTGTCACTTTACACCGCTTCCAATTAGAAAAAACCGAAGACGGTTGGACAGCTATAGTAATTCTTGATATTTAGGGGTGAGGCGTGAGGGATGAGGGGTGAGAAGAGATCTGGGGAAGCGCTGTTGTTGCTGTTGGAAATTCTTCTGACTCCTGGCTCCTGACTCCTGACTCCTGATTCCTGACTCCTGACTGCTAATCCTAGCCTACATTTGACCGCTGAGAACTGGTTTTACCTGACGTTCAAATCTCTCGCTTATGTCTTCGGCGATCGTGAGATTCTCTGGTTTACAACGCTTAATCTTTACAACAATTCCTTGCGCTCCCTCTAGCTCAAGGTCTTCTACATATCCAGCTTTAGCAACATCAGCTTCCTTAGAGCTAAGAAATGGGCCAAAGTAGTAAGTACACCGGGGATTCTGCGTCACAATCTCTACCCACCAAGCCCAGCCGAAGCTGGCAAACAGGCTAGTCAATTTCTCTTTGATGTTGCTCCAAATTGTTTTCATGTTGTTTATCCTATTGAGTGGCGTGGTATGAGGTGCTATTGAGAATGAGCGCTGTTGTTATATTTCACACTTTGTTATACTCTGTAACTCTTATTTTTTCAAATGAATTTTTTGTAAAGTATCCGCTTGAAGTCAAGTGTATTATGCTAATTCTGACAATAAACCTGATTGAGTGTCATACCATCTGCTACTGATTATCCTTGTATGGCTTATCCATGTGCAGTGTATTTTGCCACTTTTGACGAAAAACTTCATAAAGTGTCATACCAGATGCGACCGAGGCATTCAAGCTAGGGGTACTTCCCATCAGTGGAATTGAAACCAACACATCGCAGCAGCGTTGTGTCAACAAACTCAGACCTTCGCCTTCAGCACCAATTACTAAAACAATTGGGCCACTGAATTTCACTGTATGTAGCGGTTGACTAGCTTTTGCATCTGTACCGTAGATCCAAAAGCCATCTGCTTTCAATTCTTCCAAAGCGCGGCTGAGATTCACCACTCTGGCAACAGGAAAAGTTTCTAAAGCACCCGCTGCTACTTTCATCACGCTTGAGGTAATCCCAACAGCCCTTCTTTGGGGAATCACCATTCCCTGAGCGCCTATTGCCTCTGCTGTGCGGATAATTGCACCCAAGTTATGGGGATCGGTAATGCTATCAGCTGCAATAATCACTGGCTGGTCAGATGCTGATTTCGCCCGTGAAACCAAATCCCCTAGTTCTAAGTAGTCGTAGGGGGCGACTTGAGCAGCTACACCCTGATGATTAGCGTGATGGGTGATTTGGTCTAGGCGTTTGGGTTCAACTTCGTCGATGACTGTACCGTTTTCCTTGGCTTGTAAAAGCAGGGAGTGAAAGCGGGAATCGTAGCGGAGACGGGAAGTAATCCAAATCCGGTTGAGTTGGCGCTGATTTTCCATTGCCGCGATCACTGGATAGCGACCGTAGATCAGATCGTTATCTTCTGTTTCTCGATCCGGTGACAAGTCATGAGTGCCCCCTTTGTGCGAATGAGAAGCGTAGCGTTGTCGTGAGTTTTCCCTAGATCCCCTGCTCTCTCGTTCCTGTGCCGCCTCGCGCCTCTGCTCGTTGTCAGGGGACAAATTGGGTGTAGGTGTGTGGGAATTTCTCAACCCAGCAGAGCTACTAACCCCAGGATTTTTTTTGAGTATAGGTTTGGATGCATCACGCGAACCCTTGATTCTTAAGGGTTTACCTCGATTTGATTCACCAGTGGGCTTAATTTTTCGTGGTTGCTCAGCCATATAACTTTATGTTGTATTTAGTTGGCTTCTTAATAAATGGAATTTATCTAAAAAATGAAATTAATTGTGTATAGCTAAAGAGTAATTTCGACTATTCCTCTAGAGTAGTATCTAGCTGTAGCTGTTGCAGCAGTTCGTGCAAGCGCTGGTGATCGCTCAGGTAAAGGTAGCCGATTAGAGTTTCCAAGCTCGTTGCTTGTTGATAAATTTCTGGTTCAACTCGCTTGGGATGTTTTGTTGCGGCGTTACGCCCCCGCCGCACGATTTCTAACTCTGTGCTGTTAAGGCGAGGAGTGAGCGAACGTAAGTGCAAAGCTTGAGTTTCTGCCCGCACTTGCGCCACTACTAGGTTATGGTATTGACGCGATCGCTTGGGTGGCATTAGATAATAACTTCTGACATAAAGTTCATACACCGCGTCTCCCAAATACGCCAACGTTATAGGCGAAATCTGTTGTAGTTGGTGCTGGTTTACTGACAAAAAACTAGGCAGCAGTTGACACAACCTTTCACCTACGCTTCCACTCTCATCAACATCTGGGCAATTTAATAAATCTTCCTCCTTTGGCTTCACTAGTTAGGCATCCTTCAGATTTGTTGTTTGTCATTTGTTGTTTATCAAGCGCCTGCTAGAAGCCGCTGCTTATCTATGTCAAGTCTCCTTTGTTCAAATCCAATAACTCTTGACTAACGACTAATGACCAATGACTATTATGATCGACCAATTTACATAATGCTTAGCCTTATACGATCTTAATCAAGCAAAAATTAAGCTATCCAGATGACGAACCGGATAGCTGACGTGAGTTTTGCTTTCTCTCAACACTCAAGATTTAGGAATGTTTTCTAAAGCAACTTCCATCGATTGTCGCAAGGACAAAAACTGCTCTAAACGAACCAGCTTGACTGTTTGAGTCACCCTGGCATTAGTAACAATTTGTGACGTTCCCCCACCGCTTTGAGCCAGTTTCGCCAGTTGTACTAAAGCGCCTAAGCCAGAGCTATCTACAAAATCAATTTGGGAGAGATCTAGGATCGTGTGTTGTGGTCCATCTTCAATACACTTGCCAATTACCTTACGAAAGGTTGGTTCAGAAAAAGCATCTAGTAAACCCGTGAGCCGGAATACTTGGTAGTTATCCCGCACTTCGCGCGTTCCTCTTAAGCTAACGGTTAGATTCAGTGTCTCAGCGATAACACCCTCCTCGCTGCATCATTGGTATATCATTCTTTAAGTAGACGTTAAAGTATAAGTGCTTTTTTGCTAAGTTGTCTACAACCATCTGGTAGAAAAATGAAGGATGAAGGTAGAAGTGGGGAGCGCGTAGCGTTGCCGTTCCCCACAGGGGTTGCCGAAGGCTAGGCGCTTGGGTGTTGGATGAAGTGTAAAGTCAAGCATTCAAACATTCAAAACCTCTTGCCCGTGCATCGTTCCTGTTACCCCTTATCTTCATCCTTCATACTTTCCTAGTCTGTTGCATTGACTGGACGAACTGCTGAAACAGATAGTCAGCATCGTGAGGACCAGGACTAGCTTCTGGGTGATACTGCACCGAGAATAAGGGTAAAGATTTGTGCCGTAACCCAGCCACTGTTCGGTCGTTTAAGTTCAGGTGAGTGATTTCTACATCAGCATCAGGTATGCTATCGGCATCGAGCGCAAAACCGTGATTCTGGCTGGTAATTTCAATTCTTTGTCTTAAACCCGCAGGTTGATTCAAACCGCGATGTCCAAACTTGAGCTTAAAAGTTTCCGCTCCCAGGGCCTTACCTAAAATTTGATGTCCCATACAGATGCCAAAAATCGGTTTTTGGCTTGACAGCAATGCCTTTGTTGTTTCAATCCCATCAGTGACGGCGGCTGGATCTCCAGGGCCATTAGAAAGAAAGATCCCATCAGGATTATATTTGAGAATTTCTTCTGGTGGAGTGTCAGCAGGAACGACAATTACGCGGCAACCATAACTTGCTAAGCGACGCAGGATATTACGTTTAATCCCAAAGTCAATTGCAACGACAGTTAAAGTTTGGGAATTACTTGCTCCCTCAGTTGGTTTGAACTCCCAAATCGAGGTGGTGGGATCAGACCATTCATACACGCTTGCGGTTGTGACTTCTTTAACCAGATTTAACCCAGCCATGCTAGGAACTGCTGCAACCTGCGACAATAACTCAGCCTCATCCAAAATTTCGGTAGAAATGCCACCGTTCATTGCACCGAAAACTCGAATTTTGCGGGTAAGGGCGCGGGTGTCGATGCCGTAAATGCCAGGGATGTTGTGTTGTTTGAGATAATCGGATAAGCTCGACTGCGATCGCCAGTTGCTCGGACGATAGCAGATGTTGCGGGCGATCGCACCCCGTATTTGGGGACGGTTTGATTCCTCATCCTCTGAATTCACACCTGTATTGCCAAGCTCTGGATAAGTAAAAGTAACTATCTGTCCGCAATAACTGGGGTCTGTCAATACTTCTTGATAACCAGTCATTCCAGTGTTAAATACCACTTCTCCTATCGTGGTTCCAGTAGCACCAAAAGACCATCCACGATAAGCAGTTCCATCAGCAAGGACTAGTAAAGCAGGTTTAGCATCAGTTGGAGGCATAGGACAATTAGATTGAAGCTAACTGGCACGATGGTAATTATGACAGAAGAATTCGTAATTTGAATTTCTACACCCGTAATTCTTGTTGTGATTAAATTGTAAGTAGCAACAACAACTTAATTTGTGCTGGCTGATACTTGTTCCTATGCTCAAGCGTTCAACTTCTCTTGTAGCACTAATTTTGATCTCAGGTACACTGGCACTAATTGGAGTTGCCTGTAATAGTGACAAAACGAGAAATCAAAGCGAAAATGCCCTGCCCACTCCTGCTAGCACTGCTAATGGTGTCACGCACTCATCAAAAACAGCAGTGTCACCGACGCAACGTACAACATCTGTACAAGCGCCAGCAGCATCGGCATCAAATCAACCTAGTTCATTCGATTTAGCCTTAGACAAAGCCGATAGTGCGTCTAGCATTAGCCAGTCAGCTCAATCTTCAGATGATTGGCAGTTAGTGGCTTCTCAATGGCAAGATGCGATCGCGCTGATGCAGACGCTGCCGAATAATAGTCCCTACAAAGCGATCGCTAAAACCAAAATCACCGAGTACCAACAGCGTCTCATCCACGCCCAGCAACAAGCAAATCACATTACTCCGTCAAAAAGCGATCGCGCAACTGCTAATATTCCAGATCCTGCACTCCTTCAAGACTCTCCCGCCGTTGACATAGAAGTACCGCCACCATCTGTAGAACCACAATATCCATTGATGTTTCAAGCCACGATCAAGCGCCGAATAGGTGGTACACCCGTGATTTATGTTACCTTCAATGGCGATCGTAAAGTTGAGATGATTGTCGATACTGGCGCGAGTGGCACTGTCTTGACTCAGGCAACTGCTGATGCTTTGGGATTAGTGCCAGTAGCCAAAGCTAAGGCAAATACTGCCAGTGCCAAAGCCGTAGAATTTCCCATCGGCTATGTTAATTCTATTCAAGTTGGTGGAGCCGTAGTTAAAGATGTACCAGTAGCGATCGCTCCTGCTTCAGTTCTTGAAACTGGGCTTCTCGGACACGATTTCTTTGGCAATTACGATGTTACAATTAGACGTGATGTAGTTGAATTCCGCCCGCGATAAACGAGTTAGGAAATAATTCACTTCATCAATATCTTCACACAATAAATAGCAAAATTACTGAAGCAATTACAAGTAATTTAAGAGTAATTTAAGTCAATAGTTTGTGTTGCAATATTAGTTATGCTTGAGTTATGAACGAGTGCGAATTAATAATGTTTAATTACTATTAACTATTAAGAACTAACACTTTTAAGTAATTTATATGAAAAAAATCCTAAAAATACTTATTCCACTTGCTGCAATTATTTTCCCTGCATCAGGAGCGATCGCTCAGGAAGCAGAAGGATGCTTTATGATCAACTCCTCGAATCAAATGCTCGATCTATCTCAGCTATGTGGTAATAGTAACAAAAAAGCATCGACAAATCCAAAAGTATTTCAAGCTAAAATTAAACGTCGTGATAGTGGAGTACCAGTTATTGATGTAACTTTTAATAATAAGCAGAAATTCGAGATGCTTTTAGATACTGGCGCTAGTCAAACGATGATTACCAAAGACATGGCGGATGCGCTGGGAGTAGTTCAGGAAAGTACACAGAAAGCAGCCGTTGCTAGTGGAGATGTGATTGAAACCCCAGTGGGGCGTGTAACTTCTATTAAAGTTGGCGATGCAACAGTCAACGATGCTAATGTTTTCATCGGTGCAGCTCCACTCTTAGGACAAAATTTCTTTGGCAGATATGATGTGATTATTAGGCGAGACGTAGTTGAATTTCACGCTCAGGATTCGTGAATAATTAGTCACAAGCACAGTTAATATCGCTCTTTATCG
>DATNQH010000159.1:0-21027 GCA_036704105.1 Leptolyngbyaceae cyanobacterium | reverse complement strand
ATGCCCAGCACCAAGGGTTTAGGTTAAACGATGTGTTGGCTTAAATTCAGCACTCGCTATGCCAATGATTTACTAATGTTGTAGCGAGGCATGACTGGTAAGCACTTAGACAGAAATAATTACACAGCCTTGTTAAAAAGATCCCCGACTCTGACAAAGCTGCCCCATTGAAGGCTGTGTAATTATTTTTAGTCATCCACTTATTGATGTCAATGCCACGCGATCGCTTTGGGGGTTTAAGCGATGGGAGAACCACCACTGGAGCTACCACCAAGACCACCACTGCCGATGTTAGAAGGGTTAACGCCGCCAGCGAAGATATTCCAGAAGTTGTCACCAGCAAATGGATTGCCACCATAAGGTGAGTCGCTCATGGAGCCGCTACCAGCACTGATGGGGCCGCCACCTTCTTCGCCACCACCAGCACCGCCTGCGCCACTGAAAACTTGATCGAAGCTATTAATTCCAACTTCGCTCAATCTACCCCAAGGTGATGATGCAAACATTCCGTTCATGTCGCTACCAGGGGTAGCGGAGTTGCCACCTTCAGCACCAGCGTTTTCACCACCTTCAGATTCACCACCGCCAGCACCAGCGTTTTCACCACCCATAGAGGTATCACCGCCGCCAAAACCGCCAGCACCTCCACCTTGGGAGCCACCACCTTGAGCGCCACCTTGGGAACCGCCGCCAAAGCCGCCACCAAAGCCGCCACCTTGGGAACCGCCACCAAAGCCGCCACCTTGAGCGCCACCTTGGGAACCGCCACCAAAGCCGCCGCCTTGAGCGCCACCTTGGGAACCGCCGCCAAAGCCGCCACCTTGAGCGCCAGCACCACCACTAATCAAACTATCAAATTCCATCTGCGCTATCCTTCTATTTCAATCGGGGAATTTCAAGGTAAAGAGAAACGTCAAAAAGACAAATATGAAGCTTGCTTGGTTCGGAGGTTCACAAGTGCGTATGTATACTTCTAGAAACACGACTTAGATTTCCGACGTGCTAGCCAAATTACAAAGTCTACGTATAATATGGATTTTCCACACCAGCTACAAAAGTTGTGTAGTCTTGATCGATATTGCTTTGGAGGTAAGTAAACATATGCGATCGCAACAACCTGCTACTCCTTCATAAATCTCCGAATTGAGTCAACTTAGCGAATTGCGCCCTAGAATAGTCAACCCAACCGACTTGCAGCCAAAGAAACTACCATATATGCCACGCTTCTTAACAACTTATGAGATTTAAGGTTACGTCGCAATGAGCAATCTTTTGATGGCCTTGTCAAATTTTTCGTTCCCATTGCCATACAAAGCCCCTTTAAATAAGTTTCAAAAAACCAAATAAACAGCGGTTAAATATGATTTTTGAAACCTCTCTTTAGAAATATTTTTTTCAAAAAAAGCTGGAAATAAATTTTATTTCCAGCTTCTTAATAGCGGACTAAATACTAGTTAGATCGAACTCATGTTGGTAGTATTTTGCGTTCCTGTGAGCGATGCCAAGGAATCATTACTGTTATTGCCATTTCCAATGCTTGAACTTAACGGGTCTAAAGTCCCACCACTGTTAAGTATATTCAGGAAATCTTTACTGATTTCGTTGTAGAAGGAGTTAATGAAATCACCAGTTAGGACATTTGCATTGTTGGGATTTTGTAACTGAGTTAAACCACCATTAAGCAATTCATCAAGTTCGTGACTTAGCTCATCACTAATGGCATGGCGATCGATAACTAATGCCTCATCTCTATTACCAATAATTAAGCTATCGTTTCCTGTAAAAATTTTGCCATTACTAATAGGACTACCGATCACTATGTTGTTATTACCAGCAACCCAGTTACCATTACCAAGAATTTGATTATTGTTACCTGAGTACCAATTGCCATTACCAATGGTTGCGTTGCCATCACCAAAGTTCCAGTTGCCATTACCAACAGTGGCGTTGTGAGTACCGTAGTGCCAGTTACCGTTGCCAACGGTTACATTGTTATCGCTAAAGTACCAGTTACCATTACCAAAGGTTCCGTTGTCACTACCGAAATACCAGTTGCCATTACCAATAGCTTCGTTACTAGTAGCAGTGAATTTGTCTCCTTGAGCTTGAATTGTGTTGCTAAGGTTAGTAAACCAGTTTGGATCGTCAAAGGGTAAAGGTAGGTTATTGACGGTGGGGTTGCCATTGGCACTGGAACTGTCATGACTAGCCGATGGATTCTTACTAGCAAGTATTGACAAAAATTCAGCTAAGGTGTTTTCCGTAAATATCAAGTTGGATTCATGGGCTTGCTGCGCCAGGGTTCCAGTTTGGTCGTTGTTACCACTAGTATTGGCACCACCTTCAGCAGAATCCTCACCGACGCAATCGTCAGCTTCAGCGGAATTGTCATCACTAGCGACTGGATTGCTACTGCCGAGGAGTGTGAGTAGTTTATTGTACGGGTTGTTTGAATCTGTGAAGTTGCTCTCCTCAAGCCCCGTGAAGTCCCATGTATAGACCCCATTGAAGGACGTACCACTGCTCGTAAAGGAGTCGCTACCGCTAGTAGTATTGCTGCCACCGCCTGCAAATGGGTTGTTTTCACCACCAAGACCACCAAACACTTGATCGAAGCTAGTAATTCCAACTTCCCTCAAAGAACCCCAAGGTGATTGACCGAACAGTTGATCTAGGTTGGCACCATCTCCAAATGGGTTTTCACCACTGCCATTCGGGTTGCCACCGCCTGCAAATGGGTTTTCACCACCACCAAATGGATTGCCACCACCTTCAGCGGCGTTGTTAGTATCTGTTGAACCGCCCGCGTTTGCTTGCCCTGTGAAGTCCCAACTAAAGTTACCACTAAAGCTGTTACCACCGCTTGCAAAGATGTTGCCACCACCTGCACCACCAAATGGGTTGCCACCACCTGCACCACCAAATGGGTTGCCACCACCGGTACTACTACTACTAGCGTCGCCAATTCCAGCAAAAGGATTGTTCGCACCTGCAAACGGGTTGTTGGCATTATCCGTCGATGTGTTACCACTACTTGCGGAGGTATTGCCGCCACCCGCACCACCCGCAAACGGGTTGCCACCACCTGCACCACCAAATGGGTTGCCACCACCCGTACTACTACTAGCGTCACCCATTCCAGCAAAAGGATTGTTCGCACCTGCAAATGGGTTGTTGGCATTATCCGTCGATGTGTTACCACCACTTGCGGAGGTATTGCCACCACCCGCAAACGGGTTGCCACCAGCGAAGGGATTACCTCCATTGGATTGGTTGCTATTCGTGGAGGAGTTGCTACCACCAGCCGCACCATCACTAGAGGCGTTGCCACCATCAGGGGAATTGCTGCCATCTGCGAAGATTGCGGCAAGTCCTTCTGTACCTAAAACTTCACTTAAGCGACCAAAGGGTGATTGCAGAAGCAAGCTAGTAGCATCATTAGCGGCGGCGGAATTACCACTATTATCGGATGAGTTAAGAGTGTCAAACTCAGAAGGTTCCATTAGATTTATATCTCCTATTAGTGTTGGCAAAATTTCATAGGAACATCAATAAGATTGGTTCGTATTCACTTTCTTATTTGACAAAAATTCGTATTGTTCCTATAAAATTTAGAATTAATTGTGCTATTTAATTTGTAAAGCTGAACGCTAATAACTGTTACAGTTTATACGCCCATGAGAAATCTATAATGCAAAAAGCTGCATTATATTTGACTATATATCAATATGGCTAGTTGTTCTCTACGCTAAAAATTACATATACAACACTAGCTTCGGGATAACACCGATGTAAAAAATGCTACATCAGTTCCGAACATAAGGAATCTTATGCGATCTAAGTTGAATATTAGAATGAGTAATCTTTTGATTAATTTAGCAATTGTTTCGCTATTATTTTGGCAGGCAAAAATGCGGTAAATCTATGTTATAGTTATAGATTACCGCATTGATCGTAAGTAGCTATCTAAATTTAAAGGCTACTGTTGCCCTTTAACTGCTCTGGTTACTAGTTGCTAGAAAAAGCTGAGAGACACTACTGCCAGAGTTACTGGATGATAGCTATAAAAATCGAGAATTTTTTCCAAGCGATCGCAATACCAGAGTAAGCATAGAAGGCGATCGCCTGCTACAAGAAAAGCGAGGATTGAAATTCGTAACTGGAATAATTACGAATTACTAATTACGAATTGCTTGGGAACCTTGTGGGCGTTCATTACAAAAGAGCGGAAGTTGCGGAAGAAAGCTTCAACAGTGCCGTCTGCCAAGGCAGTACGAACAGTGCCGATCGCTTGCTCTACAGTGTAGTCTGTGTTAACTAAAGATAAAGCAAATGCTGCATTTAACGTCACCAAGTCTACAAGCTGCTTTCGTCCTTGTCCGTTAAGGATGGCGAGAAATTCGGAGGCATTTTCGCTGGCATTACCGCCGCCAATTTCTGATTCTGGCACGGTTTTCATGCCGAAATCTTCAGGTACTATTTCTCTTGTGCTGATTTGAGATCCTTGAATCTCTATTAATTGGGAAGAACCTGCTAAAGTAATTTCGTCAAGTCCATCCGAGCCAGTAACTACTATTGCCCTTGCTCCAAGTTCAGCTAAAGTTTCAGCCAAGATGTGAGCAACTGCGGGATTACCACAACCAACCATTTGATATACAGGTAGACTGGGATTGAGTAATGGCCCTAACAAATTAAAGACGGTAGGAGAACCAACTTCAGCTCGTGCCGAGGCTAGCACACCAAAAGCAGGATGCCAGTCACGCGCAAATAGAAAAGTTAACCCAGTTGTGTCAAGGCTTTCAACTGCACTTGCAGTAAGTGCAGAAAGGGAGATGCCCAAGACTTCAAGCAGATCGCAAGAACCATTTGGCTTAACTGAGCCGCGATTACCATGTTTGGCAACTTTAACCCCAAGGGCAGCGGCAATAAACGCTACTGTTGTAGAAACGTTATAGCGTGGGCGACGAACGCCGCCAGTACCAACTATATCGAGAGCGACAGGACTAAACTCTGCTTTTTTTCTTCTTTCCCACAGTGCATCTCGATATCCCAGTAGCTCATGGGGTTGGGCTGATTCTACGGGTCGTGACTTAAGGTACTTGACAATATCGTGAAATTCAGCTTTGCCAGACAAGAGTTGTTCCATTACCTCACGAGCGCGATCGCGGGTATCTGGAATTAATAGTTTCGTCATCTCGTTTCTCTCTAAGCAAGAACTGCCGCAGGTTGTTCCCAACGATCCATCACTTTACCAATTACTGCCAATTCCTGCATCAAATGATCGAAACGATCTGGAGTCAGAGATTGGGGGCCGTCAGACAGGGCTTTAGCCGGATTGGGGTGAACTTCAATCATTAGCGAATCTGCCCCAGCTGCGATCGATGCCATTGCCATTGATGGGACATATTCAGCTTTGCCTGTACCGTGACTGGGGTCAATTGCGATCGGTAGGTGGGTGAGACTTCGCAACACGGGTACGACTGACAAGTCCAGCGTATTCCGAGCATACTGGCGATCAAATCCGCGAAGACCTCGTTCGCACAGAATTACATTCGGATTGCCACCCGCCATAATGTATTCTGCCGCCATCAGCCATTCTTCAATCGTGGCTGACATTCCCCGCTTCAGGAACACTGGCTTATCCTGCGCTCCCACTTTCTTGAGTAGGGAGAAATTCTGCATATTTCTTGCCCCTACTTGGACGATATCAGCAACTTCAGCCACTTTTTCCAAATCAGCAGTATCCATCACTTCAGTGATGATACCCAAGCCTGTTGCTTCACGCGCTGCTGCTAGCAAACCTAAAGCACTCTCACCATGACCCTGAAAAGCATAAGGTGAAGTGCGGGGCTTATAAGCACCACCGCGCAAGAATTTAGCTCCTGCTGCCTTGACTCGTCGTGCTGTCTCCACGATCATTTCTTCGTTTTCTACCGAGCAAGGGCCTGCTATTACTACCAGTGGCTGGTTTTCACCAAAGTGAACCGGGCCGTTTGGAGTGTTTACTACTACATCACTCGGTTCGCCATGCCGAAATGTACGGCTGACGCGCTTGAATGGTTGCTCGACTCGCATTACCTGCTCGATCCAAGGGCTAGTTTCTTGGACTTGCAATGGATCTAATTCCCTGGTGTTACCAACTAAACCAATTATGACCTTATGTTGGCCTACGCTTTTTTCTGGTGTTAGTCCCCAAGAGCTGAATTCTTCAATCAAGCGGGCGATCTCAATTTCTGGAGTGCCGCTCTTCATTACAACGATCATAATTAAATTCCCTGATTTTGCTCGAAATGTCTTATTACTTGCAGCAAGAAAGACGCGATCGCATCGCGTCTTTTGCACTCACTACTAATCAGTAATTAGTAACTTGGCAACTGTTTGCACGTCTTTGTCACCACGTCCAGAGCAGTTGAGGACAATCTTAGGACTGCCAGACAGTTCTGGACAGAGGTTGTCTAGATAGGCGATCGCATGAGCAGTTTCTAGAGCTGGAATAATCCCTTCTAGCTGAGACAGACGCTTAAATGCATCTAAAGCGTGTTTATCTGTGACACTGTAGTACTCGACGCGACCAATATCCTTCAGATAACTATGCTCCGGGCCGACACCAGGATAGTCCAATCCAGCGCTAATTGAATGCGCCTCGATCACCTGACCGTCGTCATCTTGGAGTAAGTAGCTCATTGCTCCGTGCAATACACCAATCCGTCCTCTTGTCAAGGTAGCTGCGTGTTTTTCAGATTCAACACCTTCACCCGCTGCCTCAACTCCAATTAGTCGCACAGATGGTTCATTCACAAACTCGTGGAATATTCCGATCGCATTGGAACCACCACCCACACAAGCAACGACAATATCTGGTAGCCCTTCCCACTTCTCTTGACACTGAGCGCGAGTCTCCTTGCCAATTATTACGTGGAAGTCACGCACGATCATTGGATAAGGATGAGGCCCTGCAACTGAACCCAAGATGTAATGAGTTGTTTCTACATTCGTTACCCAATCTCGAATTGCTTCACTAGTTGCATCCTTCAAAGTTCCCGTTCCAGCTTCAACTGGACGAACTTCTGCCCCCATCAACCGCATCCGAAAAACATTGAGAGCTTGGCGCTCCATATCGTGGACACCCATGTAGATGACGCACTGCAAGCCAAACCGAGCGCAAACCGTTGCTGTAGCAACACCGTGCTGACCTGCTCCTGTTTCAGCAATAATCCGTTGCTTACCCATACGCTTTGCTAACAGCGCCTGAGCTAAAGCATTGTTAATTTTGTGCGCACCTGTATGGTTTAAATCTTCGCGCTTTAAGTAAATCTGCGGCCCTGTACCATCAGGTTTGGCATAGTGAGCGGTTAGACGTTCAGAAAAGTAAAGTGGGCTGGGTCTTCCTACGTAGTCCCGCATTAAGCCTTGTAGTTCTGATTGGAAACTGGGATCGTTACGATATTTCTCATACGCCGTTTCCAGTTCGCTCAATGCAGGCATTAAGGTTTCAGGCACATACTTGCCGCCGAAGCGTCCAAATCGACCCAAGGTATCAGGTTGCTGTGTAGCTGACGAATTTTTAGTATTGATGTCTGGTGTACTAACCATTGTTTAGTTCCTTTTGTGAAATAGATTTCTCGTTTGGGAAGCTGAGAAAGCAAAAAATACCTTTGAATTTCTCGTAATGAGTTTTAAGTTTATGAATGTGTTTTAACTTAAAACTCAAAACTTAAAACTTAAAACTGGAGTGAAGCGACTAACTTCTAGCCCCTACTTTCTCAACAGATGCAGGCGTAATTGCTGCTTTCAACTCTCGACAAAGTTCTGTAAGAGCTTGCAATCCTTCACTTGGGCTACCAGTTGTTAACTGTTTGACAAAGGCACTGCCAACTATAGCGGCATCTGCTCCCCAGTTCATCACCTGACGCGCCTGTTCTACGCCAGAGATCCCAAAGCCAACTCCAATTGGTTTATCAGTAACGCTACGTAGGTCTATCAGTAAATCTTTAACGCGGTCTTGGATTTGAGCGCGCATACCTGTAACGCCCGTGACGCTGACGAGGTAGATAAATCCTTGAGACTGACGTGCGATCGCTTCAATCCGATCTTTGGAACTGGTAGGAGCTACCAACAAAATAACTTCAATCCCAAAACTAGCACCAGCAGAGATTAAATCTGCTGCTTCCTCTAAAGGTAAATCTGGCACTACCAATCCCCGAACTCCAACACTAGCAATTTTTGCTAAAAACTGCTGAATGCCTAGATTCAAAATTGGGTTGTAGTAAGTAAATAGAATCAACGGTGCTTTGAGGCTAGGGCTAACAGCACCAACCATTTCTAACACCTGCTCCAATGTGGTTCCTTTTTGCAAGGCGCGAGTGGCGGCTGCTTGAATCACAGGCCCATCTGCCAATGGATCGGAGTAGGGAACCCCCAATTCAATGAAGTCAGCACCATTGCGATCCAAAAGACGTAAAGCTTCTGCGGTAGTTTCTAAGTCAGGATCGCCAGCTGTGATAAAGGGAATCAAAGCACACTGGTTGCGAGAGCGTAATGATTGAAAGTTCTCAGAAATGGAAGTCATTTAGTTAATGGTTAACAGTTAATAGTTCAAGGTTGACAGTTTAGGGTTAATAATTGACAGTTAATTGTCAACTTGTAAAACAATCTTGCCGCGTACACCTTCGCCACCCTGCTCAAGTTGTTTGTGAGCTTCGGCAACTTGATTTAGCGGCAAGGTCATTCCTACAAGCGGCTCGATCTGACCCCGTTCAATTAGAGTCAGAAGCGCTTCGAGAATGGGGCGGGCACGATCTAAGTGGACGAAGTGAACTGTGATGTTTTTGAAGATCGCAACGTTGAGATCTCCTTGTACACCAGTTACAGTCACAGCGCGACCATCAGCTTTGGTAACAGGTAGGCTACGGGCTAATAGTTCACCACCAACCGTAGACAAAGTAACGTCAACACCAACACCTTCAGTTTCCTTCATGATGATGTCAACAAAATCTTCGTTGCGGTAGTCAATCGCTCTATCTGCACCTAGATTCTTGACAATTTCAACATCATACGCTCCACAAGTGGTATAAACGTATGCACCTGCTGCCTTAGCAATTTGGATTGCAAACGAGCCTACACCACCTGCTCCGCCGTGAATTAGCACGGTTTCGCCGACTTTGACCTTTGCCCTGGCGATCAGTGCCGCCCATGCTGTACCGCCTGCCACAGGCACAGCAGCTGCTTGTTGATGGGATATATTTGCTGGCTTTTTAGCCACAATCGATTCGTGTGCTACGTGATACTCAGCATTAGCACCGTCACCATCTAAAAGTCCGATCACATAATATACTTCGTCGCCGACTTTAAAATCACTGACATCTTCACCCACTGCCGCGATCGCGCCTGAAACGTCATAACCGAGAATTGCAGGTAGTTCTATTCTGCGTCCAAACATTCCTTGACGCACGCCACAGTCAGCCGGATTCACCGAGGTAGCATATACCTTAACTAAAACTTCGTTTCTACCTGGTGTTGGTTTTTCCACATCACGCTCGGCAAAAACTTCTGTTCCTCCGAATCCTGTAATGACCATAGCTTTCATGCGGCTACCTGAATGCATCTGGGTTAATAAGTCTATGCGCAAAAGTCTCCAATCTTACTTATAGGGGTTAGTGAATAGTTTTGAGTTTCTCGTAATAAGTTTTAAGTTTATGAATGTGTTTTAACTTAAAACTTAAAACTTAAAACTGGAGCAAAGCGACTACTACCCGTTTTTAAGTGAGGTAGTGGCGGGGGAATCGAGCGAGAGAAAACTACGTACAGCCTGCTCTAAATCTGGTTGTTTAACTAAAGATTCTCCTACCAAAACAGCACTCGCGCCAGCTTCTACCACAAGGGATAGATCGGCAGGTGTGTATAAACCAGACTCACTCACAACTGTTATCCCCAAATTAGATATCTGTTCCCGACGGGAAGCTATCAATTTCTGGGTAGTTCCTAGATCGACGGTAAAATCCTCTAGATTGCGGTTGTTAATCCCGACTAAACGCACGTCTTTTAATGCTAACACCCGATCAAGTTCAGCTAGAGTATGCACTTCCACTAGGGCATTCATCCCCAAACTGTGAATCAGTTGTAAAAATTCCTGCATCTCTTGGTCTGACAAGACGGCTGCAATTAGCAGCACGGCATCGGCTCCTGCCGCTCGCCCCATATAAATTTGGTAGGGGTCAATAACGAATTCCTTACACAGTAGTGGTAGTGATACATGGGGGCGAATCAGACGCAGATTGTCAAAACTGCCTTGGAAGAATTTGCGATCGGTCAGGACTGAGATGCAGCTTGCTCCACCGCGCTCATATGCTTGGGCAATTTTAACCGGATCGAAGTTAGGTTGGATTACCCCTTTACTAGGTGAAGCTTTTTTGACTTCTGCGATCAAACTTGGGCGAGTGGAACTCTGCTGCAAGGCGAGTAAAAAATCTTGCGCCCAAGGGGCATCAGTTATTTGGTGTTGCAGGTCAACGAGCGGCAAGGAGTCGCGCATTTGCGCAACTTCTTGCTCTTTGTACCAAACAATCTCTTCGAGAACATTGCGTGGTTTAACGTCAGCTTGCGGCTGATAACTGCGTTCGACAGTAGCGAGAGTTGGGGGACGACGACGGATCTGCATAACTAGAGGTTCGTAAGTGGGGGCGCTTAAGAGAGTAGGATCTGGGGAGTTTGCATTCGGGCTTCCCCAAAGGAAGCAGAGCGTGAAACTGGGGAAGAATTACCGCGATCGCGCGTCACAATTCCCAAATGATCGCATTTATAATTCAACGACCGCGGCATCTGCTACCTGTACATCCTCTGCGATTGTTGGTACAACTTTCTGCAACTTGTGGCTAGACTTTGCATAAGTAGAAATCGCATTCCTAACAATCTTTAAGCCTACTTCTTGGGCAAGGCTCATGATTGATTCTGGGTGGAACTGGACAGCAGCAATGGGCAGTGTCTTATGCTCGATCCCCATAATCACATCATCATGGGAAATAGCTGTAACTTTCAGTTCCTGGGGCATTCGATCGCTCAAAGCAAACAATGAGTGGTATCTACCAATTTCAAACGATTGCGGTAAGCCCTTAAACAGTATGGAATCAGGGTCGGTGACAAAAATCCGTGATGTTTTACCATGCTGCGGATAGTTAAGAACTCCTAATTCACCGCCGAAAGCTTCAACCATTCCTTGCAATCCCAAACAAACTCCAAACAGTGGAATTTGGCGTTTTACACAAGCTCGAACTGTTTCTGGTACGCCAAAGTCGTTTGGTCTGCCAGGGCCTGGAGATAAGAAAACTAAGTCTGGGTTTTCGGTATCGAAGACTGATTCATCGAAGCCATGACGTAGGGTTTTGACTGTCGCCCCTGTTTGGCGGATGTAATTAGCCAGGGTGTGAACAAACGAGTCTTCGTAGTCAATTAGTAGAACATACTTGCCGCGTGCGGAGTTCGCCTTCGCATATTCGTTCTCTGTAATGCCTAACGCTGGTGCCACACTCGCTTGTTGAGTTCGATGAATTGTCTCAAACAGTGCGGCGGATTTGGTGATGGTTTCTTGTTCTTCTGCTTCTGGAATTGAATCATAAAGGACAGTAGCACCGACTCGTACTTCTGCGATCGCATCTTGCAGTCGAATAGTGCGCAAAATCAGACCTGTATTCAAGTTGCCGTTGAAGTTTAACCAGCCAACGGCTCCACCGTACCAACGCCGGGAACTCTTTTCGTTCTGTTCGATAAACTGCATCGCCGCACGTTTTGGTGCGCCTGTTACGGTAACAGCCCAAGTATGGGAGAGAAATGCATCCAAAGCATCAAATTCAGGTCGCAGTATCCCTTCAACGTGATCGACTGTATGAATTAGGTGGCTGTAAACCTCAATTTGGCGACGACCAATTACTTGTACCGATCCGGGTTCGCAGATCCGCGACTTGTCGTTGCGATCAACATCAGTACACATTGTTAACTCTGATTCATCCTTGCGGGAATTGAGCAACTGACGGATTTGATCGGCATCTTCGATCGCATCTTGGCCGCGCCCAATTGTGCCGCTAATCGGACAAGTTTCAACGTGCCTGCCTTCAACCCGCACAAACATTTCTGGAGATGCACCGATCAGATACTCTCCACCTAAATTAAACAAAAACCCATAGGGACTGGGATTAATCTGCTGTAAGGTTTGAAATAGCTTAGCCGGAGCTTCTTCACACGCGGCAAAAAAAGTTTGACTGGGAACAACTTCAAAGAAATCGCCTCGGCGGAAGTAATTAAGTGCTTCGCGCACTAGATCTGCATACTCACCTCTCTCGCGATCGCAACTTTGCGTTGGGGTTAAATGCTTACCCTTATATTCAATAAATTCGCCTGTACGAGGTAAATTTTTGGTGCTACCGTCTTCTGTCTCAAATTCATACTGGTATCGAAACGCCGTTTGCTGATAGTAGTCAATAATTACCAGTTCATCCGGCAGATACAATACTAAATCTCGCTGATCTTCTTGCCGAGAGCGAAACTTTGGCATTGTCTCAAACTGAAACACCAAGTCGTAGCCAAACGCACCGTATAAACCTAGATGTTCGTCTTCATTGCTGTAAAAGGTTTGCAGCAGTTCGCGCACTACAGTGAAAGCAGACGGTTGCTTGCTTCGCTCTTCCTCTGAATATATTCTGTCTGCGGATTTGACTTTCCCAGTTATGCACTGCTTGTCTAACTTGACTGCCTCAAGTTGAGATTGCTCTGTTAGACGCTTTACCAAATACGGTAGTAGAACCGCTCCTCGCTCGTTGAGTGCTGTTAGCGTGAAAGAATTCTCGCGGGTGGCTAGTTCCAAAGGTGGATTAACAAAGCCAATTGCCCATCTCTTGTAACGCCCTGGATATTCATAGCTACTGGAAAGCAAACCTCCTCGCTGAGAATTCAGGCAGAACAAGATCTCTTCTATGGCAGTATCCATCGAAGCTTCAACGACGGAGCGAGATACACGAATACCGCCTTTGGTTTGGTAGCAGTGGGAATCAAAAGTCATAACAAGAAATTAGGTATAAAGGCTGTAGATGCGAACGAAGGCTGGTGTCTGGCTGGGATAAGGGTTAAGAAATAAATGCTAATCGAGCGAGACTACCTTTGTAATAAATCATGTTACAACTATAATTCAAAATTATGCTTTAGGCTACTTGAGATTATTGCGCCAGCAGCAATATAAGTTTTGTTGGCAAGCAGGGGTTGCCTTGAACCGAGAAATATCACTCTTGTCAGACAATGTTTGATCAATTGAAGATAAGTTTTTGGATAAACTTTGCTTTCTAAAAAGAAGCTTAAAAAAGTTAACCTGCAGTTGCCATGAGCATTGTTTTGATACCCTTGTCAATTCTTTCGATTATATTTTTATTAAGTACAAGTAATACCAAAATAGCGCTTTAGAAGGCGATTCGATAGACTGTCACCCATCAAAAGAGGTAAATCATACTTCTATAAAAGTGCTTTTTTTGGTTAGGAAGAATACAAAATTCTGAATTTTGAATTGAGAATAGAAATTTTGAATTGAGAATAGAAATAGGGTAGCAGAGAAGAAAATTCAATCCGGGCAGCCAAAATCTAAAATCACCCAAGCCTGTAATTCAGCTTTGCGATGGCAACAACAAAGTCTGCTCAATTTGCGATCGCACGCTACGAGTCACATAATAATTGCTATTTAAGCATTCCACTAGCAATTTATTTGCTTCGTAGTAATGTTTCAGTGCTTCCTTTTGCTGCTTGCTAAACTGCCAATTGTAACCTATATTCCTCTTTGAAATTACAAGCAATCTTAATTGCTCAAACCAAGCCCCACTGTTTGCTTTCCAGCACTGCTTGAATTGTGTTTGATGTGAGGAGTTTGTTTGTTGAACTAGCTCAGACAATTGGGCTTTAAGTTTTTGCAACTCTAGCGCTAACAGTGGGGCGCGATCGCAGGCATGAGATATTGCTCGCTCCAACACACTTTCAACCGCACTATAGGGTTGAAGGGTACATTCAACCACTTCATTTAAAGCCAATGCCCGATCAAGCGCTAAGTCAAGGGCAAGGGTAGGCTCTAGCTCACGAGTAAAGTTACGGTTAAGTGTTCTGGTAAGGTCAAGGGAACTAGCGAAAATAGACTGGATACGAGCAATATCCAAGTCAAAATAGAAAGCTCTTACAGTCGCTGGCGGCACACAAACAGAGATGGAACGGGATTTTTGATTTACCCAAGCCAGAAATTCTTGCAGTTGTGGATCGTCGACTAACATCTCGTCAATCTTCTGTTTCATCAACTGAAGCATATAGTCAGCATTCCGTAACATTCCCGCCGTCAACAAAAAAACTTCGCGCCATCTTTTATTAGCAATCTGACTCACCAGTTTTTTCAAACCACTTTCTAATACCTGGGGGTGAGAAGCAGCAATAATTTCTCTGGCTGCAAAGTATTCTTGGAAAGTTAAATGGGAGAACGAATAAATTCCTTGCGCTCGTTCGACTAATAACCCATGTTGAGCTTCGATTGATTTGAGTATAGCCTCACTGTCAAGTTGCAATGCTGAAATGTTCGCACTCACATGAGGTAAGTTACGAATGTAATCAACTATTTGCTGTTCTATTTCTTGCTGTCTAAAGAAGTAGTCACCTCGCTCAAAAGTAGTCAGAGCAATTTGACTCAGTAAGTCTTTTTTATGTTGAATGGTTAGCTTTTTATAGATTTGTTCTCGCTCAATGTTGCGTTTAGCATCCCATTTTTTCAATAATATATCCAGTCCTTCTTGATACAGCGCTGCTCGATTCGCCGGAAATTCCGCTGATTCTTCAAATATCAAACAGAGGAATGTCAGTAGCAGCGGATTAGTAGCCAGTTCTCTAATTGCTCTGTTTGCTCTAATCTCTTGGAGGCATCTTTTAGCCTTAGTTAAATCTTTAACTGCAAACCATTTATTGGCAAAGCTGGTAATATCAAAGTCATTAAAATCTGCCACTTCAACTTCTGTGAACTTCTCAAACGTATATTCTTTAGCTGCAATTCGGCAAGTAATGATAAAACGATTGGCTAGAAATTTATGAGAAAAACTTTTGACTGACTTTAAAACTCGCTGACTATCTGTTTCTTTCACTTCATCCAGTCCATCCAGTAAAATCAGCATTCTACCCTGGACTAATAATTGTTTAATAGCTTTACAATCGGTGATCCCGTAAGGAGAAAACTGTTCTGTGATGTATTCAAATAAGCTCGGTTGTTCTGCCGTTTCTGCAAAGCTCTTGAGTGAAATAAAAATTGGCACGAGATGGGCTTGCAGCTGACCACTACTACACTGCATTGCAATATATTTTAAAAAAGTAGTTTTACCAGCACCTGGCTTACCCAAGACAACCAGTTTAGAATATTTATTGACCGCTTCTACCCCTAGTACTCGTTCTTGAGCAATTCTGCCCAAGTTTGGACGTTCAAACTCGTCTACATCGCCAATTTTGAGCAAGTCTGAAACTGCTAGCCGCTGATGCCGACTAATTTTCTCCAAAATGTTGACGTTGGTGTAGATGTCATTCAAATCGATTGGCTGAGACATATCTAGCACCCGCACCATTCCACACCTAGATTGGATGTGTTGGTGTGCCTTTTGCCGCAACTCATTTACAACAGCAGCAAGATCGAAGCCTGTGTCGCAAAGAAATTCCTGAAAAGATTCATCTTCTGCGGGGAACTCGGCGATCGCTTGCCAAGACAAGTTTAACCTTTGACAAATTTTATGAAAGTTTTCGCGTCCTATAGGCTTTCCAACAAAAAATTTCTGCACTGTGGCGCGAGATATTTTTAATTCATCTGCTAGGGCGAGCTTAGAACCAAAGTTCCGCAAACCGTTTTTTACTTGGTTTATGCCTGCTGGTGATACTTTGAGCGATCGCCCTGCTCGTTTGCTCACTAATAATATCCCTCCATTTTGTAAGTAGCAAAAGAAGTATGAAGTGTGGGTACAGACGTAGCAGTGCTACGTCTGTACATAGTATGAAGTGTGTTCGCGCAGCGTTGCCGTTCCCCTTGCTTTGCCGTACGCGCAGCGTTGCCCCCGCGCTTGCTAGGCTAGGCTAGGATGTACAAATGCGATATATCGCGTCTGTACGTTAGCGAAGCTTACCGAAGGTATCGCGCGTGTGTAAGCGTAGCGGCGCAAAGAGCGCAGTGTAAAGTCAAAACCCCTTACATCGATCATTGATCGTCTTACCCATCCCGCCTTTATCCTTCATCCTACCTTTCGGGAACGCCGAAGCGTATATCCTTCATCCTTACCTACTCCCTGCTTCGAGATGCCGTAAAATTAGCCCGTAAACATCTGTTGCTTCAAGCACTGTTTTATTCTCAAGCAAGTGAGATTGCTGTGTAATGAATAGCGGACCTTCAGCTAAAGAAGTGATACTACCATGCGAACCGCGTACTAGTGTTGCATCGAGTGGAATCACGTCCATCAAGTAGCGGAAACCAAGTTTTTTCTTTAGTAAGGTTAAGCCTACTTTCGCTTTGGATAATGGGATCCGCGGATCGAGAAATAGTTCAGCCGGATCGTAACCTGGTTTGCGGTGAATATCGACAGTTCTGGCAAAATCGGGGGCTTTTTTGTCATCCAGCCAGTAGTAATAGGTAAACCAAGCATCCGAGTTAGCGATCGCCACTAATTCCCCGGATCTGGGATGATCCAGATGGTAAGCTCGTTTTTGCTCCTGATCTAAGACAATGGCAACACCTTCGGTTGCTTCCAGCAGCGATCGCACTTTGGGAATATATACTGGATCGTTGACATAAACATGAGCCAGCTGATGATCGGCAACGGCAAAAGCAATACTCGCGCCAGCATCTAACTGTTCTCGCCCTAGTTCTTCCCGTACCGTCAGCAAACCATTTTCCCGCAATATCCGGTTTAGGTGGATCGGTTGGGATACGTTCGTAATTCCATATTCCGACAGTAAAATTACTTGAGCGCCGCGTGCTTCGTAATACAAAATCAGATCGCAACAAACCGCATCAATTTCTTGTAGATCTTTCGCTACAGAGTTTGGCTCTGAACCAACTTGTTGCAAGCAGTAGTCTAAGTGAGGCAGATACACTAGTGTTAGTGTCGGGCTGTAGCGTTGTTCGATCCACTTGGCTGACTTTGCAATCCATTGAGTAGAAAGAATTGATGTGTTTGGCCCCCAGAAATTGAACAGGGGAAACTGCCCTAGTTCGGCTTGAAGTTGTGATCGCAATTCTCCCGGTTGAGTATAAATATCGGGCAATTTTCTGCCATCGGCGGGATACATCGGTCGCGGAGTAACCGCATAGTCCACCGATGAGTACATATTATACCACCAAAACAAGTTGGCGCAGGTAAAGGTTGGATCGAGCGATCGCGCCTCCTCCCACAATTTTGGAGCTTGAACGAGTTTGTTAGACTGTCGCCAGAACTTAATTTCACACTCATCCCGAAAATACCAGCCATTAGCTACAATTCCATGCTCGCTAGGATACTTACCCGTAAGATAAGTAGCCTGAACCGAGCAAGTTACAGCTGGTAAAACTGGTTTAACCGGGACTACTTGCCTAGTACCCGCCCAACATGATAGAAACGGCGTATGCTGCCCTAAGAGATTGGGTGTTAATCCTACTACGTTCAGAACAACAGTCTTATTCATCTGGGGTGAGGGGTGAAAAGAAGCAAGTTTGTGGGCGATCCTTTCGGGTTATCGCTTTTCTGGTTTTGAGGGTTGAGGGGTAATGATGAATGCTGAATGCTGAATGCTGAATTCAATTCATAATTCATCATTCATCATTTTTTCCCAATTCAAACTCCAAAATCTGCCTATTATATCAGACTTTGTAGCGCGCTCCAATACTCTTTTGGAAAGCTGGTCGCGCCGACAGCTGCTTGATATAGTTCAAAATTGCTGGATAAAAGTTAAGATCCAGCTTGCTCATTAGCTCCTTGGTTTCGTTTACCACATCTGGGTAAGCACTCACGTCTATTTTCACCATGATGGGGATGTAAGCCAGAATCGAGCCTACAGCCACATCTGCTACACTGAAGCGATCGCCCAATAAGAAGGGTTGATGCTCAAGAATGCGATCAATCGCACTCAACAAGCCGGGTGCTTCGCGCAGCAGATTTTCTTTCACCAGAATTGCTGATGAGAGCGTAGAATTACCAAATAAAACCCACTGAGTCAACACAGCGCGTTGCTCAAAAGTAATGGGGGTGTTACCGTACTTCTCGGCTAGATAAAGTAGAATTGCGCCAGACTCCCAAAGCTGGAAATCTCCATCTATAATTGCTGGAACTCTACCCATTGGGTTAATGGCTAAAAATTCAGGCTGTTTATGCTCTTCAACCTGCATATCTAGATGCACATATTCGTAGGGAACTTGTAATTCCTCTAGATACCACTGGACGATTGAGGCGCGGCTGAGCGCGCCACCATATAATTTCAACATAGTGTTTCTGAATTTAGAACTAATGAATTTTGCGATCGCGCGAGTGCTGTTCCCAGTACCCACTCATATTCTCGCTTAATTGATGAGTGTAAATCCAGCTTCATTCCTTCTGGCAACACATCCCAGGTGTAAGTTTCGATTTCCAGATGATTGCAAGTCTGGTTGCGATCTAGCAGATCCAGCACCGCGATAATATCTTCTTGAGTCGATTGTAATATTTGATAATCGTGGATAAAAATTGGCACGTGAAAGTGAATCCGCCACTCACAAGCCGAAGTCTCCTCTAGGTGAGGTAAAGCGGTTTGTAAGTCCCGATAGCGATGTAGATCTCCGTTGGCATGACGTTCAATTACTTGATGTAAGTAAGTAGACTCGGCAAAGGGGCGTAACCGCTCCGCCAACTGGTGGCGTTGTCCTACATCCTGTGGCAATTTTACCTGCAATGCTGCACTGATCTGAATCTTGCCAACCTTAATTCCTACTGCTGCAAATTTCTCGAACACAGAAGCTGGCTCTTCATACTCAACCGCAAAATGGCAGGTATCATAACAAACACATATGTGTTCCAATAAATAAGATTGGGCTACATCGAGGGATATTCCCAACTGCTTTGCTAGGTAAGCTCCACCAATAGGCAGTAACTGCGTTTGGAAATAATCAACCACCTCGGCAGCATTTTCAATCAATCCATCTGGTTCTGGTTCCAAATCCAGATGTAGCAGCTTTCCTGTCTCGGCTCGGATGCGTACCATTGCTGCTACAACCTCTGCCAAGTGAAGAGTGGCAGTTTTGAAGACATCCGCAGCCGCCGAATCTGAGTTAAACCAAGGCTTATAAGATAATGGCAGTGTGGAAATGCTACCTTCTATTCCAAGTGGTAACAGTTCTGCCAAAATAGTTGTAAGACGTAAAGTGTAATCTAATCGCTCTGGCTTAGACCAATCTGGAGCATAAACAGAGTCTTTCACTACCTGGTGATGAAATCCACCATAAGGAAAGCCATTTAAGGTAAATACGTATAAGTCATGTTCGCTTAGCCATGCTTGAAACTGAGCCAGAGTGTTTGCCTGTAGCAGTTCCCTTGCTGCCACATCTGCCAAGCGTAAGCCAATGCCGAATGGTTTGCCTGGGGTAAGCTGTGCTTTAAGATCTGGAACATATTGCTTGAGGTTAGCAAAGACGAGGCTCCATTCTTCGCCTGGGTGAATGTTAGTGCAATAAGTTAAGTGATTGCTATTTGTTCCGATCTTCATCTGTTTAAGATTTTTTAATGGGTAATGATGAATTATGAATTATGAATGCGATCGCAAAAGAATTCTTTCAATTCATCATTCATCATTTTTACCCAACTACCGCGTTACCTGTAGAGACGTAGCACTGCTACGTCTCTACCAACCACCAATTACTAACTACCAATTAGCCAGTAGAGAAATTGCTTGCCTGTACAAAGACAAATCTACTTCATGAACCTCAATTCCCTGTCCAAGCGCTTGCAGCAACATTAGGGTTAATTCTCCCCCTAAATGTTCCCGAAATTCGTTGAGTCCTTGGAATGGGCATTGAGAGGGATGATTTTGTTCGTTCTTAGCTGGTGCTAGTTCTGGTACAAACAACTCGAAGCCCAAGGCTGTTAGTGTATTCATGATCTGCTGCCAGTCTGACCAACAAAGCAGACCTTTTAGATAAGAATAAGTGCTATCGAGGGCAATACCGATCGCCACTGCTTCCCCATGACGCAGCCTGTAGTCTGTCAATTGCTCTAGTTTGTGGGCTGCCCAGTGACCAAAATCCAGGGGACGAGATGAACCAGCTTCAAACGCATCGCCACTGGTAGCAATGTGTTGTAAGTGTAACTGAGCGCAGCGATAGATTAGCTGTTGCATAGCGGTCATATCTCGCTGTGCCAGCGCTTGTGCGTGGAAACTGATGAACTCAAAGAAGTCCCGATCTTTAATTAATGCCACCTTAACCGCTTCTGCAATTCCAGAGCGCCAATCGCGATCGTCCAGCGAGGTGAGAAAATCAAAGTCGTTCAATACGGCATAAGGAGTTGCGAAGCTGCCGAGAAAGTTCTTCTTGCCAAAGGCATTGATGCCATTTTTTACGCCAACGCCAGAATCGTTTTGGGCTAATACTGTTGTTGGTACTCTGATCAGTCGCACGCCCCGATGAGCGGTTGCTGCTGCATAGCCCACCATGTCAATTACGGCTCCACCACCAATCGCCAAAACGTAGGAGTGACGACATAAGCCGACTTGCTCGATGATTTTGTGGATTTGTTCTATCAAGCTGGGATCATTTTTGGCGGCTTCTCCCCCAGGCACGATCGCTGGTTCAGCAACTATGCTGAGAAGATCGCCATAATGCTGCGAATACGCTGCTATTTGTGCTAGTAATTGAGGATGATGCTCCAATACTCCTGCATCCACGACTGCGATCGCGCGTTTGGGAGTTTGCTGTCCATCTGCTGCGATCGTTTGCGCTAGCAATGGATTGTCCAAATCAAACAATCCTGTTGTGAAATGCACGTCATAGTG